>NZ_VPBM01000027.1:0-35563 GCF_013418745.1 Acinetobacter sp. YH12126 | reverse complement strand
TTTTTAAACTTATCAAATAAAACCCAACTTAATCAATTCAACCAAGTCATTGTTTTATCAGAAGTTTTAATCTTCATCACCGCCGATGGATGTGCATTCTACAGCATTTCTGATCCAACGCAACACCTTTTTTATGATTTATTTTACGCATGTCGCTTTTTTAAACACATAAACATTCTTTTGTATTATTATTGGGCTATATACGCCCTATTTCATATAATAAAACGTATATACACCCAATTTTCATTTAATTTAAGACATTTTTTGATTTCGTATGGTTGTTTTAAAAAAAACTGCCTATTTAATAATGGCGTGCTCCATTTCACCCTTATTATATGCAGCTCCCACAGCAAATATTTTCACAACCACTTTCTCTATTTTGAGTTATGCCAAGTGGGAAACCACTTCACCCAAATTTTGCGTGATTAATAATTCAAGTTTAGTCAATGATTTTAAAAAACTTGCGCCAACCCACAGCAGTTATAAAATTACAGCCATCAATGTGAATGACATCAAATCCAGTCATTGCCAAGTTTTATTTTTTTCCAATCTATCAGCAAAAGAAGAACAAAGTATTTTAAACAACCATGTTAATTTCCCCGCCCTCTCTCTAAGTAGTAACAATAGTGAGTGTGAGTCGGGCAGTGCATTTTGTTTGTATAAAAAAAATCAGAGTTATTCGTTTAAAATTAATATGGAAAGTTTAACGCAGTCACAAATACATATTGATCCACGCGTTTTATTACTGGCGAAGTCATCGGAGTCAGCTGAATGAAACAACTCTATAATCCAATTACATTGCACCAATTATTTACGCGTTCGCAGCTCACCATCTTTGCTTTAACTTTTACAATTTGTTCTGCGATATTTTTGGTTATTTCCACCTATACCATGCATACCTATGCAAAAAACAGCTTAACGATTTTATCGAACGCAATAAACGAACGCGTTCAACCTGCTGTGGTGTTTAATGACCAAACAACGATGCATCAAATTTTAAACGAATACACTCAACTGTATCCCATTCGATCGATAGAAATTACAAACCATCAAAATGCGTCGCTGGCTCATGCTGAGCAACAAGAAATTTCAACATTTTCCAGCCAAGCGATTTTAGATTATTTCTTTTTTAGCCAACCGATTCGTTTAGATATCCATCATGATCAGAAAAGTTATGGTGAACTGATCGTATATGGAAACTCTTCAGATTTAGTTAGTTTCTTCCATAAAATTTTATTGGGTTTATTTTTAGGTTTTATACTTTTATTGGCTACTGTGTTTTGGTCGGTGAATTCTGTTTATCAATACTTAATGCAATCTGTTCGCTCTATTGTTGAATCAGCACAAACCATTAGCATTAAGAAAGATTATAAAATGCGGGTTTCAAACTCTGATATTCAAGAATTACACGCACTCAGTACCGCCTTTAATGGTTTACTCAGTGAAATTGAACAGTCAAATAAAAACTTGATTTCAGAAAATGACAAGCTAATTCATCTAGCACGTCATGATGCATTAACCCAATTGCCAAATCGTAATTATTTTTATGAAAAGCTGTTTGAGCTATTTGACTTAAAAGCGAACGCTGCTGTGTTCTTTGTCGATATTGAAAACTTTAAACATGTGAATGACCAATATGGACACTTAGCTGGAGATGCAGTACTGCGTGCCTCATCACATTGTTTAAAACAAGCACTTCCAGATGATGCTTTCGTTGCGCGACTCGGTGGTGATGAATTTGCAATTATTATCAATCGCTTAAACTTCCTGATAGAACTCGAAGTCTTTTGTCATAAAATACATGACTGCTATGGTTCCACATTTGTTTATGAGCAACATAATATTGCATTACAAGCTAATATTGGTGTGGCACTGATCCAAAATGCAAAATCGCCAGAAGATCTAATCGCAGATGCGGATCGCGCGATGTATGATGCTAAACTTTCTAATAATCATTGGTGCATTGCACTTCAACGCCCCAACTCATAGGATTTGCTATGTTAAAGAACGCATTTAAAGTTTTATTTATACTTGCATTCACGACCACTATGACAGCCTGCATGAGTTTAGGTAACTTAAGCTACAAACAAGCACGTATGCTTAAAAAAGAAGGTTTTGTCTTGACCAATGATGGTTGGACACTTGCCCTACCAGAACGACTTTTATTTGGTTTTGATGATTATCAAATTCAACCCCACCAACAAGTCAAGTTAAATACACTTGCTACTCAACTGATTAAATATGACCTAAACAAAATTAAGTTTATTGGTCATACGGATAATGTTGGACAAGCCAATTACAACCAACAACTGTCAGAAAAACGTGCGCAAAGCGTCGCAAACGTCTTTTTAAAGCAAGGTTATAACAGTTCAAATATTCAAATTATTGGCCGTGGTGCTGAACAACCGATAGTCTCTAATGACACTGAAACCAATCGTGCCATCAACCGTCGTGTAAATGTCACCATCATTCCCTAAATAGCAGAATATAAAAAAGCCACCTTATGGTGGCTTTTTTATTTTTTATAAATTTCAGGCATAAAAAAACCGCTAAATGCGGCATCTTTTTCATAGTATTACTTTTGAGATAAATGGTCGGAGCAGTAGGATTCGAACCTACGACCCCCTGGTCCCAAACCAGGTGCACTACCAGGCTGTGCTATGCTCCGCTTTCAACTTTAAAAGTTGGGGTGAATGATGGGATTCGAACCCACGACAACCGGAATCACAATCCGGGGCTCTACCAACTGAGCTACATCCACCATCATGTTCTTGCTTGTGAATAACCAATATAACGCATTTTAAATTACAGGCATAAAAAAACCGCTATATGCGGTATCTTTTATCGACCGTTTTCTTTAAGAAAATGGTCGGAGCAGTAGGATTCGAACCTACGACCCCCTGGTCCCAAACCAGGTGCACTACCAGGCTGTGCTATGCTCCGAATTGGGGTGAATGATGGGATTCGAACCCACGACAACCGGAATCACAATCCGGGGCTCTACCAACTGAGCTACATCCACCATCACAACAAGTTTCAGATTCTAGTATCAGAACACCAATAAAATGGCGCGCCTGACAGGATTCGAACCTGTGACCATCCGCTTAGAAGGCGGATGCTCTATCCAACTGAGCTACAGGCGCATTACCGATGACATAGACTATCACGCGATTTTTGCCTTGAGAAATTGGTCGGAGCAGTAGGATTCGAACCTACGACCCCCTGGTCCCAAACCAGGTGCACTACCAGGCTGTGCTATGCTCCGTTTCATCTCAGCTTTCGCTGTATCGCATATCGTGCGGTACGGTGTGCATTCTAGGCGTGACGTTGATTAACGTCAACACCTATCTTCAAAAAAACATAAAAAATCATTTCAAGCGATTATTTATCAAGCACTTTAATCATTTTTCAAGCAAAAATTAACGTTTTAAACTGGCACTGAAATTCAACATCCGATCTAAAGGCAATTTAGCACGCTCAGCCAATGCCGGATCTACAAAAATTTCCTGATCGCCTTTTTGTAAAACTTCCAGAATGCCATCCAATTCATTCATCGCCATCCAAGGGCAATGCGCACATGAACGACAAGTCGCTCCCTCACCTGCCGTCGGTGCTTCGATGAGAATTTTATTCGGCACAGCTTGTTGCATTTTATAAAAAATACCGCGATCTGTTGCCACGATTAAACGTTCGTGTGGCAAGGCTTGTGCAGCCTTGATCAATTGCGAGGTGCTACCGACGGCATCTGCAATATCCACCACAGATTCTGGTGACTCTGGATGTACCAAAACTGCTGCATCAGGATACAGCGCTTTCATATTGGCAATACCACGTGCACGGAACTCTTCATGGACAATACATGCCCCATCCCATAGCAACATGTCTGCACCGGTTTTCTTTTGAATATAGCGACCGAGATGCTGATCGGGTGCCCAAATAATTTTTTCACCTAAACTATCTAAATGCTCAACAATTTCAACAGCACAGCTCGAGGTTACCACCCAATCTGCACGCGCTTTCACTGCCGCCGAGGTATTGGCATATACCACAACCGTATGATCCGGATGTGCATCGCAAAATTTGGTAAATTCATCGACAGGACACCCCAAATCAAGTGAGCATGTTGCCTCTAGAGTAGGCATCAGTACGGTTTTCTCAGGAGATAAAATCTTCGAGGTCTCCCCCATGAATTTCACTCCTGCAACCACCAACGTCGTTGCTTCATGATCCCGACCAAAACGTGCCATTTCAAGTGAATCCGAAACGCATCCACCGGTCTGTTCTGCTAGTTCCTGCACTTCAGGATCACAATAATAGTGTGCAACAAGGACAGCGTTACGTTTTTTGAGTTCCGCTTTAATTAATTCAAACTTTTCAAGCTTTGCAGCTTCCGTTAAGTGATGCTCTTTAACATCACCCAAACGATCCAAATGCGCTTGTACAATTGATTTTGCTTCATTTGCAATTAAGTTGTTTGCATTATTCATTACAACGTCTTCTCTATCCTTAATGCCTGCTACTACACAGGTGCTTCACAACTGACCCATAAATATGGTACTTGGCTATTTTTTACCGGTCATTAAAAAGTTCCACTTATAAAAAAGCCTCACAACGGAGGCTTTTCAAAAACATCAAATATCTTATGAACGGTAATCTGCGTTAATCTTAACATAGTCATACGACAGGTCACAGGTATACACAGTATCTCGCGCACTGCCACGTCCTAAATCTACACGGATCGTGATCTCAGATTTCTCCATCTCTGCAGCCCCTGCTGCTTCGGTATAATCTGCTGCGGCACCACCGTCTTTACAGATTTGAACATCACCTAACCAGACCTGAATTTTTTCAACATCTAAGTTTGGCACACCTGCATAACCAATAGCTGCCAAAATACGGCCCCAGTTTGGATCTGATGCGAAGATTGCAGTTTTAACCAACGGTGAATGTGCAATGCTATAAGCAATATCACAACATTCTTGAGTATCTGCGCCGCCTTCTACCGCCACAGTAATAAACTTCGTCGCACCTTCACCATCACGGACAATGAGCTGTGCAAGACGTTTCATTACACGTGTTAACACGTCTAAAACAGCAGCATAACGTGAATCTGATTCTGAAGTAATTTCTACGCCACCAGCTTGGCCCGTTGCAATCAAAATACATGAGTCATTCGTTGAGGTATCACCATCCACCGTAATACGGTTAAACGACAGGTTAACTGTAGTTTTCAAAAGCTGTTGCACCAGCTCACGGCTAATGGGTGCATCAGTCGCCACATAACTCAACATGGTCGCCATATTTGGACGAATCATGCCTGCGCCTTTAGAAATACCTGTCATGGTATACAGGACGCCATCTAACTCAAATTGTTCAGATGCACCTTTAGGTGTGGTATCTGTGGTCATAATGCCCGTTGCCGCTTCCAACCAAGCGTCTTCTTGCAAACTGTCTAATGCCGGTTGCAAGCCTTGAACCAAACGATCAATAGGTAATTGCTCGCCAATTACACCCGTTGAAAAAGGAAGGACTTCTGTATTTTGAACACCAGCCAGTTCTGCCAGTTTCGCACATGTCGCTTCAGCATTTGCCATGCCAATTTTGCCAGTACCTGCATTGGCATTTCCGGTGTTAATCACTAAATAACGTGGATTACCTGCTAATAAGTGCGCTTTAGAAATATGCACCGGTGCTGCACAAAATGCATTTTGAGTAAAAACGCCTGCGACATTAGAGCCTTCAGCAAATTCAAAAATGACAAGGTCACGTCGGTTCTGATAGCGCACATACGCTTCAGCCGAACCGATTTTTACACCTTTCACCACATGCATCTGTGGCATAGATACGTCACCAACTGCCATTTTTCAACGTCCAACTATATGAGTTATAAAAAATACAGCTTAGTGCAAAATCTATAAAAAATCGAGCAGAAGCACGGTTTTGCTGTAATTTTATTGAGCATTTCTTTTGCACATAAAAAAACCAGCCTTTCGACTGGTCTTTATCGCTGTTCGTCGTAAATTAGTTACGCGCAAGCTGAGTTGCTTCATCAAGAAGCACTTGTTTCGCTTTTTGTTGACTCGCAGCAGAAAGTGCTGGGTTTTCAGCCACAATACGGTCAGCATTCGCCGCATTGGCTGCTGCAATTTTTGCAGTTTGCAATACGATTGGACGATTTGGATTGGCAAAGGTATAACGAATACCCGTACGCGGGCTTGCTACAGTCACTTGACCGTCAGTACCAATCTGTACTTGAGTTGTTGTTGGACCAACTGCTTGTTGAACTTTCTCTAAAGAAGTCGTCTGAGGAGCGTTTGCAAAGGCAAAAGTTGGCAAAGCCAAAGCAGCAATCATGAACGGTTTTAGTACTTTTTTCATTGTCTTTTCCGTCTTACGGTTATTGATAGAAACTAAATAACATTTAATCCGCTGCACTGCAAATACTATTCAGGTCAGATCAGCTGAGTAAATAAAAAATCAGAGCGCGATGGCTCTGATTTATTTGAAATTAAACAATGCTGTTTAAATTTTACCGTGACATTGTTTATATTTTAGACCTGAACCACATGGGCACGGTGAGTTACGGCTTTCTGGCGGAACAATCACTTGCTCTGCAGGTGTGTATTGCGCATCGATAACATCATTACCATTGGCTTCAGCCAACAAATTATCAAAGTCGTTGTGTGACAACTGAAGATTCATTGATTCAGCTTGAGCCTGTTTTTGAGCTTCCATTTCTGCAAGCTCTTCGGCTGTAGGCACATGAATACGAGATAAATCTGTCACGACATCGGACTTAATCACAGCAAGCATGTTTACAAATAAGTTAAAGGCTTCTTTTTTGTATTCTTGCTCAGGATTTTTCTGCGCATAACCACGTAAATGAATCCCTTGACGTAAGTAATCCATTGCTGCCAAATGCTCTTTCCAATGGCGGTCCAATGAATTCAACATAAAGTGACGTTCGAGCATTGCAGCCGTTTCGTCACCCATTTGCGTACGACGTGAACGGTAGTGCTGAAGAACTTCATCAGTAATACGTTCAACCAAAGCCTCTTCATCCAAACGACGATCTTGCTCTAACCACTGCGAAATTGGCAATTCAATCGATAGATCTTCACGTAGCGCCTTTTCAAGACCTTCTATATCCCACTGATCGTGAATAGACTCAGGTGGAATATATACTTCGATCATGCCTTTAGTCACATCCTGAATCATTGTTTCGATGTAATCTTGTAAAGACGGTTCAACAAGAATTTCATCACGTTGCGAGTAAATAATCTTACGTTGTTCGTTGTTTACGTCATCGTATTTCAATAAATTTTTACGAATATCGAAGTTACGTGCTTCAACTTTACGTTGTGCATTTTCAATCGAGCGTGACACCATTTTATGCTCAATGGCTTCATCTTCTTTCAGACCCATGGCACGCATCATTGCAACCACGCGATCACCTGCGAAGATACGCATCAAGTCATCTTCAAGCGACAAGTAGAAACGTGATACACCTGGGTCACCTTGACGGCCCGCACGACCACGTAACTGGTTATCGATACGACGAGATTCATGACGTTCTGAACCAATGATGTGTAAACCACCAGAGTTCAGTACCATTTCATGATTTTGTTCCCACTCTGCTTTCAAACGTGCTTCGTCTGCTTCAGTCGGCTCTTCAATCTTCGCCAGCAACGCTTTCCAGTTACCACCTAACAGAATATCAGTACCACGACCAGCCATGTTAGTCGCAATGGTCACTGCACGCGGTGAACCCGCTTGCGCAATAATATCCGCTTCACGCTCATGTTGTTTCGCATTAAGTACTTCATGTTGAATACCAGCTTCTTTCAGCTTATCTGATAAAATTTCAGAGGCTTCAATGGTTGCTGTACCAATCAGAATCGGCGCAACACCCGCTTCATGAATACGTTGAATTTCTTGAATGATGGCGTTGTATTTACCTTCACGATTTAAATAGATTAAATCGTTTTGGTCATTACGAATCATCGGGCGATGGGTTGGAATAAGTACAACATCCAAGCCATAAATTTCTTTCATCTCTGCAGCTTCAGTATCTGCAGTCCCTGTCATCCCTGATAATTTCTTGTAAAGACGGAAATAGTTCTGGAATGTTGTAGTTGCTAAAGTTTGGTTTTCAGGCTGAATTTCCAAACCTTCTTTGGCTTCTACTGCTTGATGCAAACCTTCTGACCAACGGCGACCCGGCATGGTACGACCAGTGTTTTCATCGACAATGATCACTTCACCTTCGTGGATGATGTAATGCACGTTGCGTTGGTATAGGTAATGCGCACGAATGGCCGCAGAAACATGGTGTACCAAGTTTAAATTAGCAGATGAATATAAACTTTCACCTTCAGCAAGCAAGCCCATTTGAATCAATTCAGCTTCAACAGTTTCATAACCGACTTCGGTCATTTCTACAGAGCGCTGTTTTTCGTCAATCCAGAAGTGACCACCATCTGGTACCTTCTCTTCTTTTTGTGCATGAAGTTTTGGTGGAATACTGTTAATTGCAGCATACAACTGAGATGAGTCTTCTGATTGACCAGAAATGATCAACGGTGTACGCGCTTCATCAATCAGGATCGAATCGACTTCATCGATGATGGCATAGGTTAAGCTGCGCTGTTTTTTCTCAGCAGCAGAAAACACCATGTTGTCACGCAAGTAATCGAAACCGAATTCGTTGTTGGTACCGTAAGTAATGTCAGCTCGATACGCTTGAGCTTTTTCAGTTGGGTCTTGCATTGAGTAAATAATCCCAATGCTTAAACCTAAAAATTCGAATAATGGACGGTTTAACTCAGCATCTCGCTGTGCGAGATAGTCGTTCACCGTAATCACGTGAACACCTTCACCACTAATCGCATTGAGGTAACAAGCAAGCGTTCCCATGAGGGTTTTACCTTCACCGGTACGCATCTCTGCGATCTTACCTTCATGTAAAGTAATACCACCAATCAGCTGTACATCATAATGACGCATGCCCATGACACGCTTCGCAGCTTCACGACAAACAGCAAACGCTTCAGGTAATAATTTATCAAGGCTGTCGCCTTTTTTATAACGTTCTTTGAATTCTTCAGTTTTTGCAGATAAGTCTGCATCGCTTAGAACAGATATCGTCGGCTCGAGCGCATTAATCTTCTCTACGATTTTACGCATGCGTTTGAGTTCGCGCTCATTTTTGGTACCGAAGATTCCTCCGATCAGACTTGCCAACATGAATAGACTCTCTAAATCTTGCTTGTCAAATGAATATATTTTCTTAGTCGTTATTATGGTGCTAGAAATTCGAAGTACAAGGGTTTTGCACAAAAATCCCCTTAAATATTCTGCGCTCGGGTTCTAGCCCCGGAGACTTAAGGCAAGCTAATGTAACAAATTTTCTGCAGACAACATAGTGACTCTGTCGTGAGATATTTCGCATTTATCCCCCAATAAAACTGTTTTATATGAGATATATTCATAAAGAAATGAAAAAACACTATTTTTAATCATAAAAAAAATCCTTCATATTTATTTTCAAGTTAAACAAATTCAATAAATACGGGGATATTCCATGACGATTCGTTTAGGTGATACTGCACCAGACTTTACTCAAGACTCAAGCGAAGGCAGCATTCATTTTTATGACTTTTTAGGTGACAGTTGGGGCATTTTATTTTCGCATCCTGCCGATTACACCCCAGTCTGCACCACAGAACTTGGATTTACCGCAAAACTAAAAGATGAATTTAGCAAACGTGGTGTCAAGGCCATTGCCCTGTCTGTTGATGATGTTGAGTCGCATCATGGTTGGATTAACGACATTAATAATACTCAAAATACCACGGTCAACTTCCCGATCATTGCAGACAAAGACCGTAAAGTGTCTACCCTTTATGATTTCATTCACCCCAATGCCAGCGAAACATTAACTGTTCGCTCTTTGGTGATCATCGATCCAAATAAAAAAGTCCGTTTAATCATTACTTATCCTGCATCTACAGGGCGTAACTTCCATGAAATTTTACGTGTCATTGACTCTTTGCAACTGACAGACAACCATAAAGTTGCAACACCGGCCAACTGGCAACAAGGTGAAGATGTGGTGATTGTGCCGTCATTAAAAGATGAAGAGGAAATCAAACAACGCTTTCCTCAAGGATATAACGCAGTTACGCCTTACCTTCGTTTAACGCCTCAACCTAAGTGAGGATAAAACGGAGCATTACGCTGTCCGAGCGCAAGATAAGAAGCTCTGCTGTGAGTGACCAAAGCGAAGGTACAAATTTAACTATTTTTAAGCGCAGCACCTAAGCAAACTAAGTATCATAACCATAGTTAATATAGTTTTCCCCCTTCAGAACGAATGACGAGCCCGTTCTGGCATTCTCCAACCTGCTCATCTCCGGATGAGCTTTTTTTGATTACAAATTCCTCTCAGGGATTAGATTGGTTAAACATCACAATTCCGTTATAACTAATAAAAACTTGAAAACAACAAACCGTGATTCATCAAATTCATCATTTACATTGTGGTAGTTTTTGTCCAACGTGTGCTCCTTTATTTGGACAGAAAGGCTTTCGCGCACATTTGGTCTGTCATTGCCTGCTCATTGAAACCGATAAAGGGCTCGTCTTAGTCGATACAGGACTGGGCTTACAAGATTATTTGCATCCACAAAATCGTTTAGGTCGGTTTATTTCACGCACAGCGCAGATCAAATTTAATCCGCAACTGAGTGCGATTCATCAAATTCAAAAATTAGGCTTTAAGGCTCAAGATGTTCAACACATTTTGTTGTCACACTTAGATTTTGATCATGCAGGCGGGATATCAGATTTTCCGCAGGCGACCGTGCATGTCTTAGCCAGTGAATATAACGCCACTCAAAACATTCACAGCATTAAATCACGACTGCGCTATCGACCACAGCAGTTCCAACAGCATCGTTATTGGAACTTTATTGAAAACATCGGGACTAAAGCATGGTTTAACTTAGAGCACACTGCCGGTCTGTCTATTTTTCAAGATGACATTTTAATGCTTCCACTTTTGGGACATACCGCGGGTCATGCCGGTATTGCAGTAAAAAATAACCATCGCTGGTTGTTATATTGTGGCGATGCTTATTACTCACAGCATCAATTAAATCCAAATTTTCATTCGCGGGCCTTAAATCAGCTTCAGCGTTTATTTGCCACCGACAATACACAGCGACTGCACTCCCTTCATAAGATTCAGCAGTTAGCGCAGCATCCGGACATCGATCTCATCTGTGCACATGACCCATTAGAATTCGCTCGCTATCAGAATACAAGCTATGACCGCTAAAATCCTACCAATGATCCTCCTCAGTGTTAGCTTCAGCTTCACGGGTTGCATGACATCAAATCCATTACCGTTAAATGAACGTCCTCAGCATTGGGGAAAAGTCGTTCATCAACAGCATAATTTTTATCAGATCAGCCCAACATTATTTCGCAGTGAACAACCTGATGCAGATCTCGCCCCTGTTCTACGAGAACAGCAAATCGATGTGATCATAAATTTACGTTCACGGCATCATGATCCAGAACGCTTAAAAAATGCTATTGATATGCAAAAGATTAAATTTGTACATATTCCGATACACACATGGCAAATCGATCGTGAAGATTTACTGGCAGTGATGAAAACCATAAAAGAAGCTGAACAACAGGAGCAAAAAGTGTTAATCCATTGCTACCACGGCTCAGACCGTACAGGCGTGAGTGTGGCCATGTACCGTATTATTTTTCAGCATTGGTCCATTGAGGAAGCAAAACGTGAAATGAAACAAGGTGGCTATGGCTTCCACCCTATTTGGAAAAATATTGACCGATTATTCAGTCCTGAAAATGTAAAATGGATTCAGCAACAACTACTGAATCCATCTTATTAAAGGTAAATCCTCATATAAACTTAGCGTTTATCGAGTGGTACCCAATCAATCACCCAAGCCGATTTCATATTCAAACTTGCATCTGAATTGATCTTTTTACGTGTTGCGTCCGCAGCATCACGGTCCTTCGAAGGACCGACCATAATACGAATGCCTTTAGATGTCGGACTCTTCGTCACTTTATAGCCTTTTGCACGTAATTTTGCAGCAACAGCATCTGCATTGGCTTCATTAGCAGCCAGTGCAACTTGCACCATCCATTGCTTATCGCCATTTTCCAACAGATCACGTGCTTTTTCAGCTTCAGCTTTTTTCTTGGCTTCGGCTTTACGCTTTTCTTCTGCCTTGTGTTTTTCTTCGGCTTTACGCTTTTCTTCAGCTTGTTGCTTCGCTTCGGCTGCTTTCTTATCTGCTGCTTTTTTCTCAGCTTCAGCATGTGCTTTACGTTCAGCTTCTTTTTGAGCATCCGCTTTACGTTTTGCTTCGGCTTTTTGTTTATCTGCTGCGATACGTGCCTGATCAGCCTTTTGCTGCGCCGACTGAGTCTCTAACTTTTTTTGAGCCGCCAACTTATCCTCAGCTAAACGATTTTGCTTGGCTTTTTCATCTTCAACCAATTCGGGCGGAATATTATCCGAACTTTGTTGAGCTGAACGATGTGCGTTTAAAGCCGCATATTCTTCTGCTGCTTTACGTGCTGCATCCGCTTCCGCTTGTTGTTGCATCGCTAAAAATTCTGCTGCACGTGCTTCTTGCTCCGCAACCGATTTTTCACGGGTACGTCGTTGTTCTTCGAGCAAACGCTTTTCAGTTTCAACATCAACAGTCAATGATGACATTTTACCCGCACCCTGACCTTGTTGCTCAACTTGAGCCATTTCAGGGGTTTGGCTTTGATTTTGATGTATTTCTTCTTTGCCTTTAAGTAAAAGTGCGGCCAGCAGTACACCACCACCTAATAAAACAACACCACCCATCCAGCGTTGTTTGTTATTCATTGACATTCTTCCAGATACTCCCATACCGCTTCTAAGGTATGAAATGAACCACATACCAGAATCAGCTGATTATTCTTTGTTTCTTCCAGCGCGGACTTAAAAGCTAATTGCACATTGTCATAATGTTCTACGACTTGATGCTGCAGTGCGCTATCCAATTGTGTGATAGATGCCGCACGTGGCACATTTAATTGTGCAATTTTCCACATTCTTACCGTATCTTTCAATAAGTTAACGACAGAATTTATGTCTTTATCAGTCAGCATGGAGAAAACGCTGATCACTTCTGTGTATTGTTTATTGTACTGGAGAAAATTTCGCAATTGCTTTAACAAAAATTCAACACCATGCGGGTTATGTCCCGCATCGAAAATCACCGTTTTTCCTGCAATTTCTCTAACTTCAAAACGGCCTTGTAACTTGGCATTGATAATCCCCTGAGCGATCGACTGCTGAGAGACCACCAAACCACTGGCCAATATTGCTGCTACAGCCGTAGAGATATTTTCGAGTGCCAAAGAACCCACGGGGAGTTTTAAGGTTGAACCTGATGAGGCAAACATCCAAGATTGTCCGTCATCACTGTACTGATAAAAATAATCACGATTGAGTACATGTAAAGCAGCTTGGCAATCTTCTGCTTTTTGACGAATGGCTTCAGGCAGTACTTGCTGTCCACCAAAAATCACGGGAATATTCGGACGAATAATCCCAGCTTTCTCAAAAGCAATTTTTTCAATGGTGTCGCCTAACCAATCGGTATGGTCTAAACCAATATTGGTAATCACTGCAACATCTGGATCGACGACATTGACCACATCAAGTCGACCGCCAAGGCCCACTTCGAGGACCCATACATCGCAATGTTGCTGTTTAAAAATAACAAAAGCGGCCAAAGTGGTCGCTTCAAAAAAAGATAAACTTAATTCACATTCACGACGCGCCTGATCAACAGCTACAAAAGCATCAATCAGGGTTTGGTCGGCCACTTCAACACCTTGAAGCTTTACACGTTCATTGAATCGATAGATATGCGGTGATTGGTATAAACCCACATTATAACCTTGCGCATTTAAAATGGCAGCCAATGTCGTTGTGGTTGAGCCTTTCCCATTGGTTCCAGCAACCGTCAGAACTTTGGCATCAGGCTGAGTTACGCCCAATCGATCTGCAACAGGAATTACCCGCTCCAGTCCTAAATCAATACCCGTAACATGAACATGGCTCCAATAATCGAGCCATGTGTTTAAAGAATCAGTTGCAAGTGGTGCTGTGTTCAAGGCAAGTTCATCAATTTCGCTACAATACGATAAACTGTATCACGTAATGCATGACGGTGGACAATTTGATCGACTACACCATGATCAAGCAAATATTCCGCACGTTGGAACGGTTCTTCCAATTTTTCACGTACAGTTTGCTCAATTACACGCTTACCAGCAAAACCAATCATGGCTTTCGGTTCAGCCAAGTGAACATCACCGAGCATTGCCAATGATGCAGTCACACCACCATAAACTGGATGCGTCAATACCACTAGATAAGGCAAGCCTGCATCTTTCATTTTTTGGATGGCAGCAGAAGTACGCGCCATTTGCATGAGTGACAACATGCCTTCTTGCATACGCGCACCACCAGAGGCAGCGAAGCAAATAAGTGGTTGTTTGGATTTAATTGCAAGTTCAGCCGCTTGAACAAAGCGGTCACCAACCACAGTGCCCATTGAACCGCCCATGAAATCAAATTCAAATGCGGTTGCAATCATTGGAATGCCTTTCAGCGTTCCTTGCATTACCACTAAAGCTTCTGTTTCACCGGTTTTCTTCTGCGCTTCAGACATACGGTCTGGATACGCTTTGCTATCTACAAATTTAAGTGGATCTTTGGCTTTAAATTCTTGACCCAATTCTTTTTGTACTTGGTCAAAGAACCAGTTCAAACGATCACGCGCTTTCATTCGCAAGTGTTCATCACACTGCGGACAAACGTAGGCATTAAATGACATTGCAGTACGAGTCACAAGTGCATGACACTCAGGACATTCAATCGTCGGCTCAGTAAATGTCGCCTTTAATGCTTGCTGTTCATCAGGTACATGAATACCTGGTACCGCACGCTCTGTCCATGGCGTAGATGCGCTCAGAATTTTGCCTGTTTTTGCGTCTTGACTCATACTAACTCATCGAGCGCAGCTCGAAGCTCCTTCACTTTATTCACTGTTTCGATTACAGCTTGTTCTGGCGCTAAGTTTGCAAATTGTTTAACAAAAGCACTACCTACAATCACCGCATCCGCAGCAACACCCATGGCTTTCGCCGATGCTGCATCACTGATACCAAAGCCAACGCCGACAGGTACCTGAGTATACGATTTGATTTTTTGAATACGTGCCGCAGCTTCAGCAACGTCTAAAGTCGCTGCACCTGTCACACCTTTCAAAGAAACATAGTAGATAAATCCACTAGCTTGTTTCACCACATGCTGAATACGTTCGTCAGTGGATGTTGGCGCAAGTAAGAAGATTTGATCCATGTCGTATTTTTTCAATACTGCATCTAGATCTTTTGCTTCTTCTGGTGGAAGGTCCACCAAGAGCACGCCATCTACACCGCATTCATGTGCATAGGCAACAAACTTTTCATAGCCGATTACTTCAACAGGGTTTAAATAGCCCATCAGTACTACCGGTGTTTCTGAATCGTTTTTACGGAACTCTTTCACCATGTTCAAGGCATCTAGAGTATTGGTTCCCCCAGCAAGCGCACGCTCAGCAGCAAGTGCAATAACAGGACCATCCGCCATTGGGTCTGAAAATGGAAGACCTAATTCGATCACATCTACACCTGCCTCAACCATTTGATGTAACAAAGGTACCGTTACTTGTGGATGAGGGTCACCAGCCATAACATAAGAAACCAAGGCCTTACGCTGTTGAGATTTAAGCGTTCCAAATCGAGTGGCTAAACGTGACATAGGGTTATACTTTCCTTGAATGAATCAAAACTATGATGTGGGTTTTGTCGAAATACAAGACATCGCATTGTAACGCTATTTTTTACCCATTGAACAGGGTATACAATCCTCAGTCGGCATTTCTCATGCAAACATAATTTTCCAGAACAACCCGAAAGCATCATTTACCGATATTTCAGTTTTTTTCACAATGATCAAAGATGCCTAATTTTAGGATCTGGCAAAATTATAAGGTTTTAGATTAACTTAATTTTATCATCAAAAAAATGTTAAAAATAACAGGCTTAGCATTTACATTTTAATTTTCCTTAAATTGCAAAACCTGCTTTATACTAGCCGCATACTTTTATTTTTTTATCTCCTATGTCCTCCGATTCACAAGTGAAAGTGCCTGCTCGGGCATTTGCACTGCTCCCGCTTATTGTTTTTCTGACCATTTTTTTGGGCAGTGGTATTTACCATTCCATCATTGGAACTGAGTTTGCGTTCTATCAAGTGAAAGCCCCAGTCGCTGCTCTTCCTGCAATTGTATTGGCAATTTTGCTCTATCGCGGCAAGATAAATGACGCGATTGATACATTTATGAAAGGTGCCAGCCACCCGAATTTGATCTTAATGTTCATGGTCTTTATGCTCGCTGGTGCTTTTGCCAGTGTCAGCAGTGCCATCGGTAGTGTCGATGCAACAGTGCAATTCGGACTATCGATGATTGCGCCTGAGTTCGTGCTGCCTATGCTGTTTATTATTGCGGCCTTTATTGCCACAGCGATGGGAACCTCCATGGGCACCATTGCAGCCTGCGCGCCAATTGCCTTTGGTTTTACACAAGTCACCGAAATTGAAGTGGTGTATGCCATTGGTGCTGTGGTCGGTGGTGCTATGTTTGGTGATAATCTGTCAATGATTTCAGATACCACCATTGCTGCAACGAACAGTCAAAAAGTTCAACTTCGCGATAAATTTAAGGTCAATGTCTGGATTGCTGTTCCTGCATCGATCGTCAGCATCTGTATCTATTTAATTATGAGTCAAGGCTCACAAGCGATTGAACACAAAGCTTATAATGCTTGGCTGATCTTGCCGTATTTAGCCGTATTTATTTTGGCCTTTTCACGTTTGCACGTGCTTGCTGTACTGACCATTGGTGTCTTGTTATCTGGTTTGATTGGTTTGGTCATTCAACCTGAATTTAATTTCTTAAGCTTAAATAATTCTATTTATGACGGCTTTACCGGCATGTTTGAAGTTGCCCTGCTTTCTATTTTCTTGGGTGGTATTTCTGCCATTATGCAAAAAGAAGGCGGTTTAGAATGGCTAATTCAACGCATTTACAGCATGACACGCTGCTTTAAAGTTGGTGCTGAACGCGCAGGTGAGATTGGTATCAGTTTCTTGGTAATTTTCTCCAACCTATTTGTAGCAAATAACACTGTCGCAATTATTTTATCTGGTGACATGGCACGTGAAGTCGCGAAAGAATATGGTGTAGACCCTAAACGTGCTGCTGCGCTCTTGGACATTTTCTCTTGCGTAATCCAAGGTCTCATTCCTTATGGCGCTCAGCTGTTACTGGCTTGTTCGATCGCAAAACTTTCGCCTGTAGAACTGATTGGTAGTGTGTATTACTGTTGGGTCTTGGCAATCTTTGCCATCCTTGCCATTTTACTGCGTTATCCAAAATTAAAAGCCGCAGCATAAGCTTGGCTTAAAAGAAAAGTGGTCGTTTGACCGCTTTTTTTAATGCTGTATGAATGGCTTTTTTTGACGAGCAATCTGCATGTTTTATTCTAATCTCAAGGTTTTTTTCCGCGCTAATAATGTCTCTCCGCTATATGCCTTAAAAGCACGTGCCAAAGCAGACTGATCTGAATAACCCAGCTGTAAAGCGATATCTGTCAAATGGGTTTGTTGTGAAAGTAGATATTCACAGCGTTTCATCCGTTCAAGCTCCAAAAGCCGTTTAAACGAGGTGTCTTTCTCCTGTAACTGTCGTTGCAAGGTTCTGACTGACAGATGTAACTCCTCTGCTAACCACTCTATTTTAGGGGCTTGCTGCTGTAATTTGAGATAATCTGCTATGCATTGTTGCATCTGTATAATTGGATCTGCATGTTGCGGACGAGCGGCTATCGCCTCTTCTGCTTGACGTAATAACAATTGCATCAGTGACGGATCAGCAAGTTCTGACTTTAAATCCAAACTATCGGCATGAATCACAAATGAATATTTAAGGGTCGAAAATTCCATTTGGCAGCCATAAAACTTTTCATAGTGATAACGAGCCATCCGCGGTGCATGCGCAAAATGAATACGGAGTAACTTTAAAGAATCTGGAAAAATTTGCTTGGCCAAATGTGCCATACAGGCCATCGTCAATTCATTCACCAACGCATATTCATCATCATGCTGTGGCCAAGACAGTATAATTTGATGATCTTGATGGCTCATATTCATCGGCACAATTTGCGCGCCATCAATCACCAAACGACTAAAACGCATCACATATTGCAAAGCATCTGCAACACTATTACTCAGTGTCGCCATATAGCCTAACACCCCAAAATGCTCTGCACGAATATACTTGGCCATTTCAAACACCAATTGCGGGCAATCCAGATGCTGCTGAGTCAGTTGCATGATGCTGTTAAAAAAAGAATTCGGCGATTGAGAGTCGATCGGCAAAGACAGCACATGCTGAATTTGCGCAGCATACGGCGCAATCCATTCGAGCTGTGTATAGTTTAATTCACGCTCAATTAAGACCATATTCCACAATTGGAAGTAACCATTTGGGATCTGAATTTCAGCCATCTCGCCCCTCTTTCTGACCTGCCAATTCTGACATTTTATATTTTCATCATGGCGTAAAATGTATAAAAATTGGCAATATCTGTCAAAACAAAGTGCAATTTCTCCGACATACTGCAATCAATACGACTCGCACAGAAAAAATATCATGAATGCTATCGTCAAATATCAAGTCGAACCCATTGTTCGCACAAAACTAAATTTTAAGTTGGAAGAAATCCCGCGCTATTGGTTTGGCGGAGACCCCTTTTTAACTCGTATGTTTGATGCCTTGAGCCTGACCTTTCCTGATGGCGAGCGCTATTTTATTGAATCTGTACGTCTGTTCCGCAGTCAAATTCAAGATCCTGATTTACAGCAACGTGTCGCTGACTTTATTCGTCAAGAAGCGCAGCACGGTATGGCGCATGACAAAATGAATATGTTGATGAAACAACAAGGCATGCCTGTCGATGCGTTCATTAAACGTCTGAATAAAATTTTTAAATTTGAACTGAGCAAGCGCTCACCAGAATACAACATTGCCATGACGGCTTCCGCCGAACATTTGACTGCGCTGATGGCTGAAACCTTTTGTAGCCAAAAGTCCGTACTAGAATCTGCGCATCCTTATGTCCGTGCATTATTTATTTGGCATGCGATAGAAGAAATGGAACATCGCGATGTGGCTTTTGATGTGATGAAAGATGTGGCTAAGGTCGATGAAAATTTAAAGAAATTCACTCTGGTCTGGACCAGTGGATTGATGCTCGGCTTTACCTTATACCGTGCCAATGTGATGCTGAAACATGACGGCTTCAGCTTCACTGAACGTTTAAAATTAAATATGAAAGGCTTACCGTGGTTCTTTGGTAAAAATGGCACCCTCACCCGAATGAGCAAGCCATATCGAGATTGGTTTAAAAAAGACTTCCATCCGAGTCAGCATCCCATTGTGCAAAATTATGATCTCTGGTTAAAAACTTATGAAGAAACCAATGATCCAATTCAAGCTGCGGAAGTGTTTTGGCAAGCTGCAAAATAACAACTGAATAAAAAAAGCCGCATCGATTGCGGCTTTTTTATTGGCTTAGACTCACCATTTGGCATAGTGCTGCTCAAGCAAACCATATTCATTTAAGAATACAATTTCTTCGCCATCACGTTGAATTGTACCGCTAATTTTTGCCTGCCATTGACTGAACTGACTACCGACCAATCTTAAATTCAGGTTTTCATAGCGCCGCCAACCTGTGCTGACGATCAAATTTAAGCTGTTGTCTAATGAGCTAATATTCCATTGATTATCGCCTTGTTGCTGAAACAGCACATCAGACATGGGATACAAATGTCCATTGACCCACAGGCAATTTTCATTGCCAAAGCTTTCATTTACACCAGAGGCAAGATTGATCCCAACGCGTCGATTTTGACTATCCCAAAAGTTACACGACAGCCAGAACCATGCGGTTTCAGGACGAAGAAAACCACAGGTATCATCTAAAGACACCAATGTCCGGTCATGGAATTGAATGGTCTTGCCTTGCTTATTGATAAAGAAACCTTCACAGCCTAACGTCGTTAGTTTTTGAGTATAGGTCCAACCATTAATCCCTGTGGGGCTACACATACTCAGCGGATCAGTCCCCGCACAAAACACTCGAGCGCTCAGTTTGAGTTCGCCATGTTTCGACATTTGAATGTATCGCACACCATTGGCATGCTGAATGTCCAGTTGAATCCCTGACTTAATAAAATGACTCTGATTAAATAAAGGTTGTTCATCTAAAACGGTATTGCGTGACAGGAAATTAATCGAATTCCATTCCAACACTTCATTCGTAATATGGTCATACACATAGACAAAACCGTGCCCTGCCCACGCGATATCGGCAATCGCTAGACCAATCGTATAATGTTCATGCTGAATACAACAAAATTTAAATTTTTTATATTTTAAACGCTTACGCCAACCTTGAAGTCGTTTTCCATACGGTGTCTTATATTCATACTTACTTAAATCGATACGATTGGGAAGTTCACTAAAACGCCCATAATGCGGCTGTCCATTCGGCCGTATTAAATCCATATACGCCATTCCATTGAGGTTTAAGGTCTAAATCCTGAATGTTATTATGCCTATTATTTAACGCCTGAAAAGACAATCCATCTGATTTCAGGCGAATATCACAAAAAAATATAAAAGCTGACATTTCAGCTCTTAATCATCACAAATGTTCATTTATTAAGATGTAATCATTTTTCCATGAATTTTGCTGGCTATGCGGGGTTTCAACCAATTCGATATAGCGCCCATAGACATGATCAATCGCAATACAATCATCAACATCTAGGGTTCGGTCGGTATGTTGTTTTTGCCAATGTGACTCAAAAAAAGCCTTGCCCCGTTGTTTTGCAACGCTGGCATTTTGTCCCGTCACCAAAACATAACGATGTAATTCACCAAATTCGCGGGCATCATATCCCCCGAGATTAATCAGCCATAATTTTTCATCTTCAGCTCGGGGCGCGGCATCACAAAATTGGATACGATAATGCCGATTTTCAGTGCTGACTGTATGTACCTGTGCCCAAGCATCAATATGTAAGCCTTTTTGCTCACCAAACCATGCCGTTCTCAGTTGCGGATAAACCTCTTCTAATGCGTTACCCACTGCAAGAATGACATCATGCACTTCGATATTTGCTCTTGGATGGCGTCCGCCGAGCATCACCATAAATAAACTGGACACAATCTCCCCCTATTTTTGACTTCAACTGCCCACATAGGGCTGAAGTAATTTCAACAAAATCACGCCGCCTAAAGAGAGTACTGCATTGTTGACGAAATGAATGAGTAAGACATGCCAAATGTTACGCGTCCACAAATAGATGAGGTTGAGAAATAGGCCTGCCGCCATAAAACTGATGGTCGCAATCAAATCGCCATCAAAATTATGATAATGTATCAAGCCGAATAAGATTGAGTTCAGCAAGACCAAAATCACTCGCCACAGCCACGGCTGTACAAACAGCTTTTGCAGCAAGGTATAGCGGAAAATAATATCTTCAAGCAAAGCGGTAAATAATGGCCCAAGGCTGATGATCAGCAAGCTAAAAAACGCAATCGTATTAGGATCAATGGTCGATTCTTTTTCAATGCTCTCACCAACGGGCAACAGACTGCGTGTAAAAGAAATCACCACTTGTAAGACGACTGCACCGACAACCACCAACAGGCTTGAACGCCAAAAGGCCTGTTTATACTTTTGCCAGTGCGTATACAGCATCGTTTTATAGAGCCAACACACGGCAATAAATAAAATACCGCGAAAGATCGAATCACCCAAAGCAACCTGAGCTGAAACACCAAAAAATTGGTCTAAGACATAACTGTTGAACAAGATCAGCGGAAGAATGCACAGCGCAAAAGTATCACGCCATTGCCAATAAATATGGGTTGGAAAGGATTCTGCACGAACCAATTGGGTAAACGTCATTGTTATAAAGTCTTTCTAAAGCAATAAAATTTACACAGTATTGTGATTTATTTCACACTTTTATTCTACATCTGTTTTGTAGAGATTTGCCTCAATAAAATTTTCAGCCCAAAAAAAATCGCGCGGAATTGCTTCTGCGCGATTTTTAATTCACCTTCTCCACTTGCGAACTCAGAATATATTCCGAGATTCTCATCCCAAAGGGAGAGGCTTAAAGGAGTTTACATCTCAACCATTTCCACGCCATCAATGCGGGCAACGGTCATTAAGTCTTTATCGCCACGGCCTGACACCGTTGCAATAATGATTTGGTCTTTGTCCATGGTCGGTGCAAGTTTCGTCACATAAGCCATCGCATGTGAGCTTTCTAGCGCAGGGATAATACCTTCAATTTGAGTTAAATCACGGAAACCCTGCAGCGCTTCAGAGTCATTGATTGGCACATAGTTCACACGGTGCATATCTTTTAAGAAGCTGTGCTCAGGGCCTACACCTGGATAATCTAAACCTGCAGAAATTGAATGCGTTTCAATGATTTGACCTTGATCATCCGACATCAAGTACGTACGGTTACCGTGAAGTACACCGACATGACCTGCGTTTAATGGTGCAGAATGCTTGCCCGTTTCAATGCCGTAGCCTGCAGCTTCAACACCGTACATTTTCACATCTTCATCATTTAAGAATGGATAGAATAAGCCCATTGCATTTGAACCGCCGCCTACACATGCAACAAGCGCATCTGGTAAACGGCCAGCTTGTTCCTGAATTTGTTTACGCGCTTCACGGCCAATGATCGATTGGAAATCACGAACCAATTGCGGATACGGATGCGGACCTGCAACAGTACCAATCACATAATAAGTTGAATCAACATTGGTTACCCAGTCACGCATCGCTTCGTTCATGGCATCTTTCAATGTTTTTGAACCGCTTTCTACAGGTACAACTGTCGCGCCAAGCAAACGCATACGGTACACGTTCATCGCTTGACGTTTTACGTCTTCTGCACCCATGAACACTACGCATTCAAGGCCTAAACGCGCTGCAATTGTTGCCGTTGCTACACCGTGCTGACCTGCGCCAGTTTCCGCAATAATACGTTTTTTACCTGAAAGCTTAGCCAGCAAAGCCTGACCAATGGTGTTATTCACTTTATGTGAACCTGTATGGTTCAGGTCTTCACGTTTTAAATAAATTTGCGCACCACCCAACTCTTTCGACCATCGTTCAGCATAATACAAAGGACTAGGACGACCGACGTAATACGCCAAGTCACGGTCGAATTCTGCCAAAAACTGGGCATCATCTTTCATGCGGAAATAGAGCTTTTCTAAGTCCTTAAGTGCTGCCATTAGAGTTTCTGACACAAAACGCCCGCCATGAATACCGAAATGCCCTTGTGCGTCAGGGAATTGGGTATAGTCAATCTTATTTTGCTGATCCACGATGGACTCCTTGCATAAAGCGTTCTATGAGTTGTTGGTCTTTAATACCTTTTGCCGATTCTACACCACCACTCACATCTACGGCGTAAGCACCAGTGATTTGAATCGCTTCTTCAATATTTTCGGGCTTTAAACCGCCCGCCAAAATTAAAGGAATATCGAGATTTGGAAACTGTGCCCAGTCAAAGCTATGCCCTGTACCGCCTTTCAGTTCTGGATGCCATGCATCGAGCAGTACGGCGCTTGCCCCTGCCTGCTGAAAAGCTTGGATTTCGGCAATCACATCCAGTTCAGGTTTCATCTGAATGGCTTTATACCAGCGGCGCCCAACGGACTGCGCAATTGTTTGGCACTGTTCAGGGTTTTCATCACCATGAAACTGCAGGATATCTACAGGTGAAATTTTTAAAATATCCTGTATGTCTGCAGCCGATGCATTCACAAATAAACCCACGGTCTGCACATAGGGCGGCACATGCTGAATCAGTTCAGCGGCCTGCACTGCCGTTACACTGCGCGGGCTGGGCGCAAAGAATACAAATCCGATCGCATCTGCGCCAGCTTGGACGACAGATTGGATATCTTGAGTACGTGTAATTCCGCAGATTTTGGCACGGGTTCGCATGTTGTTTTGGCTCTGACTCCGCCCTATTCACAGCCTATCTATGAATATAAAGGCGAATCATTGTAATGCAATTTTCATGCATTGCGTGGATTTTCAGCATGATTCCACTGCAAAAATAAAAAGCCCTGAATGTTCAGGGCTTTTTGAATTATTGAATCGATTATTTCATCGCATAACGCAGTGTTACCCAAGCTGTGCGACCGTCTTGATTAAATAAAGTGCTATTGCTGTAGTTGGTCGAATATTCTTTATCAAACATATTGGCAAGCTTGGCTTGAACACTAAATTCAGGCGTTGCTTGATAAGTTACTCGCGTATCTACTATAGCAAATGAACCCAACTCATCAGTATTTGTAGCATTGGTATAACGCTTATCTTCTGCATGAACTGAAGCACCGATAGTCCATTTATCCATTGTATAGTCTGCGGAAGCATTAAAGATTTGCTTTGGCTTTAAGACCAGTTGTTTGCCATTTGATCCTGCTGTCTCATTTTCAGGCTCTTGGTAGGTATAATTGATATTCCAAAGAAAATTATTCAACTGCTGAGTGAGTGATAGTTCAGTGCCTTTAATTTTTGCCTTATCTATATTGCTTGGAACATAATTCCAAGATGCATTTGGTGCCCATGCGATCATATTTTCAATTTCATTATAGAAAGCGTTTAGCTCCCATTGAACATTGCTCACCACACCTTTAAAACCAACTTCATAGTTTTCAGACTCTTCTGGAACTAATGTCGGGTTTTCACTTCCTGGCCAATACAAATCATTGAATGTCGGGGCTTTGAATGCCGTACCATAGCTGACATAAGTTTGCACTGCATCACTGAAGCGATATCCTAAAGTCGCGCTTCCAGTCGTATGATTACCAAACTGCTCGTTATCATCCTGACGGACTGCACCTTGCACATCGAAGTTACCAAATGAACCTAGATATTGCGCAAAGTAAGCTTTGTTATCACGCTCTTTAACAGCATAAGATTTAGTACCTGATACTTCATCATTCTGATAATCAAAGCCAAGCATCAATGTATTTTGCTGATTAAAGTCCAATGTATTCAGCCAAGATAAACTATCTCGCTGGGTGTTAATCACTGATGGATAGCCATCTCGGCTATCTAACTTGTCTTCGGAGCGACCTAACTTGACTTGTGTTGTCCATATATCAAAAGGCTTATAGGTAGCACCAATGCTGTAAACATTTTGCTCGATTTTACTATGCACATTTTTTGCATCAATATAAGGAGAACCCCAGTCATCCCTATTATCATATTCATTTTCACCATCAACGACTAAGACACTTGCATCAACATCAAATTGATCATTGAATTTATGCCCCATACGCAGAGATGCTGACTTATTTTCGTAGCCATCTTTATCCAAGTCATTAGATTCATTAATATTTGTCGCATCAATGCCTTGAGTTTTCGTTCCTGCAACATTCAGAGTTGCCCAAGTATCATTTTGGCGAATATTTAAACCAACATTCCCTTGATATGTTTCATGTGAACCATAGGTAAAAGATGCAAAAGGCTTCACCCCATTTTGCGTCCCTTTACGGGTAAAGATTTGAATTACACCGCCAATGGCTTCTGAACCATATAAGCTTGAACGCGGACCACGCAGAACTTCGACACGCTCAATTTGATCAATGGGGAAATGCTCAAAAGCCGTTTCACCAAGCGTTGCAGAACCCACTTTTTGACCATCTACCAAGACCAATGCATGGCGATTGCCTGTACCGCGAATAGAAACACTGGTTGTTTTCCCTAAACCACCAGTATTGCTATATGTTACGCCCGGCACAGTACGTAATAAGTCTTGTAGTGAATTAAATTGCTTGCGCTCAATTTCTTCACGGTTAATCACGGTCACTGCCGCCAAAGTTTCTTGTGAGTCTTGCTCAACAATATTGGCAACCGTGTTGGTAATGACTGGAAGTTGATGAACTTGGTCTTCTGCCATCGCAGCAGAAAGTGGAGATAAAACAAAAAGCGACCCGATAAGAGTCTTAGAAAAAGAATGCATGCTGTATTCCCCGATCGCACCGCCCGTGCGAATAATAAAATGGATAACGCAGGCGGATTCAGGGTCAGCAATGCAAGGCCAATATTGGCGCAATGATGCAATCCCGCTATAACGCCCGCCGCATTATGAATAGGTCTGCATCAGGCCGGTCTCCGGACTTACGTTATGAATAACGATTCACCGTTGCGGGGGCAGTGTCAGATAACAACAGCTCTATACTGCTGGACTGACTTCCCAGTTTCACTTCTCAATTAAGGAAGCACCTGAAGCATGGGCAGATTAGTTTCTGCCCCACAGCAAGTCAAGCTGAATATGCAGCAACACTAAAATGCCCGATAGATTTGATTGTTCGATAAATCGGAGTTCTCTATACTTAAGCCATTCACAACAGTTGGCATGGGAAGTTTCCACAACACTGCCCCCGCAACGGTGCGCAAGCAATGCCTTGCCAGTCCGATACCTGCTCACTGTGTTCTATCACTCAATCATTTACGTGGGGTAAATGCATGGAGCTTTGTATGCCTTTTCCTTTTCAGCCGACTGCTCTTGCAGCTGGCATATCTGCCCTTTGTATTTTTAGCTCCCAAATATCTGTTGCAGCAGATTCCATTGCACAACCTAAATTGGACACCATTGTCGTCACGGCAACACGCTCACAAGAAAAATTAGAAAATGTACCTGCACGTATTTCCATTATTGACGAGTCGCTCATAGATCAATCACCAATTGCATCATTTCCACATTTATTAATGAGTGATGCTTCTATCAATATGGTGCAGCTGGGTGGCTATGGACAACAAGCTTCATTTTTTTTACGTGGCACAGAGTCAGACCACACTTTGGTATTGCGTGACGGTGTCCGTTTAAATAATGATGCCAGCGGTTTAGCGCCAAATAATTTTATAGATACCACAGACATTAAGCAGATTGAGGTTTTAAAAGGCCCAGCCTCTGTCCTTTATGGCACCAATGCCATTGGTGGTGTGGTACAAATCATTAGCAAAACCCCTGAAAAAAATGCAGCTTTTATCAGCGCTGAAATAGGTGAAAATCAAACCTATAAAAGTACTGTCGGGGTAGACCTAGCCAAGCAAGGTTTTTATGCGCAAATTCGTGGACAGCGTTTAGAAACCGACGGCACACTGATTCATGAACATGAAAATGCCAGAGCTTCTAGCTTTAATCAAAAAGGCGTGTCTGCCAAATTTGGCTATGAAGAAACACGCTTTGGCACTTCATTGGATTATTCTGAAAACCAAGGTAATTCTCAATATGAGCAATACAGCTGGAATTCACTGCAATATAAGCAAAAGTCGCAAGATTTTAAAAATCAAATTGCAACCCTGAAGTCACGCTTCAACCCCACAGATCAGCTGACCCTGAATGCTCGCGTGTCTTATTTTAAAGATGAGTTGGAACAGCTCAAAATCTTTGAACAGACCCATTATGAATCCACTGAATATGAACTGACCGCAAAACAGCAAATGACGCCGTCTCAGAACATCATTGCAGGCATCACCCATCGGCAGCTAGAAACATCAACGCTAAAAACTGTAGAGTCTTTTCATCAAGACTTAAACAGTACGGGTTATTATCTACAGCACCAATATCAAACTGATAAATTAAAAACTCAAGCGGGTATTCGTCGTGAAGACCATGAAAAATATGGTCAACACACGGTCGGACAAGTTGCTGCGCGTTATTTTTTCACGCCGTTGTTTAGTAGCTATGCCAATATTGGTACAGCATTTAAAGCGCCAACCATGAACGACTTATATTATGGCGACTATGCAAACCCTGACTTAAAACCCGAAGAAAGTCAATCCTATGAAATTGGGCTAGACCTACAAATGACACCACAACTAAAAACTGGTTTGTCTATCTACAGAACTGAAATTGATAACCTTATTGATTCTGATCCCAACAATAACTGGAAGTTTGCCAATATTGATGCAGTGACCATTCAAGGTTCAGAAGTCTATGTGAATTGGAGCAATGAGGCATTTTTTACAAAGGCCAGTTATAGCTACAATCAAGCAAAAAATGATAAAACAGGTTTGGATTTGAGCCGCCGCCCACGTCAAAAACTGGCATTGTCAGCTGGTTGGGCTGATGAACATTATGGGCTGTCAACAACGCTGAGTGCGAACAGCCATTCAGACAGCAGTAATTATGATGAGGATGTGATCCCTGGACATGCTCAGATTGATTTCAATAGTTATTACCAACCCAACGAGCAACTGCGCTTCTTTGCCAATATTCAAAATGTCGGCGATGTTCAATATAAAACGGCTTCTGCTGGCAATTTCGACGGCAAATTCTATTTAAATGGCGGCCGTTTGGCTTCCTTTGGCATCACAGTTAGATATTAATTTCACACTGATTTATTCAACTTTTAATCAAAAAATGGACAATTAAAATGGGCCACCGTTTAAGTAAAATTTATACCCGCACAGGCGATTCAGGCACGACAGGTTTAGGCGACGGTTCTCGCGTAGCTAAAGATGATTTACGCATCGAAGCCCTAGGCGATGTCGATGAACTCAATTCAAGTATTGGTATTCTGCGTTCACACATTGCACTTAGCAGCATTGAAGACAAAGCGACTTGGGATAAATCCCTCAGCCTAATTCAACATTGGTTATTCGACCTTGGCGGTGAAGTCTGTATTCCAAACTTCAACTTGGTACAGCCTGTGTCGATTGAGTTTTTGGAAAATGACATCGACCGCATGAATGAAGCGCTGCCAATGCTCAAAGACTTTATCCTGCCATCAGGAACATTGGTGTGCAGCTTTGCCCATCAAGCTCGTGCAATTTGCCGACGTGCAGAACGCCGTTTAATGGCTGTACATAACCGCGACCAGAACATTCAAGCACCGTCATTGCAGCTTTTGAACCGCCTTTCAGACTGGTTATTTGTTGCATCGCGTACATTACAACGTGCTGAAGGTGGCTCTGAAGTGCTGTGGCAGAAAAATATTAACGACACGATTGATCAATAAGTTTTGGATTCAAAAATTGCTCAAATCCTTTGATCAATTAAAAGTCTACTTTACATTGAAATAAATCGAAACATTTCGTCCGATCATTCTTGTATTTCAGAATGATCGGATCAAAATAACAGTGTCATCTCCCTGTCATTCTTACAGGACATTATGTTCTTAACATCTTTTTTTGTAGGCCTCGTATGCGCATAATCGGTCACCGTGGCGCTCGTGGTGAAGCACCTGAAAATACCCTAGGTGGTTTCCAATATATTCAAGACTTAGGAATTCGTGCTGTCGAATTTGACGTTCGGCAACTTAAAGATCGTGCCCTAGTGATCATGCATGATGACCAATTTATGCGAACGACAGGTCAAGATAAACATCTATATGAATGTAGTTCACAAGAGTTAGAACCCTATAACCATGCTGTGACTTGGTCAGAATGGAATAAAGTTGAGCCGACGCCACTGCTCGAACAAACGCTCAAAATTATTCATAACTTCGATCATATTGAAGTCGAAGTGAAAGCAGTGAAGACACAGACTGAAGCTGAAGCACTGACTGAAACCTTGGAACAACAGCTCCAAGGGTTCGAACATTCCGCGGTGATCACCAGTTTTGACCCTAAAATTCATCTTGCTTTGCAACAAAAAAAATCCGGCTTCAAACGCGGGCTTTTGGTTGAAACGGACGTAAAATTTAAAGCGATTGAACAAGCACTCAAATTAGGTTGTATCCAAATCGGTTGGATGAACCAACTTGCCAATTCAGACATTATTCAGGCCACACAGCAGGCAAAATTAAATGTGAGTGTATGGACCGTCAACGACGTTGATCGTGCTAAACAGCTTAAAGATTGGGGCATCAACGGTTTAATTACCGACTATCCTAAATTAATGATGCAGCATTTTTAATGCTGCTTTATTCACCTAGATTTGTGTAATTCACTTCTCGATCAACACGTCGCTATTTCAATCGGTCTATTTTCTTTCCAAAACCAATACAGTTTTTCCCAGACTGTTTTGCATCGTCATCTGTTTCCCTTTTATTTGGAATTGAGTTGCGGCTTGCAAGGCATCTGAAAGTTCAGCCTCTTGAGCCAAAGCCGAATCACAGCTGAAATAACCTGCTCGGGCATTCAGATCAACGCTGTGTTTTAAGGTATCGATCACATAAGTGCCACTGATAGTGTTACATCCCGTATTTCCCTGAATTTGTCGAAATTGCGAATTGAACTGAAGATAAGGTTGATGATGAAAGAACTTAGCTTTTTGTCCAGCGATTTTCACAATCGTCCATGGAATATCTTGTATCCCATCGTTCACGCGAATAACTTTTAATGGCTGCTCAACGCTGCTGCCATATGACTTCCCTTGTGACTTTGTAGTCACCGTCTGTGTCGGAGAACTTTGACAAGCCATCAGTCCAAGACAACTGATCAGAAAGCTGCCCCAGATGCAGTATTTGATAAGTAATTTCAGATTATTTTGACAAATTTGCTGTTTTTTTGGCATCTTCTTACTCCACAAAAAGTCAAATAACTTCAGTCGTATTATGTTACTGTCTAGAACAATACAACTGTACAATAACAGTGGTGAAAACGGGTTTTCCCGTGCTACTATTCTGTACGTTTAAAATCCCTTAAAAGTTTAATGGGATTCGTCCTATCTATACCTCCCAAGGTTTCAGGAGTGCTGTTGGAGATGAATGCTCCCCTACCCAAAGCCCCAATGAACTGGATTGCCATTTTTGCATTGGTGTTTTTACCTATTGTCGCAGTTATTGCAATTCCGTTATATGCCATTAATCATGATTTTAGTGCCGCTGCTTGGATCAGTATGTTTGTTTTACTGGGTGTCAGTAGTTTAGGTATTACCGCAGGTTATCACCGCTTATGGGCACACCGTGCTTATGAAGCAACCTTGCCTTTAAAAATCATTTTAATGCTCATGGGTACTTTTGCAGTTCAAAATAGTATTTTATTTTGGGCTTCAGGCCACCGTACACATCACCGTCATGTTGATGATGTGGATCAAGATCCATACTCAATTAACCGTGGTTTTTGGTATGCACACATTGGTTGGATGCTTCGTGATTATCCTGCAGCAGCACCAAACTATAAAAATGCACCTGACTTATTAAAAGATAAAGTCGTGATGTTCCAAGACAAATATTACATCCCTCTAGTGATTGCCGTTCACGCAGCTATTTTGTTGCCAATTGGTTGGGCTGTAGGTGATATGTGGGGCGTTCTATTATTGGGCGGTTTAATGCGTTTAATCTTAAGCCATCATGTAACTTTCTTTATTAACTCACTTTGCCATATGTGGGGAAAACGTCCGTATACTGATGAAAATACGGCACGTGACAACTTTGTTCTAGCTATTGCTACTTGGGGTGAGGGTTATCATAACTACCATCACATTTTCCAATACGACTACCGTAATGGTGTGAAATGGTGGCAATATGACCCAACTAAATGGCTAATTTGGTCATGTTCTAAATTAGGTTTGGCAAAGAACTTACGCCGTATTCCAAGCTTTAATATTAAAAAAGCTGAGTTGGCAATGAAGTTTAAATATGCTGAACAAGACCTTGCGATTTATGGTCTGAATATGACCGATGACATCGCCACAGCAAAACAACGTATTTCTCAAGAATATGATGCGTTTTCGCAAACTTTGAATGACTGGGCAAAATTAAAAGAACAGGAAATTCAAGCGAAGAAAACAGCAGTTGCTGAAAAAATTCATCAAATGGATGACAAACTCAAACTTGAATTCCAGCAAGTTGAACAACGCCTATCTCAGCACCGTGAAACACTGAATCAATTAATGCGTAATTTGAAAAAGAAAACCGCTTAACTGTTTTAAAGCTCCTCAAATGATAAAGCCTCCCTTGTGGAGGCTTTATTGATTTTAAGCTACAGTTTTTCTATCTGGTCTTTGCTATAGTTTAAACATAATTTGAATTTTTAAAGATCATTATGCTGTTCAATGCCCGCTATAACACCCTGCCACCTCGCCTGTACCATCATCAGCAGCCTGTACCTTTAAAAGGCGCAAAAGCTGGGCATTTTAATGCGGCTCTTGCAGATGAGCTGCAATGGTCGGCAGAAGATCAAGCTGCGTGGGTAGACATCTGCAGCGGTCAAAAAACCTTTGCTGAATTTGAACCTTTGGCCATGGTCTATGCAGGTCACCAGTTTGGACAATGGGCAGGCCAATTAGGCGATGGACGCGGCTTATTGATTGCGCAAATCATCGATAAACATGGGCAAACCATTGACCTCCATCTCAAAGGTGCCGGCTCGACCCCTTACTCACGCATGGGCGATGGTCGTGCAGTGCTGCGCTCGACCATTCGTGAATATTTGGCAGGACATGCGCTGAACAGCTTAGGCGTTGCATCAAGCAATGCGGTGGGTTTTACCAGTTCTGAGCAAGGCGTACAGCGTGAAAAACTCGAACTCGGTGCAATGATGCTGCGTACATCTGACTGTCATATCCGTTTGGGGCACTTTGAATGGATCAATCAGTATCAGGGTGATTTACTGCCTGAATTCACGCAGAAATGTATTGAGTGGCACTACCCTGAATGCTTGGATGCCGAACAACCTATTTTAGCTTTTGCGACCCAAGTCATTCAGCGTACCGCAGTGATGATTGCCAAATGGCAGCTGATTGGCTTTGCACATGGCGTGATGAATACTGACAATCTGAATATTACTGGTTCAACGCTCGATTTTGGACCTTATGGATTTATGGAGCGCTTCCGCCCAAACTGGATCAACAACCATTCGGATTACCAAGGCCGCTATACCTATCAGCAGCAGCCGAGCATTGGGCATTGGAATTTATGGCAATGGCTGAATAATCTCGTTCCGCTCTGCCCTGCAGATTATGACAAAGAACAGTGGAAAGAAGATTTAGCTAAGTGCTTAGAGCATTTTGAACTGACCTTCTTAGAACATTATAAATTGGGCTTAGCTCAGAAAATGGGTTTGCCAAGTTTCCATAAAGACAGCTTTGACTGCGCCATGGCCTTTTTGCGTATTCTGCAAAGTGAACAGCTGGACTACACGCAAAGCTTTATTCGTCTGCAAAATCATGAATATGAAGCCATTAAAGATGACTGCTTAGACCGCCGCGCCTTTGAAGGTTTCTTGGCACAATATGAAAGTATCCGTGAGCATCAGGACACCGATGCTTTAGATGCGGAAATGGCACAGGCCAATCCGCAATATATCTTGCGTAACCATATGGCGCAAAAGGCCATTGAGCTTGCTGAACGTAATGATTTTTCAGAAGTTGAGCGTTTGTTTACATTATTGAGCCAACCATTTACTAAACAACTTGACCTAGAAAAAACTGAAGATTTAGGACCTTTACCAAGTGATGTGCCTGAAGTGATGGTCAGCTGCTCGTCTTAAAAAATTATCCACAAATCCACATTTCACTCGAATCAAAATTGTGGATAATTTAAACATTATCCACAATTCAGAAATCGATGGACTGCGAAAGCAGTTTATCCACTAAATTACAATGACAAGAAAAAATATCACGATCTTTAGTTTCGCTATCCTAATCTGCCTTGTTGCAAGCTATTCGGGCTATCAAAAATTTGAAAAATATCTACCTACACCTGCCAATGCACTGGCCTTTCCACCTAAATTAAGTGATTTGCAAATTCAAAAAATTCGCACAGAAACGCCGATCGACAATATTCAGGTACATAAAGCTGAGCGTTATTTAGAGTTAAAACATCAGGATCAGGTCATTCGGCGTTACCCGATGCGTCTGGGTTTTCAACCGCTTGGACATAAAGTTCAAGAAGGTGATGGCAAGACGCCAGAAGGAACTTATCATATAGATTGGCGCAATCCACAAAGTTCATTTTATAAGTCGCTGCATATCTCTTACCCCAATGCGGCCGATAAACAGAAGGCTAAAAATCTAGGGGTTTCTGCAGGTGGTGACATTATGATTCATGGTTCGGCGACCAGTTTACAAATGAAAGCTGCACCACAACTGATGACGTATTTCCCACAAAAAGATTGGACTTGGGGCTGTATTGCAGTGCGTAATATTGATATGGATGAAATTTGGCAATTGGTAAATAAAGATACCGTTATTCATATTCATCCTTAGGCTTTAACATTCAAGCTTATTTTTAGTTTATTTCTTATGATTGCATTACACGCTGCAGCTGCTAAGACGGCCTTCGCCCTGCCAGAAACCACGTGCAGCCAGCCTTTTGGTGAAGGCTGTGATGTGTTTAAAGTGATGGATAAGGTTTTTATGCTGAGTTTTCATTTAAAAGGCAAAGCAGCTATCAATTTAAAAGTGCTGCCAGACAATGGCGCAATGCTTAAAGATATTTATCCCTTTATTCGTGCGGGCTGGCATATGAATAAGAAGCATTGGATTTCTGTTTTTACAGATGAAGAATTGGAAGAAGAACTGCTGCAGGATTTGGTGCTAAATTCTTATGAATTAGTTGTATCCAAGTTAAATAAAGGACAGCGGCAAAGGATTGAGTTGCTGAGGAGTGTTTAGATAACACTTCCCTTTCGATCTGGTTGATTTTGCAAATTTAGTATAATCGCAATTATGTTAAGTGAAGTAAAATTCTATGGATTTTAATATCCATAGAAATCTTTTAGTATTCATATTTAAAATGAAATTTCCCATTATGAAAAAACCAATAATTTTTTCGATATTATTACTAACTTGTTCCTTTTCAAATGCGGATGACAATGAACAATGTGATGGAATTGCATATGCAGCAGACACATTGATGACTTTTCATCAAATGGGTTCAGATGTAGAAAAAGCTAAAAGTATTTATAGCAACCTCTTCAAAGAGGAAGGTGAAATTTTCAATCAGATAGTAGATGAAGTGAAGAAATCACCTGTCTATACCAAAGAGGAAGAAGCAGAAAAAGCTATAGAAGACTTTAAAAATAAATGGAAAAACTATTGTGTAGAAAACAATATAAAGTGATTCGCAATTGAATTGATTATCTGCATAGTGATTCTAAAGATTTCCTAAAATTAACATAATACACGTTATACGAAATAATTTTGTTAGAACCCATTTAAAGTGTCTATATTCTCACCAATAAAAATGTCTAGTTTATGATGGTTTTTATCATCATGGACTGGATATAAATATAGATGCTGATCACTATGTCTGACAAAGAAATTCAACGGCTTGCAGTTCTGCAAGACGTTCGAGATCATCGTATTACCCAGGTCCGTGCTGCTGAAATCCTAAATCTT
>NZ_VPBM01000026.1:0-43894 GCF_013418745.1 Acinetobacter sp. YH12126 | reverse complement strand
TTGTTCCATTTTAGAGATTTGTTTAAGATAAGATATAACTCATTGAGATGTGTCATAGTATTCGTCGTTAGAAAACAATTATTGTGACATTATTTCAATGAGTTATCTATTTTTGTCGTGTACAGAGCGCATTTTTAAATGATTTTTAAACCGATACGACGGAGTCTTAAATCTAGAGATTGAATACAGGGATTAGCCTTCGGCTGGAGGTACTCTTACGAAACGATGCTTCTCATTAGGCAAAATGAGAAGCGTGCTTCACAAGGAATCCATCTTGCGGTGCAATGCACCTCACCGACAAAACTCGTTCATTAGCGTCAATTTATCCAAAGTACCGCAAAAACATTTTTAAATAGATGTAGTCTTGTCTCAAACGCTTGCAGATGACGTTACCGTGTATCGTACTTTTATTTAGATCAAATTATGCTTCTGATGTTACTGCGTAACATTATTTAATAGTAACTATGAGAAATAAACTTACTTTTAGTATGTTTTAAATAAAAAAGCCTGATCTCAATTAAGATCAGGCTTTTTTATGGGGGCTTAAAGAGCTTTGATGGCTTGTTGGGCTTTTTGAATGGTGCTGCTTTTCTTTTGCATTTGACCGGCTTTTAAAACAACATTCCAAAGCTGTTGTTTCATCGGCTTGGTTTGAGCATAGCTTAATCCGCGCAGTGCCAACGATTCTGCATTCGCAGGCTGACTTTTTCGATTGGCGATCATTGCCAAATATAAAAAAGTTTCCGCAGATTGTGGTGCCAAACGCTGTGCTTGAGTTGCCGCACTTTCAGCTTCATTCCATTTTCCATTGGCATAAGCGGTTTGCGTAGTTTGCATCAATTTGTTGAATGCAGGTAAGTCGCGACCATCATCAAACTGTTGAATTTGGGTTTTCTGTTCAGGAATAACGATGCGTTGACGTTTAATTTCTGGATGGTCATATGGCGTAATGATGACCCCAGAAGGGTCATGGATGTCTGCCTTTTTTTCAGGCGCCGCAGGCGGCTTTTGCTCAGGTTCGTTCATGGTTTGGCAACCTGCCAAAATGATCGTCAAAACGCTCAGAATACTGAACGTTTTTAAAACTTTAATGTTTTGCAGTTTAATTTGAATACTCTCCACTTGAGATGATGCGAGGTTGATCAGATGAACCCTGATCATTATCGACATCACTTTCACGAATGTAGTCACCTAAACTATCATTTTGTTCCTGAGTTGGCTGCGTCTCTTCAGTATCAACTGTGTAAGGTTCTACTTCATATTGTGTCGAACCACATGCCGTAGCCTGATTTGGAATAGAGTTACGCGACAGAGGAATATACATCGCACCTGTACAATGCTGTGCAGATAAATTACCTGAATAACGGTCTAACCAATGCCACTGTACGCTGTCTGGTTGACGTAAATTAACTGGTTTTTGACGTAACTGCTTCATGACATTGGTCCAAACAGGAAGTGCTCCTGACGAACCAGTTAAGCCTGTGACTTTGTTGTTGTCTAAACCTAACCAAACCACACTTAAGTAATTACCTGAATAACCTGCAAACCATGAGTCACGCGTATCATTGGTTGTCCCTGATTTACCTGCAAGTTTGAGTGAAGCTGGTAAGGATGCATAAGCAGAACGGCCTGTCCCTGAACTCATCACTTGTTGTAAACCGTAGTTCAAGATAAATGCAGCATCAGGTGCAATAGTCGGTTGTACCGTTAAGCTATAACGATCTAATAAACGACCATTGGCATCGACCACTGAACGAATGGCTTTCACTGGATATTTGAAGCCACCAGTTGCAAAGTTGCCATAGACACTCATGACTTCCATCGGTGACATATCGATAGCGCCGAGGTAAATCGAAGGGTAGTTTGGAATATTAGACGTCACACCAAACTTTTTCAGATGGTTAATAAACGTGGACATACCGAACTCTTGACCTAAGCGTACCGCAGAGAGGTTATAAGAGTTTGATAGGGCATCGACCATTGATACGACACCATGTGCACCACCACTATAGTTTTTCGGTGTCCAAGCTTTGCCATCACTTTGAATGCTGATCGGACTGTCTTCGATTTGACTCGCCCAGTTATAGCGGTTGGATTCTATCGCACTGAGGTAAATCACAGGTTTTAGCAATGAACCGACTTGACGTTTAGCATCCATTGTACGGTTAAAACCGGTAAAGTCCTGCGTTGAACCGACTGCTGAAACCAATTCACCATTTTCAGGATGAGACACCAATACCGCGCCTTGTAATTCTTTCAAACGTGCTGGATTGGCATTGCTTAAACGCGCCACAGATTCTTTAAATGCAGTTTGTACACGGGTTTGAGCAATAGGATCCATCGCGGTGAAAATACGCAGACCTTGATTGGTCAAATCGCTTTCTTGGTATTCAGTACGCAGTTGACGACGCACGATATCCATATAGTCTGGGAAGCGAGAAGGGCCCAATGTTGGTTTTGTAATGACATTCAATGGACGTGCTGACTCAGTTTCATATTGTTCCTGAGTTAAATAGCCCATCACCACCATATTGTTTAACACAATATTACGGCGTTTAATCGCACCTTCAGGGTTTTTCCACGGATTAAATAGGGTCGGGCCTTGAACTAGACCGACTAAATACGCCTGCTGAGCAATATTTAGTTCACGTAGGGGTAAACCAAAATAGAATTGTGAGGCTAAACCATAACCATTGATTGAATAATTACCGTTTTGACCTAAGTTCACTTCATTTAAATAAGCTTCAAGAATTTCATCTTTGTCATAGTGGAGTTCAATCAGCATCGCCATTAAGGCTTCATTGGCCTTACGCTTAATGGTTTTTTCAGGCGATAAATAGAAATTTTTCACCAATTGCTGAGTGAGGGTCGAACCACCTTGACGTTTACCACCAGTGACATTACTTACGATGGCACGTGCTGTACCACGAATGGAAATACCATGATGCTGATAGAAATTACGGTCTTCTGTAGCAATTAAAGCTTGGATTAAAGGCTTAGGCACTTTATCAAGTTTGATCAGCACACGGTCTTCATTGTGCTGAGGATAAATACCACCAATTAACATCGGCTCTAAGCGGACAATACCACTGCTTGAAGGCTTGGTTGCACTCACTTCAGTGATTTGACCTTCACCAAAGGTCACTTTAAGGACTTGCTCAGGGTCGACACTATCACCAAAGTCAAAACCACGCGTATGGATATAGGTTACATTGCCAGAAGTAACGTAACTTCCCGTTTTCGCATAGCTGTCTTGAGCGTTATAGCCCAAAAGTTTCAGTTCTTGGTTGAGGTCTGCTTGGCTTACAGGCGCATTGGTGTAAATTTCTAAAGGACGAGCAAATACCTTAGCTGGAATATCCCAACGTTGACCTTCGAATTTATCCCGTACAATATTATCTAGACGAATAAGATAAATGCTGAACACGAGAAATCCGCCGATAATCAACAGCGAAAAAATCAGTGCAATTATGCCTATGCCACGTTCAGACTTCATAAATAGTGATAAAACCCTGAGAAATTTTGCTAATCATGCGAAGCTTTTCAGTATTTTGCAATATTTAAACTGTTATATGTATGCAAAATATTGGAAGCTACTTCACTAAAGTCGAAACTTTAAAGTTTTTTTAAATCATTTCTGTTAGTGATATGATACCAATGAGGCGAAGCGGAGCAAAAGCGCAGGTGCAAATTTCACATAAATCATTTCGAAACATTGGGTTGATTGGTCGTCCAGACAAATCATCAGTGATCGAAACCCTATGTTTGATCCACGATCATATTTTGAGTTTGGGATTACATCCTGTATTTGATACGCAAACAGCGCAGCTGGTTCCCTACAATAATACTCAGACGGTCAGCCGTAATTTATTGGGTGAAGTTGTCGATTTGGTGATCGTAGTCGGCGGTGATGGTTCATTGCTTCATGCCGCACGTGCCTTGGTGAAATACAATACCCCTGTGATTGGGGTGAACCGTGGTCGTTTGGGCTTCCTGACCGATATCAAACCGACAGAAGTGATTTTCAAGTTAGATCAAGTGCTCAAAGGTGAGTTTCAGCTAGACCGACGTTTCTTGTTGGAAATGGAAATTCGCTCGAAAGGCGAGTCGATTTATGATGCTGTGGCTTTAAATGATATTGTGCTGCACTCGGGTAAATCGGTACACATGATTGACTTTGAACTGAATATTGATGGGCAATATGTATACCGCCAACACAGTGATGGTTTAATTGTTTCGACGCCAACCGGCTCTACAGCTTATGCATTATCTGGTGGTGGTCCGATTGTCCACCCAAGTATGGATGCGATTGCCTTAGTGCCAATGCATCCACATACTTTGTCGTCACGGCCGATTGTCGTAGGTGGACAAAGCGAAATTAAAATTTTGATTCGTGAAAATCGTGTTCTACCAATGGTCAGTGCCGATGGTCAACACAGTGTATCATTGGGTGTAGGCGATAGTTTACATATCCGCAAACATCCATTTAAGCTCAACTTATTACATCCACCTGGTTATGACTTCTATATGGCATGTCGTACCAAGCTAGGCTGGAACCAAGATTTTGACTCATTAAAGCAGGATTAATTATGAATATTGAACAGATGCTTGCCGTACTCGATCCTGAAATTGTTGGTCGATTAAAAACGGCAATTGAAATTGGTAAATGGCCAAATGGTGTAGCGCTGACTCAAGAACAACGTCAAATTTGTATGCAAGCGGTTTATGCATGGGAAATTAAACATTTGCCAGAAGATGAGCGTAGTGGTTATATCGACCGCGGGACTAAAGAAGAAGATGAGCATTGCGACTCACATGTGGAAGAACCTGAGTTCAAGCCGATTCGTTTCGTTTAATCCTTTTTCTTTCTGATTGAAAAAGCCAGCTTAATGCTGGCTTTTTTATTAGCTGATGCATGCCTAAATTTGTTGCTTCATATCTGCTTATTTAAGCGTGACGATTTGCCCACATGGTTTTGGCAGTTTGCATTGCTTCATCAAAACTTACGACGGCACCCATGGTATACAGTGCGATTCCCATGGTTTCGGTGACCGCGATTTCACCATATTCATGTGTCTGGTGACCGTCCCAAACGGCTTTAAAAACGGCCAAATCAAGTTCTTCTTCGACTGGACTACGGTTGTCCGTCAGTTTAGGCAGTTCATGCTCATACATTTCACCATCCTTGATGCCACAAATTAAGGTTTTTGCATCAGGGTTACGTTCGAATTCACCACCTTCACCCTTAATGACAGCACTATTTTGATAACCCAATTGAAATGCCGCACGTTGGTGTGATCCACGATAGGCTGGATGGAAAATAGCTTGCATGGTGGCTTTGGCATTAAATGGATTTATCAGACGCGCAAGGGTGTGAATTGGGGAACGTAAACCCATCACATTGCGCAGTGAAATTAAATCACTGAGTATTGGTGAAATGACGTCGAGCGGAATATAAGCAAAATGACGTTGTATTAGTTGTTCTTCCACATCTGTGTCATTTTGGCAAATAGGAAAACCCAAATACTCTAATACTTGTTCTGTATAAAGGCGGTTAATGGTATGACCTGAAGCCCCATGCATCACGACATTGTAACCGTGTTTTGCCAGCGTTAATGCTGCTAATAAAAACCAAGGATAATGTTTGCGTTTACCTGCATAAGATGACCAATCTAAATCGACATCTAGCTTTTTAAACTTGAGTTGATCACGTGTGGCTTGGACAAAGCCAGTGAGTTCATCGACTGACTCTTCTTTTACACGCAATAACATCAAGAAAGCACCCAATTGAACGTCCAAAACCTCATCTTTTAAGATCATGTTGAATGCTTGGTAGGCTTCATCATAAGTAAGCGAACGTGCACCATTTTTGCCTTTACCCACGATACGGACAAATTGCGCAAATGGATGTTCAAAATCTTTGTAAATATTTCGTTTATTGTTCATGCAAATACTGGGCTTAAAATTAGGACTTAAGGATAGTTTACTTCTATAGTTGGTATTTTTCAGCCTAATAATGAGCGTAAAAAATGCAGTCTTTAGACTATAGTCTAATGATCTCGGTCTATTATTTAACCGAAATTAACATTTGTGGCAGAACAAGCCATTAAAAAACAGGTAAAATTTAACCTACTTTAGTATGCGTTTCATCTCCTGATCAATGTGCTGATTTTATATCAGGTCCTGATGTGATTATTTAATCACCATACATATTTCGTTTTTCTGTATTTGGCTAAGTCAAATACCTTTGGTGCTCTTTTGTCGAAGACAAAGGGGTTTTGGGCTGTTTATTTTTTGAAAATAGACAAAAACTGAATATTTCTTTGAAGCAGAAATATATCGTGAAGTAATGTCATGGCTAAAAAACCAATTTATAAGTCACTATATTTTCAAGTGATCGTTGCCATTATTGCGGGTGTATTGGTGGGTCATTTCTCACCAAGTGGTACGCAAATTATCAATGGTACCGAGCAATACGTAAAAGGCTGGGGTGAATTGTTCTATCCACTAGGACAAGGTTTCATTAAGCTAATTAAAATGATTATTGCACCTGTGATCTTCTGTACCGTGGTAAGTGGTATTGCAGGCATGGAAAGCATGAAATCTGTGGGTAAGACAGGTGGGGTCGCTTTACTATACTTCGAAATCGTTTCGACCATCGCACTCATTATTGGTCTTGCAGTGATTAATATTGCAAAACCAGGTGTGGGCATGAACGTAGATCCAGCATCTTTAGATACTGCAGGTATTTCTAAATATGTTGAATCTGGTGCAGCACAATCTACACAAGAATTTTTTATGAATATCATCCCAAACACCGTTGTTGGTGCGTTTGCTGAGGGTGAAATTCTTCAAGTTCTATTATTTGCCTTATTATTTGGTTTTGCTTTGCATAAACTTGGTGATGCAGGTAAGCCTGTATTGAAGTTTATTGATCAAATTGCACATGTATTTTTTAACATTGTAAACATGATCATGAAGCTTGCACCAATTGGTGCTTTCGGTGCGATGGCTTATACCATTGGTAAATATGGTATTGGTAGTTTGGCGCAATTGGGTCAATTGATCATCTGCTTCTATATCACATGTTTGCTGTTTATTTTCATTATACTTGGCTCAATTGCACGTATTTGCGGTTTCAGTATTTTGAAAATGATTCGCATGATTCGCGAAGAGTTACTGATCGTACTGGGTACGTCATCTTCTGAATCTGTACTGCCACGTATGTTGAAAAAACTCGAACTTGCTGGTGCAGAAAAATCTGTAGTGGGTCTTGTTATTCCAACAGGTTATTCATTTAATCTAGATGGTACGTCTATTTACCTGACCATGGCAGCAATCTTTATTGCACAAGCGACCAATACACCGCTTGATATTTCGCATCAGATCACATTGTTATTGGTTCTACTTATTTCTTCTAAGGGTGCTGCGGGTGTGACGGGTTCAGGCTTTATTGTGATGGCTGCAACATTGTCTGCTGTGGGTCATATTCCTGTAGCAGGTTTGGCATTAATTCTTGGTATTGACCGTTTCATGTCAGAAGCACGTGCATTAACGAACCTTGTAGGTAACTCATTGGCAACGATTGTGGTTGCGAAATGGGTGGGTCAATTAGACAAAGAAAAACTAGATTTTGCTTTAGCAAATCCTGAAGAAATTGACCGTCAGATGCAAGAAGAAGGCAATGCACATCATGCATAACGCTGATGCTGTGATGTAAAAGATGTAATTAAAAAGGAAGCTTCGGCTTCCTTTTTTAATGCAAGGGCAAAGCCAAATTTGAACGCTTTAGTTTTTAGGCATGACGGCTGTTCTAAACTGCAATAGGATGGAGCTCAACAAAATAACAAACTCAACCAAGGAAGAAACACATGCTAGCTTATGATGCAGACTTAGAATTATTTCGAGATAACTTTCGCCGCTTTATGGCAGAGCATGTCGCACCACATTATGAGCAATGGGAACGTGAAGGCATTATGCCGCGTTCAGTATGGAATGCTTTGGGTGAAAATGGCTTTTTATGTGTGGATGTGCCTGAAGAATATGGCGGCTATGGCGTCCCAACGCATTATTCACTGATGCTAGTCGAAGAATCTGCGCGAGCAGGTTTTAGTGCATTATCGACAGGTATTTCATGCCATTCTGAAATTGCAGCGCCTTATATTTTGCACATTGGTTCAGAAGAACAAAAACAATATTGGTTACCGAAAATGGTCACAGGTGAAGTGGTCGGTGCTATTGGTATGACAGAGCCGGGAGCAGGTTCGGACTTGCAGTCTATGCGCAGTAGTGCAATTTTGCAGGGCGATCATTATCTACTCAATGGCTCGAAAACTTTTATTTCAAATGGTCAACATGCAGACCTTGTGGTATTGGCTGCGAAAACCGATCCACAAGCACGTGCCAAAGGTGTGTCATTACTTTTAGTCGATACACATTTGGATGGATTTAAGAAAGGTACCAACCTCGACAAAATTGGTCTGCATGCGCAAGACACTTCAGAGTTGTTTTATGACAACGTCAAAGTGCCAAAAGAGCAACTTTTGGGTCAAGCTGGACAAGGCTTTGCTTACTTGATGCAAGAGTTACCGCGTGAACGCACCGCAATTGCCTCGACTGCAATTGGTGCGATTCGTGGTTCCATTGATGTGGCAACGCAGTATGTTAAAGAGCGACAAGCCTTCGGACAGGCGATCGGACAGTTCCAAAATACTCGTTTTGTCTTGGCACAGGCTAAGATTGACGAATTAGCTACAGCGGCATTTTATAATCAAAATGTTGAACTTTATATGCAAGGCAAACTTGATGTTGAAACTGCGGCAGCACTCAAGAGCTTCTCTACCGATATGCAAATGAAAGTGGCCCATAATCTACTTCAATTATTTGGTGGCTATGGTTATATGACGGAATATCCAATTTCACGTTTCTTTGTCGATGCACGTATTCAGCAAATCTACGGTGGCACCAATGAAATTATGAAAGAAATCGTGGCACGAAGTATTTTAGGTCGATAAACAAATTATCAGGTTGAAAATTAAAATAGCGAAGTGATGACTTCGCTATTTTTTTAAGATGTCTTTCTATAGATTTGCGTGTTTGAATTTGATTATGCGGTTGAGTGTAAGTGAATATATTGAGACCTAAGATAATGACGGCTGCCCCAAAACTTGCAGACAGACTTCGATAAATTCAGGTATATCTAAAGTACTGCGAGACGATATATACAGGTTATTATCATTCACGACCGATTGATCCGACACCACCACACCTGCGTTTAGTAAAGCAGATTTCAGCGTTTCAGATTGGGCGAAATGGCGACCTTGTATGACACCAGCTTCTAATAACAATTGTGGACCGTGACAACTGCTCAAAATCGGCTTTTGGCTATCTGCAAAATTACGTACAAAATAGATAAAACGGTCATCTATAGCGAGTTTCTCGGGTGAATAACCGCCGGGGATAAATAAGGCATCAAAATCATGCACAGAGGCATCGTCGATACTCTGGTCAATGGTGATCTGGGAACGGCGTTTCATGCCGTAAACAATTTTTCCAACCTGATCTTCGATATTGATAATGCTGTGCCGAGCGGCTCGAAAGGCCTCCACAGGCTCAAGGTACTCAATATCTTCAAAATCGTAGGTCACTAACACTGCAATTTTCTTGTGCATACTTGTACCTATGGGTCTGTTATTTTTTTTCTGATATTTAGACTACAAAGCAATGAAAAAAATTACCTGTGTCTTTTGTAATAAATGCGTCAATGACTGTAAACACTAGATGAAAGTGCCTATTAAGTCACTGAAAAAACGATCAATGACCAAGTGTTTATATAGATCATCTTTAAGTTTCAAATTATTTCTATGCCATGAAAGCCAAGTTTTGAATTTTTTATTTTGCTGCAGGTATTGAGAGCAAAATTTAAAAATGAAATGACCAATGAAACAAATTGATTGATGGGCTTATACAAGGAGATGGATCTATTCAAATTAGCTAGAAAGGAGAAAGGCTATTTATTGTCCTGCTCAAGATGAATGATCAATAAAGCCGTCAAAAGGTAAGATTTGTCTTAATTATGGCTTTACCTATCAGTTTGGCTGTTTTGGCTCTTAAGTTAAGCTGATGAAGCTTTAATCAACTGTATGTTTTTAAGGCTGAAACCATCAAAGTCGTATTGCGCAACATTTGAAAGCTAACTATTGTTATACTGTTTGCAAAATTTTTTTGAAGGGCGACATAACAATGATCAACGATGATCAAAACACTCCGACTTCTCTGGACTTAGCTCAAATTCGTGAAGATATCGACTCTGTTGATATGCAGATTCAACAACTTATCAACCGTCGTGCGAAACTAGCTGAAGCTGTGGCAAAAGCAAAATTTGCTGCAGAAGAGAATCCATTGTTTTATCGTCCTGAACGTGAAGCGCAAGTTTTACGTAAAGTTATGGATCGTAACGAAGGCCCATTGTCTGATGTGACAATGGCACGTTTATTCCGTGAGATCATGTCGGCTTGTTTAGCCCTGGAAGCGCCGCAAAGTATTGCGTTTTTAGGTCCAGTCGGAACTTATACGCATTCGGCTGTTTTAAAACATTTCGGTCAAGACGCTGTTGTTCGCCCTCTTCCAACGATTGATGAAGTATTCCGCGAAGTAGAAGCAGGCAGTGCGCACTATGGTCTTGTGCCTGTAGAGAACTCATCTGAAGGTGTAGTGAACCACACCCTAGATTGCTTCAAATCTTCACATCTGAATGTTATTGGTGAAGTGGAGCTGCGTATTCATCACCAGTTCCTAGTGTCTGAAAACACACGTAAAGACAGCATTAAACAAATTTATGCTCATCAACAAACTTTGGCGCAATGCCGTGGTTGGTTAGATGCTCATTATCCAGGTGTAGAACGTGTTGCACTCAGTTCAAATGCAGAAGCTGCACGCCGTATTCGCAATGAATGGCACTCAGCAGCAATTGCTTCTGAAGTCGCTGCGAACATTTACAACCTTGAAATTTTACATAGCAATATTGAAGACAATCCTGAAAATACTACTCGTTTCTTGGTGATTGGTCGTGAGAAAGTGCCACAATCTGGTAATGACAAAACTTCATTGTTGATTTCTGCGCATGACCGTGCGGGGGCATTACTTGAAATTCTTGCACCGTTTGCCAAGCATAATATTAGCTTAACAAGTATCGAAACACGTCCTGCATTACCAGAAAAATGGGCTTATGTATTCTTTGTGGACTTGGAAGGTCATGTTGAGCAAGAAAACGTGAAAGCGGCAATTGAAGAAATTCGTCCGTTAGTAAAAGAAATTCGTGTATTGGGTTCATATCCGATTGCTGTTCTTTAAGATCACAACTGTGATCAATTCCATCAGGAGTTGATCACCTTCATCATTTGAAAAAACTGGAAGTGTAAAATGACGTTTGTCCCAGCCAATGAAGGCATTGCAAAGCTAAAGCCTTACCAACCAGGTAAACCAATTAGTGAACTTGAGCGTGAGTTGGGTATTACAGATATCGTAAAACTCGCATCAAATGAAAACCCATTGGGTTGTTCTGACAAAGTGAAAGAAGCGGTTGCTGCTGAACTTGCAGAAATTGGTCGATATCCGGATGGTGGCGGTTTTATTTTGAAAGACCAAGTTGAAAAACAATTTGGTATTGCACATGACCGCATTACGTTAGGTAATGGTTCAAACGATCTTCTAGAAATTTTCGCTCGTGCTTTTGTTTCAGAGCAAGACTCTGTGGTGTATAGCCAACACGCATTTGCTGTGTATGGTCTGGTGACACAAGCCATTAATGCTGAAGCGATTGAAGTGCCTGCAAAAGGTTTTTCACATGACCTAGATGCAATGGCTGCGGCAATTAAAGACAATACTAAATTGATTTTTATTGCGAACCCAAATAATCCAACAGGTACATGGTTTGAAGAAGCTGAATTTGAAGCGTTCATGCAAAAAGTACCTGCAAATGTGATCGTGGTTTTAGATGAAGCTTATGTGGAATATTTCCCAGAAAACTTCAATAGCTTGAAATTCTTAGATCAATACGCAAACTTAATCGTTAGCCGTACCATGTCAAAATGCTATGGTTTGGCTGCCTTACGTGTTGGTTTTGCCTTGGCTTCAGTTGAAGTGACGGATTTCCTCAATCGTATTCGTCAACCATTTAACGTGAACCATCTTGCGATGGTGGCTGCAGTTGCTGCACTTAAAGATGAAGCATTTATTGAAAAATCACGCGTAGTGAACAAAGCGGGTATGGCTCAACTTGAGTCAGGCTTTGATGCTTTAGGTTTAGCGTATGTGCCTTCACGTGCCAACTTCATTTTAGTAAATGTAAAAGCAGATCCTGTACAGACTTTCAATGCTTTATTAAAAGAAGGTGTAATTGTTCGTCCTGTTGGTATCCCTGAGCATTTACGTGTATCAATTGGGACTGAAGCTGAAAATGCTAAATTCTTAGCTGCATTGGCTAAAGTTTTGGGCTTAGAGGCTAAAGCTTAAGTCATGTCTGTGCCACTATTTGAAAAAGTTGCTTTTATTGGGCTTGGGCTGATTGGCTCAAGCCTAGCTCGTGTCATGATTGCTGAAGATTTGGCTAAAGAAATTGTGGCGTCTACGCGTTCACAAAAAACTTTAGAAGATGCAAAAGCTTTAGGACTTATTCAGCAAGGTTATAGTGATCCTGCCGAAGCGGTCAAAGGTGCAGATCTCGTTGTCTTGGCTTTGCCTGTACGTGCGACACAAGAAGTCCTTGAAGCGATCAAGCCTTATCTATCCGAACAGACGATTATTACCGATGTTGGGAGTACCAAAGGCAATGTCGTTGATGCAGCGAAAGCAGTCTATGGTGAGCAATTACCTGCTGGTTTTGTACCGGGGCATCCGATTGCTGGGGCTGAACTGACAGGTGTGCATGCCGGTAAAGTAGATTTATTTGCTAATCACAAAGTGATTTTGACACCTTTACCAAGCAGTGCAGATTGGGCTGTAGAGAAACTAATTCAATTGTGGCAAGCTGCCAAAGCGGAAGTAATTTGCATGGATGTGGAAAAACACGATGAAGTGTTGGCCCATACCAGTCATCTTCCGCATTTGATGGCATTTAACTTGGTTGAGCAACTTGCGAACCGAGAAGACAATTTAGATATTTTCCGTTATGCCGCTGGCGGTTTTCGTGATTTCTCACGCATTGCTGCAAGCGACCCACATATGTGGCATGACATCTTTTTTGCCAATAAAAAGGCAATTTTAAATGCGGTAGATGGCTTTGAAAAACAATTGGCTATTCTTCGCAAACTGATTGAAGATGAAAACTCACAAGCGTTGATGGGACTGTTGGGGCATGCACAAGCGGCTCGCCAACATTTCAATCACATGCTCGCAAAGAAACCACTGATGGAGAAAAATAAAGTGACGACACAGCAATTCAAAATTTTACCGGGTCCAAAGCAATTCCAAGGTAAATTTACTGTGCCAGGTGATAAATCTGTGTCACATCGCTCTATCATGTTTGGTGCTATTGCAGAAGGCACAACGCATGTCACTGGTTTCCTTGAAGGTGAAGATGCCTTGGCAACCCTTCAAGCATTCCGCGATATGGGTGTAAGTATTGAAGGCCCTAAAAACGGCGAAGTCACCATTCATGGTGTAGGTATGCATGGTTTAAAAGCACCTGCAGGCGCTTTGTATATGGGTAACTCAGGCACTTCAATGCGTTTGCTTTCAGGCATGTTGTCGGCACAAAAGTTTGATTCGGTGATGACGGGTGATGCGTCATTATCAAAACGTCCAATGGAACGTATTGCCAAACCATTACGTGAAATGGGTGCGCAAATTCAAACCACAGGTGAGCGTGGTACGCCGCCCGTGTCTATTTCTGGAAGTCAAAACCTTAAAGGTATTCACTACGACTTACCAATGGCATCTGCACAAGTAAAATCTGGTATTTTGTTGGCAGGTCTTTGGGCGGAAGGTGAAACTGTTGTCACTGAGCCAGAACCGACACGTGACCATTCTGAACGTATGCTTCGTGCATTTGGTTATGACGTGAAAACAGAAGGCAACCGCATTTCACTTCAAGGTGGCGGCAAGTTAGTCGGTACGGACATTCAAGTACCCTCTGATATTTCATCTGCAGCATTCTTTATGGTGGGTGCAGCGATTACTGAAGGTTCAGATGTCACACTTGAAGCGGTCGGCATTAATCCAACACGTACAGGTGTGATCGAAATTTTAAAACAGATGGGTGCTGACCTGACTGTTGAAAATGAACGTATCGCTGGCGGTGAGCCGATTGCCGATATTCGTATTCGTGGTTCACGTACACTCAAAGGCATTCATATGCCAGAAGATCAAGTGCCATTGGCGATTGATGAATTCCCAGCGTTATTTATTGCTGCTGCATGTGCAGAGGGTCAAACCATTTTGACTGGTGCAGCTGAACTTCGAGTGAAAGAGTCGGATCGTATTCAAGTGATGGCAGATGGCCTAAAAATTATGGGTATCGATTGTACGCCAACCGAGGACGGCATTATCATTGAAGGTCAAGGCAAAGCGGGTGAGTGGGGTGCAATCTTCACAGGTGGTCAAATCGAATCACATCATGACCACCGTATTGCAATGAGCTTCTCAATGGCAGGTTTACGTACTTCGGGTGAAATTAATATCGTGGGTACAGAAACTGTTGCGACCAGCTTCCCGACATTTACAGAGCTAGCGACTCAAGCCGGTTTAACGATTGCGGTAAGTGAATAAATAATTCACTAAATTTGTATATTTATTCAACAACAGCCAAGCAAATGCTTGGCTGTTTGGTTTTAATTGCTTATGCTAAAACCATACAACAAGAATGTCTTTGGATAGATACATGAGAAAACTACAATTCACCGCCCATAGCGATTCAAATCGAGTTGAAAGCAGTGCTGATACGCAAACTCAGGTTGCTGAATTATTGGCAAATAAATTAGAGCGTTATGGCTTTCAAACGTTATCGCAAAGTGGTGATCAGATTGCAGTCAGTGTCGATCAACATGAATTGCCACTTTCAGTGACATGTCAGGGGCAGGATGAATCAGGTCGTCTAGTCTGTGAAATTACCTCTTATCCAGATGAAGACCAAGATTGGTTAGATCGTATTACTGAGCAAAGTTTATTGAATCAATTGGCTCAAGCGGTCGAAAACAGTTTAAAAGAAGAAGAGTCATATAGTGAGTTTCAATGGAAACAAATGACAAAATGATTTGAAAAATCGAATTAAAAATCATCTATAAAAAAGCAGCATAGCGCTGCTTTTTTATTTTTAACGGAATGTATCGAACAACGTTATAGACATTCAATATTGATAGGATTAATAGTTCGATTGCTCTTTTTCACATAGTCACACATTTTTTCTGACTCTTGTTCATTGAGTCCCCAAAACACGATCACACCACGTTGATCAGTCAATTTGCTATCGCTTAAATAAATATAATGAGTGTCATGATAGTTTTTATCGAGCATATCTTTATATTTTTGATCGGTAAAAGATGAACAAGACGAAATATCTGCTTCTTTACATACTGAGTCACTCGAACAGCGTTGCTTAAAGGTTGAAATCATATTCATGGTGTCAGTGCTGTTGAGTTGGGCTTCACACACTTGGCTGTTGGGAAAGTCGTAGACCATTTTTAAGCTAAAATCACGACCATCGACATTCATCTTGTATGACGCAGTCAAATAGGCTTTGGGACCATCGTTCGCAGCAACCGTAGACGCTGGCAAATTTGTCGTTGTGGATGGGGTTGAATTAAAATAATAAACCAAAGCTGCAATGCTTAGACTTAAAATCACAGCAACAATAAATTTCATTTTTCCCTCTAAATTTTATCTTAATTTTTCTGGGTATTATTTCTGTAGTTGATTATTTAAACAAGTAAATAATTGGTTTTAAGATAAAAAATTGAGGCGTAATCAAAATTAAACGAGCATAGGCTTAGGTCTTTACATGTTGAATAGCTAATGATCGCCAATGCATTAAAAAGATGGATAAATCGAATTGCTGTGGGTGAATTTATCTGAAATATTGGTGGGGAATAGAGCGGTCACTAGGCAAAAAAAATGAGCCAGTTAAGCCTGACTCATTTTTGGTATTGTTTATACTAAAAAGCGTGAAATCGCAATACGAAGCTGTTTGAGATAACCTGTAAAGAAGTGGTTTGCACCTGGCAAAACCGTGATTAAATGGCGCTGTGGTTTGGCCCACTGAATCAAGTCAGATAACAGTGTGACATTATCTTCTTCACCATGAATAAATAAAATATCACCCTTAATATGCGGTGTCACATAGTGACGTACACCTGCAACTGTTGTGGTTGGTAAGCCGCATAAAATAGTCTGTACAGGCTGTAACTCCACTGGCAATAGGGCATAGCATTTAGTCATGACATTTGCACCAAAACTAAAACCGCCTGCATAAAATGGCAGGTTCGGATGTTGGTTGCGAGCAAATTCAATGACTTGCATAGTGTCTTTAGTTTCACCATTGCCTTCGTCATGTATTCCTGCACTTTGGCCAGAACCACGGAAACTTGGGCGATAGACAACATAGCCACGTTCTAAGAACATTTGCGCTAAAAGCACAGGTACTTTGTGCTGTGGTGTGCCACCTTGCAATGGGTGAGGGTGTGTAACTACCGCGAATCCTTTCACTTCACCCTGTGGATAATCAACAAAAATTTCAAGCTGACCAACAGGCCCTTGAATGAACAGTTGTTCTGACATAATGACTAAAATGTGAAAGCGGGAGAGTCGCATAGTTTACAGATTATGTTTATCAAAAACACAGATTGGATTTGAAAATACTCTACTGTTATAGTTTGTTTAATTAAAAATTAATCAGGATGTTTATGCTCGCTTTAATTTCTCCAGCAAAAACTTTAGATTACGAAACCGCTTTACCGACTGAAAAATTCACTCAACCACGGCTATTAAATCATTCTGAAGAATTAATCTCAGTCGCACGTAAATTGTCGGTAAGTGAAATTTCAAGCTTGATGAGTGTCAGTGAGAAAATTGCGACTTTAAATGTTGAGCGCTTCCGAGATTGGCAGCCTGATTTTGATTTTGCCAATGCACGCCAAGCAATCTTTGCCTTTAAAGGTGATGTATATACCGGTTTAGATGCTTATAAACTTACAAACTCAGACCTTGAATATGCACAAACCCATTTGCGTATGCTCTCGGGTCTCTATGGTTTATTGCGTCCGCTTGATTTAATGATGCCATATCGTTTAGAGATGGGGACCAAGCTGCAAAATCCACGTGGACATAACCTATACGAGTTTTGGGACAATACCATCACCAATCTCATCAATGACGATTTGGAAAAAGCCGGCTCTGAACTTTTGGTCAACATCGCTTCAGATGAATATTATAAGTCGGTCAAAGAATCAAAAATTAAAGCCGAAATCATCAAGCCAGTTTTTCTCGATCAAAAGAACGGCAAATATAAAGTCATCAGCTTCTATGCCAAAAAAGCACGTGGCCTAATGGCGCGATATTTGTTGGAAAATAAAATTGAACGTATTGAAGATATCAAGTCGTTTAATACCGATGGATATTATTTCGATGCCGACAGTAGCTTAAAGGGCGAATTGGTCTTTAAGCGAGATGAGCAACAAGCTGCTTAAGTTCAAGATTGAAAATTTTGAATCTGTAAAAAATATGAATAGCCGCTGTTTTTAAGTCAGCGGCTTTTTTATCTTCTTCACTCGGGATGTAACGGTGGGCCTGTGAAATTGATCGTGCTTTAAATTTCGTATATGAAATGATCTACAATTTGAGGCTTTTTGAGGAAAAGGATTTAAAAAAACATTCAGCGATTATCTTGTCTATCAGTCTAAAATATATTACAAAGTTAACATTGATCGAACAAATAGCTTACTAAATGACTTAATAAGATATAAAATTGTGAAATACGTCACTTTTTTGTTTAAGTTTTTTGTTATTATAGCCAAATATTTAAACATGAATAAAATTTTGTTATGAAAAAAATACTGATACCAATTTTTATATTCAGCATTGTGTTCTTAGGGTTTAGTGTTTATAAAAATGCAGAGTTAAAGCGACAGCAAGAAATTAATCAGGTGTTCAATGATGATTTGAACGCATCACCTTATATGCGCTAAAAAAAATCAATCTTGCTGCTTTTGAATTGAGCTCAAGCATGATCTTGAAGAGTTCGTCTAAATATTGATATTTTATTTTTACATATAATAATTTCAAACTTTATAAATAAAACAATGTCTTAAATTTACTAAATTGAAAAGCGATGAAAATGTGGAAACATTAAAAAATCAATGTGTTATAATTTGCCGAAATTAATTTGATCAGTATTTATTGATATTAAATACGAATTAAATGACATAAATAGAGGAGCTGCATAGGTTTATGCAGCTTTTTTGTTTGCAAATTTCAACATTTGTACTGTGTTGTATGCTGTTGAAAATAGGATTTTTTAAAGCCTACAATCTGCCGAATTGGCATATTCGTTGCTTAGGCATACACAAAATTAATGATGAATACATCACATGATTAATTTTGTGGAATGCTTATATGCATAAAGTTTACTTCATAGGGGCTAGGTCATGACGACTCCTAATCCATCTTCCGAGAACATGCTTGAACGTCTGTTTAAACTGAGCGAAAACAAAACCAGTTTCAAAACAGAAGTCATTGCAGGTGTAACTACTTTCTTGACAATGTGTTACATCATTATTGTCAATCCAATGATTTTGTCCGAAACGGGTATGGATCATGGCGCTGTTTTTGTCGCAACCTGTTTAGCAGCAGCCATTGGCTGTTTGGTGATGGGTCTTGTTGCTAACTATCCAATTGCCTTAGCACCCGGTATGGGTTTAAACGCTTACTTTACCTATTCTGTATGTTTGGGTATGGGCGTGGAATGGCAAACTGCTTTAGCAGCTGTTTTTGTCTCTGGCCTTGTTTTTATCGCTATCAGCATGTTCAAAATCCGTGAAGCGATTGTCAATGCGATTCCAATGTCGCTTAAACTGGCGATCGGCGGCGGTATTGGTTTATTCCTTGCGCTGGTTTCTTTGAAAAATGCCGGCATTATTGTTGATAACCCTGCAACACTGGTTAGTCTGGGTGATTTAAAACAGCCGTCTGTCTTGTTAGCTTTACTTGGCTTCTTGATGGTTGTGGTTATGCATCACTTCAAAGTACGTGGTGCAATCATCATCAGTATTTTGGTGATTACTGCAATTTCAACCCTGCTGGGCTTCAACGAATTTAAAGGTGTTGTGGGGGCTATTCCTTCAATCGCTCCAACATTCATGCAAATGAACTTCGAAGGTCTATTCACCGCAAGTTTGATTGGCGTGATCTTTGTATTCTTCTTGGTCGATTTATTTGATTCTACAGGTACATTGGTCGGTGTATCACACCGTGCAGGTTTATTAAAAGACGGTAAATTACCACGTTTGAAGAAAGCATTATTTGCTGACTCATCTGCAATTGTTGCGGGTGCGGCATTGGGTACGTCATCAACTACGCCTTATATTGAATCATCAGCAGGTGTTGCTGCCGGTGGTCGTACAGGTTTAACTGCAGTTGTAGTTGCTGTATTGTTTATTTTGGCATTGTTCTTAGCACCACTTGCTCAGTCAGTACCAGGTTTTGCAACTGCGCCAGCATTGTTGTTTGTTGGTGTGTTGATGATTCAAGGTATCGTTCATATTGAGTGGGATGATATTACTGAAGCAGTCCCTGCATTCTTGACAATTGTATTTATGCCGTTTACCTATTCAATTGCAGACGGTATTGCAATGGGCTTCATTAGCTATGCATTGGTTAAATTGCTTACAGGTAAGGCGAAAACTGTACCATATATGGTCTGGATTATTGCTGCACTTTGGGCATTAAAATTTGCTGCATTTGGCGGTTAATACTGTCAAATAGCGAAAGGGTGTAAACTCAGTTTGCACCCTTTTTTATTTTTATGAGGATAAAAGATGGATCAACTTGAGCTGATTCGCGCTTTGCCAAAAGCAGAGCTACATGTGCATATTGAAGGGACATTTGAGCCTGAACTCATGTTTGCAATTGCCCAACGCAACAATATTGCAATCCCTTATCAATCAGTCGAAGAATTAAAAGATGCGTATAACTTTCATAATTTACAGTCTTTTTTAGACATTTATTATGCAGGTGCAAACGTACTGATTCATGAGCAAGATTTTTATGATTTGGCATGGGCATACTTTGAAAAATGTGCAGAAGATCATGTGGTTCATACCGAAATGTTCTTCGACCCACAAACTCATACAGATCGTGGTGTTGCTTTTGAAACTGTTTTGAATGGCTTACAACGCGCTTGTGATGATGCTAAAACGAAACTGGGCATTAGCTCACATCTGATTATGTGCTTCTTGCGTCATTTATCTGAAGACGCAGCATTTGCAACTCTAGATCAAGCTTTGCCATATAAAGATCAAATTATTGGTGTCGGTTTAGATTCGAGTGAAGTGGGTCATCCACCATCAAAATTCGAACGTGTTTTTGCAAAAGCCCGTGAAGCAGGTTTTCTTATCGTTGCGCATGCAGGGGAAGAAGGTCCAGCAGAATACGTATGGGAAGCTTTGGATCTACTGAAAGTAAATCGTGTTGACCATGGTGTACGTTCAGAAGAAGATCCAGCCTTAATGCAGCGTTTAATTGCAGAGAAAATGCCATTAACCGTTTGCCCGCTGAGTAATTTAAAACTTTGTGTGGTGAATGATATGGCTGATCATAATATTCGCCGACTATTGCAACAAGGTGTGCATGTGACCGTCAATTCAGATGATCCATCTTATTTTGGTGGCTATATGAATGATAACTTTATTGCGATCACCAAAGCGCTTGATCTAAGCAATGCAGATTTAAAGCAACTGGCAATTAACTCATTTGAAGCATCATTTATTTCAGATGCGGAAAAACAAACTTGGATTAAAAAGATTGAAGCGTTGAATTAATAATCAGCGTATAATCTCAGGCAGTGAATATTCACTGCCTTTTTTATGTTTAAATCATGCTTTTCTCTCATTCAAATCGCTCTATATTTGCCTCATCGATTACATTTTTAGCCGTAGTATTGATTTCATCGGCTGCTATTGCAGATAAATCAAGTTTAAGTCAGCGTATGCTAAAGCCCGTGATTGAATATCAATGCTCGCAAGAGTTAAATAGTTCTAAAATTTGGAAAGGTGCTGCGTTGTTTATGAGTGCTCAACAGAAAAAAGACAATCAAGCTGCGATTTGTCAGTGCGTGAGTGAGCATGCTATGGATGATATCGGTGCGAAAGATCTGATGACTGCTGCAGTGAATGAAACTGAAAAGAATAAACTGATTTCTAAAGCGGTTTTGAATAGTATGCGTGGCTGTGCTCAGCAAGTACTGAATTAAAAGATAATGCTTAAAATAAAAGCCATATAATGTGGCTTTTATTTTGTCTTTGTTAGGGTTTTGGTTGTCGTGTCATGCTTTTGAGCACATGGTCTTTATCAATAAAATGATGTTTCAGTGCTGCCAAAATATGACCGACTAAGAGCAAGCCTGCTGCCCAAGAAATCCAAATATGTAGCGGTTTCACGATGGCTAATAATTCAGGATTATCTTGGACCAAGCGTGGTATTTCAAACAAATACAGGACAGGGGCCGGGTGACCTGCGCTCCAACTAAATAAGCAACCTGTAATAGGTAAAGCCAGTAGTACAAAATAAAGTGCTAAATGACCCAAATGTGCCAAGGTTTTCATGCCGGAGGACATGTTGTCAGGTAAATCTGGAGCGGGGTGGGTATAGCGCCAAAAGATTCGTATCACCACCAGAAAAATAATCGTAGTAGCAATATTTTTATGGAGGGTAATGACTTGCCCTTTAAAGCTGCCATCGACGTCATAACTCAGAAAATTACCACTATAAAAGCCAATTAACCATGCCACGATGAATATGATCGCCATCAGCCAATGTAAGACCTGAGCTGTTCGAGTGTAGTATTGTGTGTTATTGCTCATGTTGATTATTTAAGCGTCCAATCTTATGCAGATTCTAATACAGACCACAAAAATATGCGTCGTTTAAAATCGGGACACTGTGTTGTGAATATGCAACACAGGCTTTGATGATTAACTACACAACTACCGAATTTATTTTAAATAGTCATATCAGATGGTGTGTGATTTGGGGCACAATATGCGCGTTAATTAACAGAACAAAGGAAATATTCGTGAAAAAATTAGTTGCTGTTCTAGCGCCATTAGCGCTTGTACTTTCTGCATGTGCTGCGACTGGTACAACAGGTACAAGTACATCTACAGGTACAACTTCAGCAAACAGCTTGGCAATGATGGCTGTTAAAGTGGGTGTTCAAGCGAAATGCGTGACTGAGCTAAATAACAACAGCTACTGGAAAACAGGTTCAAAATTATTAACAGAAACTCAAAAATCTGAACTACAAACTGAAGTTTGTTCATGTGTAGGCGAGAAAGCGACAACTAGCGTGACTGCAACGGATTTGGTTGTAGCAGCAATGGATAAAACTTCACAAGCTAATCTTGCAGCTAAAATCGTGACAAATACTTTAAATGCTTGCGTGATCGAAACATTTAAAAACTAAGATTTAGAACATTTTATACGACCCAGACATTGGTATTGCTGAGTATCAGCAAATCCAAATTAAGGGTCGTATTTTATTTTGAGTGAGAGATATATGAAAATTGCTGGTGCAGATGAAGCGGGTCGCGGTCCATTGGTGGGTTCGGTTGTTGCGGCAGCTGTCATTTTAGATCCAAATAACCCGATTGAAGGTTTAAACGATTCTAAAAAGCTCACTGAAAAAAAACGTGAAAAGTTATTTATTGAGATTCAAGAAAAAGCCTTGGCTTGGGCGATTGCTGAAAGTTCTGCACAAGAAATTGATGAGATCAATATTTTGCAGGCATCGTTACTTGCAATGCGTCGTGCAGTCGAAAAACTCAGTGTGCAGCCAGAACACGTGTTGGTAGATGGTAATAAAGTCCCAGCTGGTTTAGCGATGAGCTGTGATGCTGTGGTAGGTGGTGATGCAATTCATCCTGAAATTTCGGCTGCGAGTATTTTGGCAAAAGTGACTCGAGACCACGAAATGGTTGAGCTAGATGCAAAATATCCACAGTATGGTTTTGCAAAACACAAGGGCTATCCAACCAAAGCACACTTTGAAGCAATTGCGCAGTATGGGGTGATTGATGAACATCGCCGCAGTTTTGGTCCCGTACGTAAAGTTCTAGAAGGGCAGTAATAAAGCTTAGTTGAACGTCTATAGTAAAAGCATGTTCTAGATAAATTTAAAGCGGCCTAATGAGCCGCTTTATGATTTAAACAACTTAAATCTTAGCGATTATAGTTATTTTGGGAATAATCAGTTTCTTCAAAAGATGGCTGATATTCTTGATCAATGTTTTGGAGATGTTCGTGCATTGCGCGTTCATGTTGAATTCGTTGGTAAATTTCTTCACGATGAACAGATACTTCTTTTGGAGCATTCACGCCAATACGAACCTGATTACCTTTAACACCAAGTACAGTCACGCTAACTTGGTCTCCAATCATTAATGTTTCTCCGACACGACGAGTCAGAATCAGCATGTTTCTCTCCTTGCAAAATGCAAAACCTGCAAATGATCTGTTATGTAAAATTCATAACTTGTAAAAGCAAAAAATTTAGCAGTGCATCTGAAACAATCATTGTGACAGTCGCAAACTGAGTAAATTTTAAAATCCTCAGGTTTAATATAACAGAGCCACTATAAAAAAAACTATAGTGGCTCTGAATTTTTACGATGTTTTTCAAAATCTGTCTAACAATGACAAATTTTGACACACAGCAAGGTTAATTAAGCACGTGCGCTTGATTCACCTGTTTCACGGTCTAGACCGAATGCAGTGTGTAGAGCACGTACAGCAAGCTCTAAGTATTTCTCATCAATAATCACTGAAATTTTGATTTCAGAAGTCGAAATCATCAAAATATTAATACCTTCTTTTGCAAGAGCAGTAAACATTTTGCTTGCAACACCTGCGTGTGAGCGCATACCAACACCAACAATCGATACTTTTACGATGTCTGCGCGAGTTGCAACTTCACGTGCACCAATTTCTTGTGCAGTCGCTTCAAGAATGGCTTTCGCTTTTGATAATTCACTACGGTTAACTGTAAATGTGAAATCAGTTGTGCCGTCTTCTTCAACGTTTTGGATAATCATATCCACTTCAACATTGGCATCACCAATTGGTGAAAGGATGTTTGAAGCGATACCTGGTTTATCCGGTACACCAAGAATAGTTAATTTAGCTTCATCACGGTTGAACGCGATACCTGAGATGATTGGTTGTTCCATGTTGTCTTCCGCTTCAGTGGTGATTAGTGTCCCGACGTTTTGTTTAAAGTTTTCGTCGAATGCGCCATCATCGTCATTATCAAAACTTGATAATACGCGTAAAGGCACTTGGTATTTACCGGCAAATTCTACAGAACGAATTTGAAGGACTTTAGAACCAAGTGATGCCATTTCAAGCATTTCTTCAAAAGAAATACGATCAACTTTTTTCGCTTTTGGAGCGACACGAGGGTCAGTGGTGTAAACACCATCAACGTCTGTGTAAATCTGACATTCATCAGCTTTAAGTGCGGCGGCCAATGCAACACCCGAAGTGTCAGAACCACCACGACCTAGAGTCGTAGTGTTACCTTCGGCATCAAAGCCTTGGAAACCTGCCACTACAATGACACGTCCAGCGTCAAGGTTTGAAGTCAATACATCCGTATCAATCGCTTCAATACGCGCCTTGGTAAATGCGCTGTCGGTTTTAATACCGACTTGACGGCCTGTAAGTGATTTAGCTTCAACACCAATAGAGTTAAGTGCCATTGCTAACATAGAAATCGTTACCTGTTCACCCGTAGACACCATTTGGTCTAATTCGCGTGGATCAGGGGTTTCGGTAATGGCTTTCGCTAAAGCAAGTAGACGATTGGTTTCGCCACTCATTGCAGATACAACAACCACAACTTTGTGACCGTGATCATGCCAACGCTTTACACGACGAGCAACATTTAAAATGCGCTCTGGAGTACCCATTGAGGTACCGCCATATTTTTGAACGATTAATGCCATAACTATCCTTACCAAGTAAATAAGTCTAAAGACTTAAAGCACTTACACATATTTTAAGACCGCACTTCGGCGCGATTTTAATATACCACGTAGCTTATGAACTCCAAGGTAGGAGGAGTTCAAATAGATACTTTGTGTCTGCAGGGGATTCACATGAACCCAGCCTTTTAGACTCCATTTTCATCATTTAGCCAGAGGTTGAATATTGGTTTCAACATGATGATTGAGTTTGCGCTTTCACGCATCAACAGTGTTTAAGCAGGATCCAGCATTAAAAAACACACTGCTTAAACCTGTTGATTTGCTCAAAGGAGGTGAGTCACTTTGAGCTATAGGACTTTTGGTCTTATTTTGCAGCTAACCATGCAACGAGGTCAGTCATTACCGCTTCAAGTTTGTCGCTATAAGGCGCACCACCTTGAGCCATATCAGGTTTACCACCACCTTTACCGCCAAGTTCTTGACCAAGGTGTTTGATGATGTCACCTGCTTTTACAGCAGCAGTGTATTCTTTAGCAACCGAAGCAATGAGGCTCACTTTGTCGGCATCAACCGCTGCGATCACGATCACAGCATTGTCTAACTTAGATTTCACACCGTCGTGCAAGTTGCGAAGTGATTTCGCATCTACACCTTGAACCGTGGTGATTAATGTTTTACGGCCACCAATCTCTTGAACTTGACTCAATAACTCAGCGGCTTGGAAGCTTGCCAATTTTTGGTTCAATTGTTCAATTTGTTTTTGCAAGCTAGATGCTGTGTGAGACAAAGCTTCAACTTTTTCTAAAGTTTGATCTTTTTGCGCTTTCAGCAAGTCGTTAATTGCATGAATGTCACGATCTGCTTTTTGCGCAGCTTCAACAGCTTTAGTACCAGTAACGGCTTCAATACGACGTACGCCTGCAGCAACACCGCCTTCAGAAGTGATTTTGAATAGACCAATATCACCGGTGCGTTTTACATGAATACCGCCACAAAGTTCGATAGAGAAGTTTTTCTCATCTTTGGTTGTACCCATTGAAAGTACACGTACTTCGTCACCGTATTTCTCACCGAACAACATCATTGCGCCTTTTTCTTTGGCCGCCTCGATGTCTAAAAGTTCAGTTGAAACAGCAGTATTGGCAATCACTTCGGCATTGACAATGCGTTCAATTTCTTGAAGCTGTTCAAATGAAACAGGTTGGTCATTAGCAAAGTCAAAACGTAAAAGTTCGCTTGCAACCAATGAACCTTTTTGCTGTACGTGCGTACCTAAAACTTGGCGAAGTGCTGCATGTAATAGGTGAGTTGCAGAGTGGTTGCGCGATGTTGCTGCACGGATATCCGCTTTAACAATAGCCTCAACTGCTTGAGCTGCTTTTAAGTTACCCATGGTCACGATGCCTTGGTGTACAAAAGCGCCGCCTGATTTTTTGGTGTCTTGAACTTCAAAAATACCAGTTTCGTTTTTGAAGATACCTGTATCGCCAACTTGACCGCCACTTTCTGCATAGAAAGGAGTTTGGTTTAGAACGATTAGTGCTTCGTCACCTTCAAAAACTTCATCAACTTGTTCGCCATCTTTGTAGATTGCAACAATTTGACCTTGGCCTTGAGTTGCGTCATAGCCGTCAAATTGAGTCTCGCCTTCAACTTTCACAATTGAGTTGTAGTCGACAGCAAATTTACCAGCATCACGCGCACGTTGACGTTGAGCCGCCATTTCGACTTCGAAACCAGCTTCGTCAATGGTGAGATCACGTTCACGTGCAATGTCTGCTGTTAAGTCAGTCGGGAAGCCGTAAGTATCGTAAAGTTTAAATACAGTTTCGCCTGGAATCACTGAACCTTTAAGTTGAGCCAATTCGCCTTCAAGCAATTTCAAACCTTGCTCTAAAGTTTTTGCGAATTGTTCTTCTTCTTTCAAAAGCTGTGCTTCGATACGTGCCTGGTTAGCAGCAAGTTCAGGATAAGCAGCACCCATCACTTCGATTAACGGCTGCAACATTTTGTAGAAGAATGAACCTGTTGCACCCAATTTGTTACCATGACGTACTGCACGACGGATAATACGGCGAAGTACATAGCCACGGCCTTCGTTAGACGGGTTAACACCGTCTGCAATCAAGAAGCAGCAAGAACGTGCATGGTCAGCCACAACTTTAAGTGAAGCAGGGTATTCAACTGGTTTGTTTTCTGCTTGCGCTTTTGCTTCAAGTTCAGTGGTATCTAAACCAATGATTTCAGCAGCAGCTTTGAGTAGGTTTTGGAATAGGTCGATTTCGTAGTTCGAGTTTACATGCTGTAAAACTGCAGAAATACGTTCCAAGCCCATACCAGTATCTACAGAAGGTGCTGGAAGAGGGTGTAGTACGCCATCAGCAGTACGGTTAAACTGCATGAATACGTTGTTCCAAATTTCGATGAAACGATCGCCATCTTCTTCAGGAGTGCCCGGTAAGCCGCCCCAAATGTGGTCACCATGGTCAAAGAAGATTTCAGAACATGGACCGCAAGGACCTGTATCGCCCATTGCCCAGAAGTTATCTGAAGCGTATTTTTCGCCTTTGTTGTCACCGATACGGATAATGCGTGAAGCGTCTAGACCAATTTCTTTGTTCCAGATATCAAATGCTTCGTCATCTGTATGGTAAACAGTGGCATAAAGTTTATCTTTTGGCAGACCTAACCATTTTTCGTTGGTTAAGAAATCCCAAGCAAATGTGATGGCATCACGTTTGAAGTAGTCACCAAATGAGAAGTTACCCAACATTTCAAAGAACGTGTGGTGACGTGCTGTATAACCAACGTTGTCTAAGTCGTTGTGTTTACCGCCGGCACGGACACATTTTTGTGAAGAAGTTGCACGAACGTAGTCACGTTTTTCAAGACCGAGGAAGCAGTCTTTAAACTGGTTCATACCAGCATTTGTGAACAATAGTGTTGGGTCGTTGGCAGGTACCAGAGAACTCGACGCGACACGTGTATGCCCTTGCGATTCAAAGTAGCTTAAAAAAGCTTCGCGAATTTCAGCTGATGTCATAAAACGAGTACTCACAACCAAGTCTCTCCTAATTTCGATTTGGTAATAGCCTATCAAGCAAGTCTTACAAAATTTTAAAGCTGGCTTGAGATGCTGACATAAAATTTAAAAACGCTAAATTATAACGGAAAAAGGTGTAGTGACCAATGATTTTCGGCTATCTCTATGACTTTTTATATGTTTTAAATTTAGCGCCTATATTTTTAGATTTTTAAACCTTTGGAACGCTGAAAGTATTCATTGAATAATCTAATGAGCGCACTGTTGCGGCGTTTTATTTATATGTCTTGAAAAGTTTTAAATGTTCAACTTCAGTATGTTGATAAATGGTCTACATGAAGGTGCTTTGCATTTATATTTTTTAGTTCATTGGGGAATGTGCATGTTTACATCCAATTTAATCATAGTGTTTGGACTGGATCTTGGTGCTGTACATTTTCAGTAAAGCTAATATTTAGATCTATACAGGTGCTAAAGTTTTATAAAAATAAAGCCCAATAAGCATTAAACGAATAAATGATAACGTTTTCATGTTGAAATCCATTAACATATAGATGCTTTATTTTTGTTTTAAAACGAAGGATTGGTCATGCAGCGAGTGGCAATTAATGGATTTGGTCGAATTGGACGCAATGTATTACGCGCTTGGTTTGAAAATCCAAAGGAATTTCACTATGAAATTGTTGCCATAAATGATGTCGCTGATGTGGAAACCATGGTGCATTTGTTTAAATACGACACCACGCATGGTCGTTTTGCAGGCCAAGTCGACATTCTTGAACAAGATGGCGCTATTTTTCTAGAGATCTCTTGTGCCCAAGCACATCTCAAAGTGCAAGTTTTAAATGAAGCACAGCCGAGTCTTTTGCCTTGGCAGCAACTGAATGTCGATGTGGTACTCGAATGCACAGGTTTATTTAGATCGCGAGAGGCAGCTACACAGCATATTGGTGCAGGTGCCAAACGTGTGATTATTGGTGCAGCACCGTTTGACAGTGTTGATGCTGCGATCGTGTATGGTGTTAATCATCGTGAAGTAAAAGCGACTGATCAAATTATTTCCAGTGTGTCTTGTACCACGCAGGCTTTGGTGCCTTTAGTCAAAATTATTGATGATGCCTTTGGTATAGACACAGCACTCATGACAGAAATTCATGCTGTGACTGCGGATCAGTCTGTATTGGATCATGCACATCGTGACTTGCGTCGTGCCCGAGCTTCGGGTCAAAATATTATTCCAACGACGTCTTCAGCTCTGGGGGCATTGAAACGGGTCATGCCGAAAATGGAAGATCGAATCGCTGGCTATTCGATTCGTGTACCGACGATCAATGTCGCTGCAATCGATTTAAGTTTTGTGTCCCAATCGCTTATCACCAAGCATGAGTTAAATGCAGTGTTAAGCAAAGCTGCACGTTTTGATTATCATGAAATTATGTCAGTAACCGATGAACCTTTGGTCTCAAGTGATTTTAATCATTCACCTTATTCATTGATTGTCGATTTGAATCAAACCATGGTGGTAGGAAAACAAGCAAAAGTCTTCGCATGGTATGACAATGAATGGGGCTATGCGAACCGCTTACTCGATTTATGTGAAAGTTTTCATTCTCTTTAAAAATTCAAACTTATCCGATATAAAAAACATCTACTAGCTTATAGGTGTTTTTTATTTTCTAAAATTAGATGAAAAATCATGCGTAATGACGTTGATGTATCTCGAAAATATTGAAAAACTTTAAAAAATATTCAAGCACAGCCAATTTATTGTTTAAGATGAAAGTCAAAGAAATATATAAAGAGTATTGAGCATGATGTTGATGTTACTTTGGGGATTTATTTTATTATTGGCGCTGGCGGTTATTTTTTTAATTTGGCTACAGTTTAATCGTGACGTATCGCAATCTACCGCGCATGAAACCTTGCCACTTGAAGAAAAAGTGGTGCATCTAGAAGCCAACCTGAAAAAGACCTTGGAAATTATGCAAGACCTTGCAAAGAAAATGCATATCCAGCAAGAAGTTCTAGATCAGACCGCTCATAAATTACAACAAGTTGAATTGCAAAATGCAGAGTTGGTGAACCTTTTGGCAAAAGTGGTCAAGACAGACCAAAGCTAATCAAAAAAATACAAAAGACTGCCCACACCTCGATATCTGCATGAAGCATGTGATCTCAAGGTATGGGTATTTTTTATCCAATAAGATGATTCCTAATATTCATCATCATTGGGTTTAAATCGTAGTTCTTTCGTTATTCAAAACATGATCGCGTATTACTTAGTTAAATCAAAATTTGTCTTAATACTGCTGCTGAAAGCATGCTAATCACAACGGTAGGCAATAACGAAAAACGTGATGCTGCAAATAGCGTAATGGCCATCGCGATTAAATCAGCAGGATGATCTTTGACAAAATAGGGCGCAATCACTGAGATCAATACACAGCCGGGAACAACTTCCATAATTTGACGTTGTTTGTTGGTGAGGCTACGGTTTTTCAGTAACACATAACCCAAGATGCGGGTCAGGTAAGTGGTTAAGGCTATAAATAGAATCGCGATCAGGGTGCTAGTGTGGATCATGCATCATCTCCAATTAGGAAAAATGCAGAAGCAATGCCAGTAACTGCGCCAATCGGAACATACCAGCCCGCAGGGAGATACAAATACGCCAGAGATGCGGCAATCAAACTGACCAGCCATGGACGCGCCGCTTTAAAGCCTTTCCACATGCCACGCAGTAAAACAAGAAATACAGCAGGGAAGGCCATATCAAAACCAAGTCGACTAATATCGCCAAGTATGGGCCCGATCATTGCCCCTAGCGTGGTAAAGCCAACCCACATCAAATATAGAGCACAGCATAAGCCTGCATAGAACATCAAACTAAAGGCGCGCTGAATTCCCAAAACATTAGATTTTTTTTGCGCATCAGCCAAACCCACAGCCCAACTTTCATCGCACATAAAAAATAAAGCGGTATAAACCGTACGATTCGGTAAATGTCGTAAATACGGGACAAGGCTCGCCCCCATTAATAGGTGCCGACTATTCACTAAAAACGTAATAAACATCAGCATGAGAATATTAGGGGGATTGGTCCAAACTTCCAAAATGGCAAATTCAGATCCACCGGCAAAGTTAAGGCCAGTCAAAAGCGGAACTTCTAAACTAGAAAATCCTTTATGTGTTGCCTGAGCACCCAAAACTAATGCAAAAGGAATAATGCCCAGCAGCATTGGAATAGATGTTTTTAGACCTCGTTTAAACTCAATAGAATGCTCTGAATGGGTGTGATTGAGTGTACTTTGTCTAAACATCATCATGACGTTTTCCATGAAGTGAGATCGAAAGCAATATTTTATGGATATCTGAGCAGCATTTGGCAGCTATTTTATGAAAGATCACTTTTATTGTGCAATGAAATTGCTAAAATAAAGCTTATTGTGAAATTTAGTGCCTTTGTTAATGGATCAGATAGATAAACGCATTTTGCAAGCATTACAGCAAAATGGAAAACTACAAAATAATGAATTGGCCCAACTAGTTGGTTTATCACCTTCGCCGTGTTTGAGACGGGTTAAGCAACTAGAAGATGAAGGCTATATTGAGAAATATGTGGCTTTACTGAATCAGTCAAAATTGAATTTAAGTTTAACGGTATTTGCGCGGATTTGGCTAAAAGGTCAAGATGCAAAAACCGTGAATGATTTTGTCGCAGCGATTCAAACGATGCCTGAGGTGGTTGAATGTCAACTCATGGCAGGGGATTGTGACTTTTTCTTACGTATCGTCGTGGCAGATTTAGAAGCCTATCGAAAGTTTCAGATTCATCATTTAACGCAGATCGCCAGTGTGCAAAATGTAAAAACAGAGATACCGTTACAGGCCGTTAAACAAACTACAGCGCTTCCATTGGATTGATGTTCGTGTCTTAAATTAAGTTATTGAGCCTGATCATATTTATAACTTTGTTTAAAACTTCATCTATAGAAAGTAGGATGCTTATTATTTTTTATCAAATGGTTAAAAAATAACGTTCACAGGATTTTAAAATATAAGCATAAACATATATTTAGTTGTAAAAATTAAAGCTGTTGATGAAGTAATGAATGCTGAAGCATCTTTTATGAAAAAGTCGTGTGCAAGCGTAAAACTATCGTGCTAAACTAGGAGAAATCGGGTGTGCTCCCGATTTTTTTATGCGGATTTGTTCCGCGCTGACAAGAATTTAGGTTTACAACATGCCCATTTCAGAGACATGGTTATTACCTGATGGTGTAGCTGATGTACTGCCAGAACAGGCGCAAGTGATTGAATCTTTGCGTCGTGAAGCATTAGATTTCCTCGCATCTCGAGGTTATCAGTTGGTGTACACGCCATTCATTGAATACATCGAATCTCTATCTTCTCTTTCAGAATCGAATCAAGATTTAGACTTAGCCACTTTTAAAGTGATCGACCAACTTTCAGGTCGTTTGCTTGGTGTGCGTGCCGATATGACACCACAAGTGGCTCGTATTGATGCGCATGTACATCCTGTCGAAGGTGTAGCTCGTTATTGCTACGCTGGTACAGTACTACATACTAAGCCACAGGGTTTTAATACCACACGTGCACCTTTACAGTTAGGTGCAGAATTATTTGGTTCAGACAGCATTGATGCTGACGTTGAACTGATTGATGTCATGATCAACTTGCTTGCTAAAGCAGGTCATGCAGATGGTATTCATCTTGATTTAGGGCATGTCGGTTTATTCCGCAGCATGGTGAAACAAGCTGGCTTGAGCAAAGCAGTTGAACGTCAGTTATCTGACTTGTATCAACGTAAAGCTCTACCTGAACTTGCTGAATTCACACAAAAGCTTCCATTCGGTCAAGATTTTTATACCTTAGGTCGTTTTGCAAGTGATTTAGATGCGTTACAAGCAAATTTAAGTGCTGAAGTTTTAAATAACGAAGCATTTAAACTTGCATTTGATGCAGTGAAATCGACACAAGCCGCAATTCAGGTGCGTTGGCCAGAACTACATATTGGTATCGATGTGGTTGAACTTCGTTCATATCACTATCACACTGGTTTAATGTATGCCGTATATGCACCAAACCGTGCTGCGCCATTGGCTCAAGGCGGTCGCTATGACGGTATTGGTGAACACTTCGGCCGTGCGCGTCCAGCAACAGGTTTCTCTTGTGACTTATATGCATTAACTGCTGGTCAAGTTCAGAAAAGCCAAGTTTTGGTTGCACCAAAAGGCATCGAAGCAGATTTATTAAAGGCAATTGAGGCAGCACGTACCGAAGGATTCAGTGTTGTTCAATTGTTAGGTAATGATGATTTAAGCTCAGCACCGTATGCAACGCACCAGTTGGTGAATGCAAATGGCGAGTGGACAATCGAACAAATTTAATCGCGGATGTGCCTGCGGGCACACACGTTTTTTCCAATTTTAACAGCATGATGCAATGAGGCTATTATGGGCAAGAATGTTGTGGTACTTGGTACCCAATGGGGCGACGAAGGTAAAGGTAAGATCGTCGACCTGCTCACAGATCAAGCGGCTGCGGTAGTTCGCTATCAAGGTGGACACAACGCAGGTCATACACTTGTGGTTGGTGGTAAGAAAACTGTATTACACCTCATTCCATCTGGTATTTTACGTGACAACGTATTGTGCTTAATTGGTAATGGTGTTGTTTTATCACCTGAAGCTTTAATCCATGAAATGGAAGTTTTAGAAAAAGAAGGCGTGCCTGTACGTGAACGTCTACGTATTTCTCCAAACTGTCCGTTGATCCTTCCACACCATATCGCCCTTGACCAAGCACGTGAGAAAAAACGTGGCAATGCGAAAATTGGTACAACAGGTCGTGGTATCGGTCCTGCATACGAAGACAAAGTGGCTCGTCGTGCAATCCGTGTTGCTGACTTGGTTCGTGGTGGTGCTCATCTTAAAGCTCAACTTGAAGAGCTTCTTGAATACCATAACTTCCAATTGACTCAATTCTTCGGTGTTGAAGCAGTTAAAGTTGAAGATGTGATCGCTCTATGTGACGAATGGCGTAAAGTCATCGAACCTATGGTGATGGACGTTACTGGTGAACTCCATGCTTACCGTAAAGCAGGTAAGAAAATCATGTTTGAAGGCGCGCAAGGTTCACTTCTTGACGTTGACCACGGTACATATCCGTATGTTACATCTTCAAATACAACTGCTGGTGGCGTAAGCTCTGGTTCAGGTCTTGGTCCATTACACCTTGACTATGTATTGGGTATTACTAAAGCGTACACAACTCGTGTAGGTGCTGGTCCGTTCCCAACTGAACTTGTTTATGATGCTGCTAACGATGTTGGTGATGCGATCGGTAAACACTTGGGTACTGTAGGTTCTGAATTTGGTGCGTCTACTGGCCGTCAACGTCGTTGTGGTTGGTTCGATGCTGAAATTCTACGTCGTTCAGTAGAAGTAAACTCACTTTCTGGTATTTGCTTAACTAAACTAGACGTTCTAGATGGTTTAGAAGAAGTGAAAATCTGTGTAGGTTACGAAGCAGCTGATTCTGGTTGTGTAGGTTCTTCTGATGCGCTTGCATTTGAAACTTTAAAACCGATCTACGAAACTATGCCAGGTTGGTCTGAGTCTACTTTCGGTGCGAAATCACTAGATCAATTGCCACAAAATGCAATTAACTATGTGAAACGTTTAGAGCAATTGATTGAATGTCCAATCGACATCATTTCAACTGGTCCAGACCGTGATGAAACAATCGTATTACGTCATCCATTCGACGCATAATGTGCTGTTGAATTAAGATGTCAAAAGCCTCGCGAAAGCGGGGCTTTTTTTATAGGGCGAAGAATAAAAATTCAAAAACCGACAGGTATTATTAACTGATAAATGCAGTAACATCCGAAGTGCCATTTGATTCAAATAAAAGAATGATACGCGATAATTCATCCGCAAGTGTTTGAGACAGGACTACTTTTAATTAAAAATGTTTTTGCAATACTGTAAATATTTTGACACTAGTGAACGAGTTTTGTCGGTGAGGTGCATTGCACCGCAAGATGGTTTCCTTGCGAAGCACGCTTCTCATTTTGCCTAATGAGAAACATTGTTTCATGTGTGTACCTCCAGCCGAAGGTTAATCCCTTTATTTAAGCCCTAGATGTAAGACTCCGTCGAATATACTTAAAAGTATTTAAAAAATGTGAAATTATTTTTACGGGGTAACATCAGTATTAAATTTAAATAATGGAAAAATAAAGATTTTGAAAAAAATAAGCATAAAAATATTGAGTCAGTCAATTTTTTGTATATATTTGACACTCTTTATAAATAACTAGAGATCATGATGAATTATAAAAAATCTTTGGCATGCTTTGCCGTAGCAGCTTCTTTATCAGGTTGTACAACAATTGCCGATTTGGCCGGTGCTGATTCTGCATCTTTGAACTTACAGGCAACACAGTCTTATAACGCAATGCTGAAAGACGCACAGACCAAACAAGTGCTCGATACCAAGTCTGCGACTTATCAAAAAGTAAACCGTGTTTTCTGGAAAATGAAACCATTTGCAGATCAGATGAATCAAACGGGTCAGGTTTTTGATTGGAAAGTTGCCGTGATCAAGTCTAAAGAAATTAACGCCTATGTGGCACCAGGCGGCAAAGTTGTTTTCTATACAGGAATCGTCGAAACCCTCAAACTGACGGATGATGAAGTCGCAGCAATCATGGGTCACGAAATGGTTCATGCTTTAGAAGAACATGCAAAAAATAAAATTGGCGCTTCAGCACTGACCAATCTTGCGGTGAGTATCGGTTCACAATATGTAGGCAATGCTGCAGGCGGCTATGGTGCAACCTTGCTTGATTTGGGTAGTCAGTTCGGTGTGGGCTTACCGTATTCACGTAATTTGGAAAGCCGCGCGGATAAAGGTGGCCTAGTGATGATGGCAAAAGCTGGATACAACCCAGAAGCAGCGATCTCGTTGTGGAAAAAAATGAATGCAAATGACAACAGTGGCAATGATGCACTGAGCAAATTTATGTCTACACACCCAAGCAATAATGACCGTATTGCTGCTATGCAAAAAATGATGCCAGAAGCACAGCAATATTATAAAAATGCGACACCTTCGAGTGTACGTCGTTAATATCGGCTGTTTTCAAGACTAAAGTTGCATTTTAGTACGCTATACACATTGTGTTGAGTTGCTAAAATGCAATTTGAATTAGGAAGAGAAGTGCAGGATGCAAAAGAATATTTCGACCACCATTTTTTATTCTTTATTATTTGCGATGGGGGGAGCACCCACTATTGCTATGATGATCATTCGTGCCCAAACTCAAGATCCACAATTAATTTATCAAGCCCTGATTGGGTTGTCGGTGATTATTGCCTGTATTCTTGTGCCCATAGTTTTGATACAAAATGCTGTCTTATTTTTTAAGCGAAAAAATGTGCAGTTAGAAGAAAAAATTAAGCCATTAATGCATGTGTATTTGGGCTTGAATGTGGTTTGTTTAATCTATTGGTTGGTTCTTCAATTTTCAGCTTAAAAAAATTACATAAATACTATTATAAGTCGCTATAACTTCGTTTTAAGCTCCAAACCATAAGAATATAATATCCATAAATTCACTTATATTTTAATGGTCTGGAGTATCCTTAATGAAAAAAATAATTCTAACGAGCCTGTGTATGGCCGGTGTAATGACGATTTCGGGCTGTGCGACAGTGGCAGATATGGCAGGAGCGGATACTGCTACATTGAACGCGCAAGCAACACAAAGTTATAACAAAATGGTGGCGGATGCGCGTTCTAAAAATCAGTTAGATACTTCATCAAGTACGTATAAACGAATTAATTCAGTATTCCTCAAACTTCGCCCATTTGCAGACCAAATGAACCAAACGGGTCAAGCGTTCCAATGGCAATTGGCAGTCATGAAATCAGACCAAGTCAATGCCTTTGTCGCTCCAGGCGGTAAAGTTGTATTTTATACAGGTATCGTCAATAAACTAAATTTAACTGATGCAGAAATTGCGGCGGTTATGGGACATGAAATGGTCCATGCTCTTGAAGAACATGCAAAAAGTAAATTGGGTGCTCAAGCCTTAACGGATCTTGCGCTGAATATTGGTTTAAGTGCCGCAGGCAATAATGTCGGTCAATTGGGCACTGCTGCTGCGCAGTTAGGTAGTCAAATCGGTATAGGGTTACCGTATTCACGTTCTCTGGAAAGCCGTGCTGACCAAGGTGGTTTAATGTTAATGGCACGTGCAGGTTATAACCCACAAGCGGCGATTACACTTTGGGAAAAAATGAATAAGCTTGAAGGTGCGGGAGGTTCATCATTCCTGTCTACGCATCCATCAAACTCACAACGTATTGAAGCGATGCGTAAAAATCTACCTGCAGCGCAGCAGATTTATAACCAACGTCGTTAATTCATAAGAATTAATTATCCGTTTTAAAAAAGCAGGCCGTGGCCTGCTTTTTTGTATTTAATAGTTTGAAAAGTTCTTATATGGCATACCTATATCAGGCGCAATAAAAAAGGCAAAGTAAAAACTTTGCCTTTTTGCACTAGAGATCAGAAGATCTTAGTGGTGGTGACCGCCTGCACCGTGTACGTGACCGTGTTCAAGTTCTTCAGCAGAAGCCTCACGGATTTCAACGATTTCAACTTCGAAAGTTAAATCTTGACCAGCAAGTGGAAAGTTCGCATCAACAACAACGTTGTCGCCTTCAACAGCTTTAACTGTCACGATTTGAACGCCGTCATCAGTTTGAGCTTGGAATTGCATACCTGGTTGGATGTTGTCCACGCCTTGGAACATTTGAGCAGGAACTTCTTGAACGAGATCAGGGTTGTATTCGCCATAACCTTCGGCAGCAGGTACAGTTACAGTGAATTTTTCACCAACAGTTTTGCCTAAAAGAGCTTTTTCAAGACCTGGAATGATGTTACCAGCGCCGTGCAAATATGCTAGTGGCTCACCTTGAGATTGGTCGAGAGTTTCACCCTCTGCATTAGTCAATGTGTAGTGGAAAGAAACCACAGAGTTATTTGCAATAGCAGTCATGTTATTGATCCATTCAATTTTTTAAGGGTTACATCATAAAGTGAAATTGCACTTTTGTAGACTAAATTTATCAAAAAAATGCAATTTTTAAATGCTTATGATGCTTTTTTCATTAATCGGGGCAAATCTGTAAATTTCAATGCAATTTAATTTTAGGCGCAATTTTTCGTGTAACAAAATCTTTAGCCGTTAATAGTCCTGCATGTGCATAGCCGTAAATTGTAGCTTGATGCAGTCGATATAATGAAACATACATTGATTTGGCAACAAAGCCTTGAACATTAACCTGACCTAAAAGTTCACCTACTGCTTTATGTTTACTTAATGAGACTAAGGAACCTTTGTCTGAAAATACGAACATCGGGAGTTGCTGACCACGGATACGCGCCTTTAAGCAATCCACGAGAAATGACGCTTGTTGGCTAGCAACTTGAGCGCGTGGGCCGAGGACAGGCTCATCTGCACGCGGTTGGCAATGTGCACAATCACCAAAGGCGAAAATATCTGGGTGTGCCTTAGTTTGTAGTGTTGCATATACACTTAAACGCCCCATGTGGTCTTTTTCAAAGCCTTCAAGTTTAGAAATTACTTCTGGTGTTTTAATGCCTGCCGCCCAAACTTTTAGTTCGGCTTTAATTTTACTGCCATCATTAAAATAAACATGTTCAGCATCGACTTTTTCCACACGTTTAGAGGTTAAGACCTCAATTTTCATGCGTTGTAATTGCTGCTGTGCATGCTCGGCCATTTTTTCAGGGAGTGCAGGCAGAATCCGATCAGCACCTTCAATCAAATTGATCTGTACGCTTTGAGGATGAATTTTATTTAAACCATATTTATAAAAATTATTTTTGGCTTCAACCAATTCTGCTGAAAGTTCAACCCCCGTTGCACCTGCGCCAATAATGGCAATTTTCAACTCACGTGCTGTATTGCTATTTTGCGCATCCAAATACAACTGTAAGAGATCTTGTTGGAAGATTTCAGCTTGTTGCAGACTGTCCAAATAGTGACAATGTTCATACACGCCCGGTGTATTAAAATCGTTGGAAACTGAGCCTAAAGCAAGAACAAGGGTATCATAACTCAGTTGCAGTTGTTCTTGAGTAGATTCATATTTACCTTGTTGGACTTTGCTAAGCTGAATAGTTTTTTCAGCAGGATTGACATCTTCAAACTTAGCCAAGACAAACTCATAATGATGCTTCGCAGCATGTGCATAGTAGTTAATTTCTTCTTCACTAACCGACATCGTCCCTGCGGCAATTTCATGTAAAAGGGGTTTCCAGACATGCGTGAGTTTCATATCTACGAGGGTAATGCGTGCTTTCTTTTTTTTCCCGAGTAAATCACCGAGTTGAGTGACCAGTTCTAAACCACCGGCACCACCACCGACAATGACAATATGGTGTAACTTGGAGTCATCAGCGTTATTCATTGAATTCCCTATTTTATTATTGTTGAAAAAAAGAAGATGGCACGAGTATGCCATCTTCTTTTTTTCACGAATAACGAATTGTCTTACAAGTTACATAATCACATCATTGACCTAAAGGGTAGGTTTTAACTTCAGCTGAATCCGTATTAAAGATGCTAAAAAGACCTTTAATCCACATCATGAAACGCTCAAAAATATTGGCTTCTTCAATTTGCACGTCATCTTCAATATCAAAGGTATTGATCAGCTGATTATTTTGATAAACCGTAACGGTGGCTAATTTCATCACTTCAGCCAAAGGCGCAGTGAGTTCTTTTTCATTTACTTCAACACTCAGTTTAGTCTGTGTTTCATGAAGTGGTTCAATGGCTTGAATTTGACCATTGCCGGTATTTAAAAGAATACGTTGCTGTGTAGGGTCAAAAGCTTTTAAATCGATGGCATAAGCTTGATCATAAAGTGAAGTTGTAATTAGTTTAGGTTGTTGAGTTTCCACCTTAAACATTTTCAAGGTTGATTTAACCACAGGTAATTCTGCAATTAATTGCTTATCTTTGATTGCAACTTCATTACGTGTATAGGTATAAGCCAAGTTCATGAGGTTGTGTGCTACTTCTGCACGTTTTAATCCACTTTTTGCCCCTAATACCACAACAATCAAACGACGTTCTGGCGCGTCAGGATTCGCGATCAAACGGTTGGCTGTTAAAGCTAAATTATAACCTGCAGCTTTAGTAAAACCTGTTTTTAAGCCATCAACGGTAGGATCTTGTTTGAGTAAAATATTAGTTGCATGGTGGAAACGGTGATTATAACTAAAACTTTGTTGTTTAGAATAATTCAAATAGTCAGGTGTTTCAGTCACCAGTGCTTGCCCTAAACGTGCAAGGTCAGCCGCCGATGAATAATGTTCTGGCATGGTAATACCGGCTGGATTTTGAAAATTGGTATCATTCATGCCCAAAGCTTTAGCTTCTTTGTTCATGCGTTCAATAAATTTTGGAATATCACCAGAAATGCGTTCAGCTAAAGTCACAGCGGCATCATTGGCAGACATGACCACAAGACCTGCCAAAAGCTGATCAACTGAAATTTGTTCACCAGCTTTGAGATACATTTGTGATTCATCCCATTGAACCACTTGTACAACTGGGGTTGCGGTTAGGATTTCATTTTTCTTTAAATGACCTGCTTTAATTTCCTTTAAAGCAATATAAGCCACCATCATTTTGGTAAGTGAAGCAGGGGCACGCTGAACATGGCTATTATGTTCTGCTATCACTTGACCCGATTGAGGGTCTAAAATGGTCCAAGCTTCAGCTTCAACAGTTTCAGGGACAATATTTAAAAGGGCAGCATTTGCTATCGTGGAGCATAGAAAACTAAGCAGCGCGATGAGGTAGATCACGTGTTTCAATGAGGTTCCTTAACCAACCATTCCGTTGGTGGTAAAACGAAAAAATTTTTAGGCATGCTATGCCTTTTTTTTTCTGCTGACTAGTCATAATTGTAGACAATTACGACAGTTCCGCATTCAGTTGTAAAAAATGTTAATCTAATTGATAAGTTATCTTTTACTAATTTTATATCGCCCATTATGTTGCATTATCAAATCGAATTTGACGATTATCGTCAGCATCTAGTCCATGTCACTGCACGTTTCTTGGCAAATCCAACACAGGTGCTTTCTTTACCAACTTGGATTCCCGGAAGTTACTTAATCCGAGAATTTTCGAAGCATATCGAAGCTGTTCGAGCTTATGATGAAGATGGGCGTTTGTTACAAATAGAGAAATTTGAAAAAAATAAATGGCGCTTATTTAATACAGATCATGAGTTGATCACGGTTGAATATGATGTATATGCCTTCGATTTGTCGGTCCGTGGTGCTTATGTTGATCAAAGCCGTTTATACGTCAATCCAGCTTGCGCATGTTTAGGTTTAGTTGACCAAGAACATACAGCCATTGAGGTTGAAGTATTCTTGCCACCCGAGTTAAAGCATTTCCAACTTGCGACTGGATTGAAGTCAAAAAGTTTAGTGAAAGGTCGTTATACCTTATATGCAGATAACTATGCTCAGTTAATTGATGCACCGTTTGAACTGGCGGAACAAACCCGTTTTAGTTTTGAAGCCAACGGCATTCCACACGAATTTGTGGTTTCGGGCAAACATGCCATGAACGCGCAGCGTATGCAGCAAGACATCGAAAAAATTTGTTCGACAGAAATTTCCATGTTTGGTTCAGCACCATTTAAAGACTATACCTTTATGACCATGGCAACGGCGAATAGCTATGGTGGTTTGGAACATCCAAACAGTACGAGTTTAATTAGCCCGCGTGATGATTTACCAAAAGCCAATGAACCTGTAGAGCCTTCGGCAGATTATCAACGTTTTTTAGGTTTATGCAGCCATGAATATTTCCATTCATGGTTAGTAAAATTTATCCGTCCAGAAAACTTTGTGAATTATGATTTGAACAAAGAAGGCTACACTTCTTTGCTTTGGATATTTGAAGGTTTTACATCGTATTATGATGATTTGATTTTATTGCGCAGCGGCGTGATTAATCAGGATTCATATATCAAGCTTTTGAAAGCACAAATTGATCGCTATTTGCAAAATCCGGGTCGTGAAATTCAAACCGTTGCTGAGTCAAGCTTTGATGCGTGGGTGAAATTCTACCGTCAGGATGAAAACTCAAATAATGCAGGTACCAGTTACTATAATAAAGGCTGCCTCGTGGCGCTGTGTTTAGACCTTGGCTTACGCCTACGTGGTTCAAGTCTTGATGCCTTAATGCGTAAGCTATATGAAAATGCACAAAACGGCATTCAAGTGAATGAACGGACTATTTTCAATTTATGTAATGAATTAACAGGTGATGATTGGTTGGAACAAATCAATCATTTGATTAATACTACGGATGAATTGCCGTTAGACCAATTATTCCCTGAGTTTGGCCTAAGCTACACGCTTAAAAATGACAAATCATTGCCATTTGGTTTAAAGCTGGTCGATAAGCCTGAAGGTGTGTTGGTTCATTCTGCTCGTCGTGATGGTGCAGCGGCAAAAGCTGGCTTGTCTGCAAATGATGTGATTATTGCAATTGATGGTTTAAAAGCGACGGTTAAATTGGCAGAAAAATATGCCAAGCAAGACGGTACTTATACCGTACTAGCATTTCGCCGCGATGAACTGATGAGCTTTGAAGTGAAAGCGGCAGGTTCAGAATTAACTGAAGTTGAACTTAAAGTGGAAGATCAGGCTAAAGCGGAGAAGTGGTTGAAGGCTTAATTTGAAAAACATTTAAATTTCATGTAAAACCCATACTTAGTATGGGTTTTTTATTAGAAAAATTATGGAATTGGGGCTGCAACAATTAAATTCATTTGCAGGGTTGGTAGATGATTTATTATTGGATACAAGTCGAAAAGCTGAATTAATAAAGTGGTTTAATTTTCATTTTGATAACGAGTTCACTTTTACTGATGATGGCTGTAAAGGCTATTTTTACTATATTTTAGCGAATTGTAGTTCAGAAATTTATAAATATCAGGATGAGCATTGGTTTTCGAAAAACTTAATAACTACGGTTAATTTGTATGAGAAGTCATTATATATCCTTAAAAAAACAAATGATAATCATGGATTATTATCATTTGTTTTAACAAATTTTGGGAATTTTTTATCTTCAATAGGGCGCAGTTTTTGTGCTCAATATTATTGGGATCAAGCAATAAAAATGGATAATAACCCTGTAGCGTTAGTTGCTAAAGCACAAGGTGTAATTTTTAGGTCAAGTCAACTGTATGACCAATCACATGTAAATATTCATTACTATTTTGCAAATCAGTTGATAAAGCAGGCATACATGAGTTTTGATGCTTTAGAAGAGGAACAGAAAATTCCGTTAAAGGAGACAGGTGATTTATATCATTTTACTTGTTGGTATCAAGAGCACTTCCAAGATACTGATTTTGATTATGTAAAAGAATAAGCCTCTTTCATAAATCAAAAAACGAACAGTCTCTTGCTGATTATTTGTACCGAAGAATTTTAAATATTCATGCATAATCTGCGGATGAAATATATCGATTCAAAGAAGCTTTCTGAAACACA
>NZ_VPBM01000025.1:0-51445 GCF_013418745.1 Acinetobacter sp. YH12126 | reverse complement strand
AATTACTGACAAAAATTTGCTCAAATAAACTTCGAGTAATTTCTACCATCAATCAATGAAAATAATTTCGATCGATCAATCAGTAAAAATCCACACAAGTTGTTCTTCATAATCTCTTAATGATCTTTCTAACATCTCGTCAATGCTAGAAGCTGGACTTCGATAAACTTAACAACTCAACGCTTCGCGTTTCGTTCGTTTTCGTCTATCTCGTCGGTATGGGGTGCATTCTAGAGCATTTCAGAATCATTGCAACCCCCAATTCACTATATTTTTCACGTATGTATTTTTTATAAGCGTTTTTGCTAAAAAAATTGCATTTATATCTATTTTTTTAAGCATTTTTTATAAATTTTTAGCAAATAGTCGATATTTAATTAAGTAAATTTCTTATATCTAGCAAATCTTTTTCAGCACTTTTAAGTCTAATAAAAGTAGCTTTGATTATTTATTAATCATTAGTCTACTTTTATTCTTCAAAGCACATCATTTTTTCTGTCATCACACCGATTCAAGCTTTATAGACATTTTTTAGCGTGCATTTTTATATTTCCAAGCATTTTTTTAACGTTCATATGCTAAATGTTGCATGACTTCCAAGATGACTTGTTGCTTTCCACTGAAATCCTCGGCAGAAAATAGCAGCTTTGCACGTCTAGGGAGTTGTTCTCTTACCAATGCGAATAGTTGGTACTGTGCTGCGATATCCAAATCATGTAATTGTTGCCGCGCCTCACAAAATAATGCTCGTTTATGCTGTGTGGTTTGGTAGTCAAATAAATATCTCAAGATTCGATCGATCTGTTCATCATGATTATCGGTATTGTAATACGCCATGTTGTTGCTCTTTTTTGATTTTTAACCATTGTTCCATAAGGCCTGTTTTTGCAAAAATCACTTTATTTTAATTACATGCTTAGTCATTTTTGCTGATAAAAATACTGCCTATTTTATTTGAATAATCACTATTAACGATCACAGTCATAAAAAGCCACTATTTTTGGGCTTTAGACGCATAGAGCGTAGACTGCGTTTAACGTACACTCTTTTTATTTTTTAGGTGCAGGATGCCAACACAGTTTTTCCCACGCTTACTCTTACTATTAAGCGGATTAGGACTATTGGCTTTTGGTGTCGTACTCTCTATACATTCAAATTTAGGGACATCCCCTATTTCTTCGATGCCTTACAGCTTTAGCTATATCTTTCCACTCACCGTCGGCACATTAACAGTATTAATGCACATCATCATGATACTGCTGCAAATGCTGATCTTAAAATCACACTTTCAGTGGATACAGTGGTTGCAATTACCCGTGGGAATTTTGTTTGGTGCATTTATTGACGGTTTAATGTGGCTGACCCAAGGCTGGAGCATAGAAAGTTACCCACTTCAACTCCTGGCTTGCTTGGCAAGTTGCCTGATTACCGCTTTAGGTGTGAGCTTAGTGGTCAAAGCCAGTCTAGTCCTCTTAGCCGCAGAAGGTCTCTATCAAGCCATTGCTGTTCGTTATCGCCTTGATTTTGGCAACTGTAAGACCTATGGCGACATTGTCTTGGTCAGTATTGCGGTTATCAGCAGTTGGTTGGTCTTACATCAAGTCATCGGGGTACGTGAAGGCACCATTATTACCGCACTTTTAGTCGGGACTTTAGTCAAACGGATCTTACCTAAATTAAGCTTCATTCAATGTGGCTCTAAACCCTAAAATAAAACTCAATGAACATCTGTCTAAGTAGAAACATTTTAAAGCTCGATTGAATCGGGCTTTTTTTGGCGCGGTTAAAGTCTTTAATACAGAAATAAATGTGACTTTTGAAAGGAATAGCTCAATTTTACAAATAAAAAAGGGAAAGATCTCTCCCAAAATCTTTCCCTTAGAATTGAATCTTTAGTCGATCCATCGTGTAATTATTATAGTTATCTGTTTACTTCACTAAAAAAAGAGTCCCTTGGGGAAGAGACTTATAAAAAGTGGAGTTATCATTATGTACCCTCTAGATGGTATATATCTCTAGATGAATAAATCTTATACATAAAATTCGAGAAATGCAACACATTTGGCAAAATTTAAGTGTTGTTTTTATAAGGTTTTTTTTGAATTTACTTATTTATATTATTAATATATTAATTGGTAAAAAAAAGCAGGCCGAAGCCTGCTTTTAATTCAATAACTTAACTAAAAATTCAATAATTTATTAGTCGGTAAAAGTTACTTTTGCGATCGCTTTTTTGCTCGCTTGGATGATCAAAGTTTTGTTTTCTGACACAGCATAACTTGCATCGACCACTTCCCAATCCACTTTCACTGCACCACGACCAATTGCATCTTTTGCTTGAGCTGCATTTTTAGTCAAACCCGCTTCACGCAAAATAGAAGTAATGAAAATCTCGCCACCAAATGCGCCACGAGAAATCGTTACTTCTGGTGTACCTTCTGGAAGTTCACCTTCAGTAATCAAGTTACCTGCGCCTTTGTGCGCATTTGCCGCAGCTTCTGCGCCATGGAAACGCTCAACCAATTCAAGTGCAAGAATTTTCTTCACTTCTTGTGGATTACGACCTTCAGCCACTTCTTTGAGCAACTGTTGAATCTCTTCAATCGATTTAAAGCTCAACAAGTCAAAGTAACGTTCGATCAAATCATCTGGCATTGAAAGCACTTTTTGGTACATCGCACCCGGTGCATCAAAGACTGCAATATAGTTACCCAAAGATTTAGACATTTTATTTACGCCGTCTAAACCTTCAAGAATCGGCACAGTAATGCACACTTGAGATTCTTGGTCATAACGGCTTTGTAATGTACGACCCATCAGCAAGTTAAAGGTTTGGTCTGTACCACCCAGCTCTACATCCGCTTCTAGCGCAACTGAGTCATAACCTTGCACCAATGGATATAAAAATTCGTGAATCGCAATCGGTTGATGGCTGTTATAACGTTTAGTGAAATCATCACGTTCCAACATACGTGCCACAGTTTGCTGTGAAGCCAACTGAATCAAGTCAGCAGCAGTTTTTTGACCAAACCACTCTGAGTTGAACACAACTTTAGTTTTCGCAGGGTCAAGAATCTTAAACACTTGTTCTTGATAAGTTTTCGCATTTTCTAAAACTTTTTCACGTGACAACGGTGGACGTGTAGCGCTCTTACCCGTTGGGTCACCGATCATGGCTGTATAGTCACCAATCAGGAAGTAAACTTCATGACCTAAATCTTGGAAAACTTTTAATTTATTAATCAGAACCGTATGACCTAAATGTAAATCAGGTGCAGTCGGGTCAAAACCCGCTTTAATTTTTAATGGGCGATTCTGCTTTAATTTCTTAAGAAGATCTTCTTCAGAAATAATCTCATGTGTGCCTCGTTGGATGAGGGCAAGTTGTTCTTCAGCCGGCAGGAAATTTGACATCACAAAATCCAAATAGATCAGTTATACAATTTGTGCGATATACTAACACTTTTTCAGCACATTGCAGGCTTAAGAATCATCATGACAGCGATCTACATTGGGGTAATGACCGGCACGAGCATGGATGGTGTCGATATTGTTGCTGCTTCTTTTGATCCTTTAGAGATTCATGCGACGCTCACACTTCCCTTTGACCCAGACCTTCGTGATGAACTGATGGCCCTCACCTTGCCTGATGATAACGAAATTGATCGCATGGGTAAGGCAGACGTTGCATTAGCTCAAATGATCGGTCATGGCATCAATGAATTGATCGAGAAGAATGAGCTAGATCGTAGTCAAATCAAGGCGATTGGCTCACATGGTCAAACCATCCGCCACCGTCCTGAACATGGTTTTACCCTGCAAATTGGCGACCCCAATATTATTACCGAACTCACTAAAATCCCTGTGATTTCAGACTTCCGCCGCCGTGATATGGCTGCAGGTGGTCAAGGCGCACCTTTAGTTCCTGCGTTTCATCAAGCGCTTTTCCAACATGACACCATTCACCGTGTGATTTTGAACTTGGGCGGAATTGCCAATGTCAGCATGTTACCTGCAGGCAAACCTGAAGCCGTGTATGGCTTTGATACAGGTCCAGCTAACATTTTAATGGATGCTTGGTGCGAACGTTATACTGGTCAGCCCTATGATGAAAATGGCAACTGGGCAGCTTATGGTCAACCTATTCGCAGTCTGCTCGACCGCTTACAAGCACATGAGTTTTTCTCTAAAGAACCTCCAAAAAGCACAGGTCGTGAAGACTTCAATCTAGAATGGTTAGATGAACAGATTCTCGATTGGCGTGGAGATCTCGAATATGACGAACTCGAAGATACACCAGAAAACATTCAAGCAACCTTAATGAAACTCACCACACGTGCTATTAAAAAAGCCATTTATCGTTCTGACATGGATACTGGTGAAGTCTATGTCTGTGGTGGTGGTGCATACAATTCGCACCTTTTAGAGCAACTGCGCTGGCGTCTACGTAAACATGAATGGACGGTGCAAAGTACCGCAGATTTAGGCTTAAGCCCGACATGGGTGGAAGCCACAGCCTTTGCTTGGCTGGCGATGCGCTTTGTCAATCAACTCAGTGCAAATTTACCAAGTGTGACTGGTGCTGCTGGCTATCGTATCTTAGGTACAATCACTGCGGTTTAAGAGTCAAAAACATATAAAAAAGGTCTGCAATTGCAGACCTTTTTATATTGACAAGCTCTGATATAGATTCACTACTATATAAAAGCATAGCTAAAACTTAATTCATCATTGCCTTGGCATGCTCATTACGAAATGCCCGTAAAATCTGCTGTCCCGCCCGACCTGTTGGACTTAAACCCAGTCGATTTTGCTCTTGTCGAATGGCTTGACGGGTTTTATCTCCAATTAATCCATCAACTTTACCGATGTCATAGCCGCGGTTAAGTAAAAATTGTTGAATCTCTCGTCGTTCCGCACGTGAAGTCCCAGGATCATCGGTTGGCCATGTCGTACTAAAGCCACCCTTGCCTTGCAAGCGATCGGATAAATGCGCAATCGCTAATGCATAACTCTCTGCCGCATTATAGCTGTAGATTGCATCGAAATTTTTAAACACCAAGAACACAGGCCCACTTGCCCCAGCCGGTGCCATTAAACCTGCTTGGCTCGATCCAGAAAGGTTACCTTGAATTAACGGCGTACCATCGGCACGCTCTAAACCACGATTCATCCAGCTGTCTAATGACTTTTTATTACGGCGACTTTCTCCACTGATCGACATGCCATCCGGAATTTTGACTTCAAAGCCCCACGGCTGACCAGTTTGCCAACCACGCTTTTTCAGGAAGTTGGCTGTAGATGCCAACGCATCCGTGGTGCTCGATACCAAATCACGGCGGCCATCACCATCAAAATCCACGGCCAGTTCTTCATAAGTACTCGGCATAAATTGGGTATGACCAAATGCACCTGCCCACGAACCTTTCAATTGTGATTCATTTAAATCACCACGCTGCAAAATCCGCATGGCTGCAAAAAACTCGCCACGGAAATAGCTTTGGCGGCGGCCTTCACAACTTAAAGTGCCCAATGACTGTAATAAAGGATAGCTACCCGCAATATCACCAAAATTACTCTCCACACCCCAAACCGCGACCACGGTTTCAGCAGGCACACCATAAGCCGCTGCGACACGGTTTAATACATCACGATGCTGCGCCAATTTCTGCTGACCCAGTTGTACACGCTCTTCATCTACCAGACCGGACAGATAGTCCCAAATCGGAGTTGAAAACTCAGGCTGATAGTTGAGCTTTTCAATCACAGAATAATCAGGTGTTAAATTTTGCGTATAGCGATCATAAGTGGATGCACTCACACCAGCATTCATTGCTTGCGAGCGCAAATTGGCTAAACAACCTTGAAAGTTATTTTGTGGTGAAATGCTGCTTGTTGTAGGCATGCTCGACGCATTGACAGACTGACCATTAATAATCAACTCGGCATTTGCCTGAGTTATTGCCAATAAAGCAGTCCCGAAAACAAATCCTAAGTGATGCTTCATACCCTAGATCTTTTTTGAATTTAAATTGTTGCTTTAACAATAGCAGCTCAAAGCAAAAGTTAAAGGCTCAAAACGTAAATTTAAATTCATATTTTCTACTTATTTAAATTCATTTTTAAAATTTGAATTCAAAAGCAGTTACCCACAACCCAACTTTAAATTCACTACAAACCAAACACTGGTTTAAATTTAAATTCAAAACTTTTAAATTTAAAAATAAATTAGGCGCATAAAAAATTATCCACAAATGCAAAATGGGGTAAAAATTCATTTTTATTATTAATAATCAAAATATTATAGGTTTTAAAATACACTCCCTATAGATCCAATAAGTCTGAGCAACTTTTAAATTCAAATTTTAAATTTAAACACAGAGAAATGAATTCATTTTTTCAAATTTGAATTCATAAACTTTGAATTCATTGTTTCGGTATAGGATTTTTTGAATTCAAATTCATAGTTTGAATTTAAAAACACAATTTGAATTCAAAACGCATTGGTTATTTTTGATTTTGATTCAAACAAATCGCAGACTATTGATACACAAAAAACCATACGAAGATTAGCGCAGAATATTTATAAACGAATGAACACTTTGTGATCAAAGGTTTCTTATCGTTTCACCGATAAGCGGTGTGATTTTGCAAAGAGGCGCAATGATGCCCGAACTATAGCGATAAAAAAAGCGGCCATGTGCATGACCGCTTTTTTATCATTCAAACTATGGTTTAAATGGTCATATCTTCGCTAAGTGCCAGTGGATTCGGCAAAATTTTCGCCAAAGCACGACATAAAGCTGTTAATTCTGCAGTATCGTTCGGCATTAATGTGATGTGACCGATTTTGCGACCTTCACGCTCTGTTTTGTTATACAGATGCAAATGTGCGCCATTCAGTGCCAATACATCTTCAGACTTCGGATGTTGACCAATGATGTTCACCATGACCGTTGGACGAACAACTTCAGTCGAACCTAAAGGTAGACCTGCTACAGCACGAATGTGGTTTTCAAACTGTGAACACACTGCACCTTCAATCGACCAATGCCCCGAGTTATGCACACGTGGCGCCATCTCATTGGCATATAAGCCTTTATCTGTCACAAACAGCTCTAGCGTCAAAACACCGACATAATTCAAATGATTGAGCAGGCGAGTAATGTAGTCTTGCGCAACTGGTTGTAAGTCTGCGCTGTTTGGCGCAGGCACAATCGAATGCGACAAAATGCCGTTGTGGTGGTGGTTTTCCGCCAATGGCCATGTTTTCACATCACCGTCTTGACCACGCACCGCAATGATTGAGACTTCACGTGAGAAGGTTACAAAGCTTTCCGCAATCAATTCACCAGCAGGGCCCAGTTCAGCCCATGCTTGATCCATTTGCTCAGCGCTACGTAGCACAAATTGACCTTTACCGTCATAACCGCCACGCGATGTTTTCAGTACGATGGGTAAACCCAAATCAGCAACAGCAGCTTGTAAACCCTCGAAAGATGTCACGGCCTTATAAGGTGCAACTGGGATAGCCAATTCATCAAACAAAGCCTTTTCGGACAAACGATGCTGTGCAATCGCTAAAGCTTGGCGCGGTGGGTGCAATGCTTTGTTCTTGGTCAACACATCAACATCTGCTAACGGAGTATTTTCAAACTCTAAGCTGAAAACATCTGCGCTCTGAATGAAATCTTGCAAACCATTTTCAGCTTGAGTCGAAATCACTGGACCCAGCGCTGCAGAAGGGCAGTCGGTACTCGCTTCAAAGAAGGTGCATTGAATGTTTAAAGGCAATGCCGCTTGCGCCATCATGCGACCAAGCTGGCCACCACCAAAAATACCAATGGTTTTATCCATGAGAAATGCCCCTTAATTAAGCTTGACCCGGAATATTTTTACTCGCCACTTTATCGGTTTGCGCAGCACGGAAATCTGCAACATTTTTTGCGATTTCAGGCCGTGTTAAACCTAAAATTTGTGCAGCCATGATCGCCGCATTGGTTGCACCCGCTGGGCCAATGGCCAAAGTACCGACAGCAATCCCTGCAGGCATTTGTACAATTGAAAGCAGTGAATCAACACCATTTAGAATCGATGATTTTACCGGTACGCCGAGTACAGGCAGGTCAGTCTTTGCTGCGCACATGCCTGGCAAATGTGCTGCACCGCCAGCACCGGCAATAATCACTTGAATACCACGATCACGTGCGGTTTCAGCATATTCGAATAATCGATCTGGAGTTCGGTGTGCAGATACTACTTCCGCTTCAAATGGGACGCCAAGCTGTTTGAGCATATTGGCAGTGTTTTCTAGCGTTGCCCAATCCGATTGAGAACCCATGATAATTCCAACGAGAGGAGTGTCTTGTGAAGCGGCCGCATTCATTGCAATGTTTCCAGAGATTAAAGTAAGAGAGAGTAAATCTCGACTAGAGCCAAGCTTTAATAAGAGCCCCATATTATAGACTGAAAATTCATCTCAATAAAATTTAACGGTTGCCTTTAAAGAGAAAACTCCATAATATTTTTATAAAATTATTTTTATTTTTTTCAATTTTATAAAAACTTTTATTAAATCAATATTTATAAGACACTTTAAAGATGAAACAGATCTTCATCCTGCTCACTTTAGCCTTAAGCTCTCAGAGTTTTGCCCAACTGGTTCAACTCAATACCAGCCAATTTGAAATAGAATTTAACCTCTTACAGAAACAAAAAGGCTATAACAGCCAGATTAAGAGTAATGGCTACATCCACGAAAAATTTTTAGTCACTGGCAAATCGATCATTGATGAACGTGAGTCGTTCAAGATGACAGGCTATTACAAAGCAGATGATGGCCGTGATAACATGTATTCAATTTCAGAATATCGTGTGTATTGTGATGACCAAAGCTTTGGTTTTGCACTCATGGACTTTGAAGCAGACGGTCAAAGACTGTACTAACCAATGAGAGTGATTATGCCTTTGACTATGAAGATCCCACTCCACGAGACCGTGAGTTTAGTAAAGTCCTCAAAAATGCCTGCAAACACGCCTCACTTAAATGATCAGAGCCATGCAGCATTGGATCAGTTAAGCACTGCGAAACACGAAATAGACACATCCCAAAAGGCATAAACCTGCCCACAAATAGTCCAACTTAAAGGGTTGTTTAAAAAGGAAAATCATAAATGGAACGAAGACCAATAGCGTCACGACTTCTTGTGTGATTTTCATTTGACCCAAAGACCACCCATGTTTGGCCAACAGTCGCGTTGCTGGGATCATAAAACTATATTCGAGTAATGCTATAGCCCATCCAAATAAAATCGCTTGCCAGAGCGGCGCATCATGTAGAAATTTCAGATGTCCATACCAGGCCAAAGTCATAAAACAGTTGGAGATAATCAATAAAAATAGGGCAAGTGACATAAGCAATCAAGATCGCAAAAAATTGCGCTTATTGTACGTTTTTCATCATGATTTCGCGCCTATTTTCCGTGTTTTTATCCTCAAGAAAATTGCGTACATTTGATCAGTTACGTGCTCAATCTTTTTGCACGATCTCATACAAAAAAATCTATCTTTTCGCTAAGACCCTTGCTATGGTTGCTCTCAAATGAAATTAACCTTTTCAACCAAATCTATAATGACAACACCACAATAACAAAGTGATGTGTCGATAAAAGCAGTGGAGTTAGAACGAATGCATCTGCATATCTTGGGTATTTGTGGCACCTTTATGGGTTCATTGGCGCTCTTGGCGCGTGATTTAGGACATAAGGTGACGGGTTCAGACCAAAACGTTTACCCACCAATGTCTACCCAATTGGAAAATGCAGGCATTACCTTAATGCAAGGCTATGACCGTAGCCACCTTCAACCACACCCAGATCTCGTGATTGTCGGCAATGCCATGAAACGTGGCATTGATGCAGTGGAATACATGCTGAACGAAGGCCTACCTTATATTTCTGGCCCACAGTTCCTTGCAGACCACGTCCTACAAGGCAAACATGTCTTAGGCGTTGCAGGCACGCATGGTAAAACCACAACAACGACCATGCTCGCTTGGGTGCTCGATCAAGCGGGTTTAAACCCAGGTTTCTTGATTGGCGGCGTACCCTTAGGCTTTAGTGAAAGCGCACGTTTAGGCGGTGGTGAATATTTCTGTGTAGAAGCCGATGAATACGATTCGGCATTTTTCGACAAACGTTCTAAGTTTGTGCATTACCATCCTAAAACAGCGATTTTAAATAACCTTGAATTTGATCATGCCGACATCTTCGATGACTTGGCTGCGATTCAAAAGCAATTCCATCATCTAGTGCGTACTATTCCAAGTGAAGGCCGTATCATTGCGCCCATCACTGAAACAAATATTGATGAAGTCTTGGAAATGGGCTGCTGGACACCTGTGGTGCGTACATCTTTAGATGCCAATGACAAATCTGAATTGTATGCAGAACAGTTATCTGCTGATGGCTCACATTTCAATGTTTTACAACACGGTGAAGTGAAGGGCACAGTCAAATGGAACATGACCGGCCAACACAGTGTAGCCAATGCTTTGGCAACCATTGCTGCGGCTGAACATGTCGGTGTTTCGATTGAAACGGCGTGCGAAGCACTTTCAAACTTTGGCGGTGTAAAACGTCGTATGGAGCTTTTGGGCACAATCCGTGGCATTGAAGTGTATGACGACTTTGCACATCACCCAACGGCGATTGATACCACATTAGAAGGTGCGCGTAAGCGTCTGGGTCAACGTAAGCTTTGGGCAGTAATCGAGCCACGTTCTAATACCATGCGCATGGGTAGCCATAAAGATGGGCTTGCACATTCTGCACGCTTAGCAGATGAAGTGATTTGGTATCAACCTGAAGGTTTGGATTGGGATCTACAGCCTGTGATTGAAGCTGCTGCGAATAAAGCTGTGGTGGCTCGTTCACTGGATGAGATCATTCAAACCATCGTAAGCGAGGCAGGCGAGGGCGATGCTGTGGTGATTATGTCGAATGGCGGTTTTGGTGGTTTACATCAGAAGTTGATCAGTGCATTAAAAGCCTAAACCCACTAGATAAAATAAAAAAAGCCCGCTGCGCGGGCTTTTTTTTTATTCACACTCAGCTTAAAAATAATGCTGATAGCCTCGGTTTTTATAGCCTAAATCCAGCTTAACGGGCTGTTCAACATTCTCTAATCTTAACAAGGTCGTTAAAAACGCCTGAATTTGTTCTAGATTGAGCACGTCGGGTTGAAAGCTTGAATGTCCAAAGCGCTGAAACAAACTAGCAATTTCACTATGTCGGTTGACATATTTCATCGACCATTTTGAAAAATCGATTTGATCAATAGTTTGATCAGGATAACGCACAATATCCCGATGCCGCGTATCTTGCATAATATGCTGAAAAAGCTGTTCGAGTGCCGCTTGCTCACCTTGCAGGCATTGGAAGAACCGGCCTTCGGCATAGTACAGCACGCCAAAAATATTCTTTTCAGTATTAAAGCTGCGGGCTCTCACCAAAATATCACTTAAATCTTGTATTAAATCAAATTGTTGTTCTACACGTGTACTGGCATAACAGAGTTGTATCATTGTGTTTATTCTTAAAGTATTAGTACGATTTTAACGTAGAAAGTTCTACAGGATGAGTAAATATTTGTATGTTTTTTAATCAAGTGTGCTTTTTAACTTACAACACAAAACCAAGATCACGTATACCGATATCACCTTCATTTTTTTAAACTCATACATATTCAAACAATGAAATTATTTCCATTTGAAGATGAATAAAGAGGCCTACCATGCTCAAGAATTTACTCATTTTTTTATCGATCACTTGTGTATATTTTGCTGCCTTGATCATACTGAATAATTTTGGCGTTTCAGATTTTTTTTAATGTCGTTATTTGCTCATTTATTTTAGGAATAACACTGCGTACTGCGATTCCTCACTATCTCATTTATTTACTAATGATGATGACTATTGGCAGTATTTATTTTGTACTGAATGACTTTGCATTATTAAATATCATGTGTTTAAGCTTATTTTTAGGGATATCAAGCTGCTCGATCTTATTGCAGTTTTGGCCAAATCTTTTCAAAGCACCTTCAACGCTGTTAAAATTAAAGCTCAATTAAATACAACTTAGCTTTTAAATTTTTTAAAAAATTCATAATGATAGAAAAGCCCGCATGGCGGGCTTTTTTAGGCTTGAACATCGGCAAGGGTTTTATCTCTACGAAACATCACATCAACATAAGAACAAGTAGGAATAATCTTTAAGTGTTTATCACGAGCGAATTCCACCAAATGATCCAATAACACTCGAGCCATCCCTTGCCCACGCAATGAGTCATCTACCCACGTGTGATTTGCCACAATGGTATGTTCATCACGCCATAGATAACTCATTTCTGTGAGCCGTTCACCCTCAGCATTTAACTGAAAAAATTCACCTTTTTGACCGTTATCTTGATGTTGTATAGTCACTGTTTTTTCTTCCTTTTTATGAAAAAATACACCGTGTAACAAACGAGAAAGTGATTGGTACAGAACTTAAACGACCTATATTCAACTGTAGGTGATAATAAACTTGTACACCTTTCACATTAATTAAAAAACAATTAAATCACAATTGCCGGATATTTTTATTATGGACCTTTATCTCGTCGCCATTTTTGTATTGCTGATTATTGCAACATGTTTGGTTGTATCGCTGTATAAATCACGATCTTAATTCAACTTCACAGCTAGATTTCAAATAAAAACAGCCTGATCGCTATACCATCAGGCTGTTTTTATTTATCCAAATGATTAATCTACATCACGCTATACAATTTAGCGTAGAACATCACGAATCGATTCATCTTTATCAAATACGGATTTTGCAAAAGGGCAGAGTGGAATAATTTTCACGTTCTTTTCCCGAGCAAAATTCACTGCTGCATCGAGGAGATGTCGTCCAACACCTTGGCCTCGCAAGCTATCACTGACATCGGTATGATCAATAATAAATTTATCATCGCCTGCCCATGAGTAAGTCATCTCTGCCAAACGTTCCCCATCTTGCTCAACAAAGAAAGCTCCTTTTTTTTGATCATCATCTTGTTGTACAAACATCTTAAATTTCCTCCATTTTTTTATAAATTGGCATGTAATGCAGGTCAACTCTGTTGTTTTTGTATTAATTTAAACCGCATGCACAGGGCTTAAATCGGTTCCTGCTTGTGTATAGAGCATAGTAAAATAAGCCACTTTATTTATTTGAAGACACTCATGTCTGCCTCTCCCTCCGAAACGGCTTCTTCTGGCTCTTGGACGGCTGTGATTGCTTTGGCTTTCGCAGCATTTATTTTTAATACCACTGAATTTGTACCTGTCGCGTTGCTCAGCGATATTGGCAAAACCTTTAGCTTAGCCGCGACCGATGTCGGCATCATGATTACGCTTTATGCATGGGTGGTTGCGCCGATTTCTTTGCCGATCATGTTATTGACCAAAAATATTGAACGTCGTTCACTCCTGATTTGCTTATTTATGGTGTTTATTGTCAGCCATATTCTGTCGTATTTCGCATGGAGCTTTAATACTTTATTGCTCAGTCGAATTGGCATTGCTTTCTCGCATGCACTTTTTTGGTCCATTACCGCATCACTGGCAGTTCGTGTTGCGCCGAAAAGCAAAGAATTTCAAGCCTTGGGACTTTTAGCCACAGGCACAGCTTTGGCAATGGTTCTCGGTATTCCGTTTGGGCGTATGGTCGGAGAAGCCTATGGTTGGCGAAATACCTTTGCTCTGATTGGCATTGGCGCAAGTATCGTTTGCCTAATTTTAGCCAAAACGCTGCCGATACTGCCGAGTTTGAACTCTGGCTCGCTGAGCAGCCTAAAACAGTTTATTCGCCGTCCAAGCTTAATGATGGTCTTTGCATTAACCATTATCGTCATTAGCGCGCAATTTACCGCATATAGCTATATCGAACCGTTCTCGCTCAACATTGCTGCATTCAGCTCCATGCAAACCACAGCCTTGTTATTAATCTTTGGTGCTGCAGGCTTTCTGGGATCTTATCTCTTTGGGAAATTTGGTGGGAAATATCCTAAAGTTGCGATTCCTTTGAGTACAGCCACACTGGCTTTATCCATGTTGCTGTTGCTTCCTGTTTCTTTAAGTTTTACAGGTGTAAGTGCAGTGTGCTTATTGTGGGGCATGAGTATCATTGGATTTAGTCTCGCATTACAGTCAAAGACGCTGCATCTCGCATCCGACGCCACCGATGTCGCCATGGCTATTTATTCAGGACTTTATAACGTCGGGATTGGCGGTGGTGCACTCTTGGGCGGCATGGTCAGTGTACATTTCGGTTTGAGTTATATTGGCGTGATCGGAGGAATCATCGCCGTGATCGGTACACTTTTAGCCTTAGCGTTGGTACACCGTGGTGATTTTAACCCTCCTGTGGCACATTAAATGAATTCGCAAATTGCTGATTGCACTTTGTACTAAAAACTGTCATGCTTTGCCGCATATTTGGACAGTGTCCAAAACAAAATTTGAACAAGGGGAGTAGCCTCCTCCAAACGTAAACCTTGTTTTACGTGTCAGAATATCGTCATTACACTTTGCAAAAAGTCGGTATCTGAGCATCGCTGCTGCAAATCATTACAGTACGATGTAGGCAAGACCTTGATCATGTTGTCTCAGGCGTTTTATTTCGTCTGGCAACTGGTCGAGGTTTTTTTATGGCTGGTTGTTAGATGTGGAGAATACACATGGAAACGATTGGCTCTTTATGGCTATATCTGGCATTTTTCGGTTTAGTCACCATCATGCTACTCATCGACTTTTTAGGCTTTAAAAATAACAAAGGCCAAGAAATCAAAGTCAAAACCGCTGCCTATTGGAGTATTGCATGGGTCTCTGTAGCTACCTTATTCGGTGGTGCATTGTGGCTCTACTTACAGCAAACCGCTGGTGTCGCTGTTGCAAACACCAAAGTCATGGAATATTTCGCTGGTTATCTGCTCGAAAAATCACTCGCAATTGATAACGTTTTTGTCTGGCTCATGATCTTTGCTGCCTTTGCCATTCCACCTGCTTTGCAGCGCAAACTGTTACTCTACGGTGTCCTTGGTGCAATTGTACTGCGTACCATCTTTATTTTTATTGGGGCATGGTTCGTTCAAGAATTCTCTTGGGTACTGTACATCTTCGGCGCATTCCTAGTGTATACCGGCTTTAAATTCCTTAAAGGCCAAGACGAAGAAGATAAAGATATCGAAGATATGGCGATTTTGAAGTGGCTACGTAAACACATGCGTATTACTCCTCAAATGCATGAAGATAAATTCTTCGTTCGTCAAAATGGTGTCTTATGGGCAACGCCGCTCTTTTTAGTGTTGATCTTGGTTGAAGCATCGGACGTCATTTTTGCGGTTGACTCAATCCCAGCGATCTTTGCGGTTACCTCTGACCCATTCATTGTACTGACGGCAAACTTAATGGCGATTTTAGGTCTACGTGCAATGTTCTTCCTCTTGTCAGGTGCTGCATCGAAAATGCATTACTTACCATATGGTCTAGGCATTATCCTGGTGTTTATTGGCGCTAAGATGCTATTGCTCGATGTTTTCCACATGCCAATTTGGATTTCACTCGGCTTTATTGTGGTGACCTTAACCATCACCGCGTGGTTATCGATCCGACACAGTAAGAAGTACCATCAAACCACGTTATAAAACGCTTAGATAAATAAAAGCCTTCTTTCGAGAAGGCTTTTTTTATTCTGTAACAAAGCCATCAGCTAAGCTTCAGGCGTCATCAAGAGTTTGAGTTTCGGCCAGCGTTGAAAAAATTTTTTCGCTTCTATACGTTGCAAAAAAGTCGCTCGACTAACTAAGGTTGAATTCCAACGCAGTTTTAACTCAAATAAATCATCTAAGCCCAAAGGGGCGATTAGCTGTATTTTTTGTTGATCATCCAATTTAACAGCGATAGCAGTGGCAGTTTCTGGCCACAACGATAGGGCATGCTCAATCGACTTGAGCGCCTGTATTTGCTCGCCATTTTCCAAGCGATACCACTGGTGTACTGTCGCTTGGTTGGTCACATCCCACTGTATCAATGGAAAGAAAGACTGCATTTCTTTTTGGATCTGATCACTATGAGCACCGTTATCCTCAGCATCATAAAATATGATATCCACCTCAGTATGGGACAGTGTATAGCTGTGTTGGTGTAGCACTGACCACAGCATATTTCGAATGACACCTGCGGCAATATACGCACTGGCATCCACCAAATAAAGCTGCTTTAAAATAGACATGATGCCGTCATGTTGCTGAATTAGTTGCTGCAAGCGCTCAACATAAGTGGCTTCAAGCTGTGATTGATTCACAGGATGCATTGGATGGGACATAGATACACGGTTGAATTCTATTCTTTGATTCGATTTAGCCTGACACAAGCGCATTGATTTAATCAATCGCTTTGAAAAAATGAGATGCTCTCGACATACATTAATGGCTGTTCGATGTTTTAGAACATAATCCTCTAATTACAGCAACGCCTTTTCTAGCCAAATTAAGCTACAATCAACCGAAAAAATTCTAAACTGCAGGTATGTCATGTCTTCTGTTATCGCATCTACAGCGATCCGTGGTCGCTTTCTAGATATTCAGAATACAGTTGCCCAAGCACGTGAAATTCACGACCAAGTGCGCTATTTCGAAGATGGTTTGCTAATTACGCAAGCCGGAAAAATTCAATGGTTCGGTCCATGGTCTGAGGGCCAACACCATCTCCCAGATCAGGTTGAAGTACAGCATTATCCAGATCAATTGATTGTTCCGGGTTTCATCGACACCCATATTCATTATCCACAAACGGAAATGATGGGGGCTTATGGTGAACAGCTACTGGAATGGCTTGATACTTATACCTTCCCAACCGAAATCCAATTTGAAGATCCGGCTTATGCAGAGCAAATTGCACAGTTCTTCGTAAACGAGTTACTCAAAAATGGAACCACAACAGCCTTGGTTTTTTGTACCGTTCATCCACAATCGGTCGATGCTTTATTTAAGGCTGCAGAACAGCATCAGATGCGCTTAATTGCTGGTAAAGTCATGATGGATCGACATGCCCCTGAAGCATTATGTGACACAGCTGAGAGTGGCTATAACGACTCCAAAGCTCTCATCGAAAAATGGCATGGTAATGGGCGTAACCTGTATGCCATCACGCCTCGTTTTGCCCCAACCTCAACGCCTGAACAATTGGCACGGGCAGGGGAGCTAAAAGCCGAGTATCCTGATGTTTATGTGCATACGCATTTGAGTGAAAATAAAAATGAAATTGCGTGGGTCAAATCATTATTCCCTGAGCAAAAAGGCTATTTAGACGTTTATCATCATTATGGTCTGACCGGATCACGTTCCGTGTTTGCGCACTGCGTGCATTTGGAAGATGCCGAATGGGACTGTATGCATCAGACCAACTCTACCATTGCGTTTTGTCCAACCTCGAACTTGTTCTTAGGCAGTGGTTTATTTCCATTAAAGAAAACATGGGAAAAACAGGTGAAAGTCGGCTTAGGCACAGACATTGGCGCAGGCACCTCATTTAACCAACTGCAAACCATCAATGAAGCCTACAAAGTTCAACAACTTCAAGGCGATAAACTATCCGCATTTGAAGCGCTGTACCATGCCACTTTAGGTGGAGCAAAAGCCTTAGATCTAGAGGACAAACTTGGAAACTTTGATTTGGGCAAAGAAGCAGATTTTGTGGTGCTCGATTTAAATGCCACGGCTTTACAAGCCTTACGTCAACAACGTGCCAAAAATCTGGAAGATGCTTTATTTGCTCTGATGCTGATGGGTGATGATCGTAATATCCATGCCACCTATGTGTTTGGACAATGTGCTTATGTCAAAGCATAAAACGGCTCGACCGAGACGAAAAACAGCGTTGAAAATTGGACTGATTGCCGTCGCTTGTTTGTGCTTACTCAAGCGTGACAGCACTTCCAAGAAAAACTGATTACATTTTCAACGGCAAAAAAGATGCATCTGCAAGCCAGATGTATTAAAATTGGTTCATCTTTAGAGGTGTTGCAAGTCAACACCTTTTTTATTTTTTGATTTGCTTTTTTAGGTATCTACCCATGTCTGTCCAAATGAGCGTACTGATTTCCACTGAAGAAATTCAAGCTAAAGTGAAAGAGCTTGGCGCAAAAATTGATGCACACTATGCTAACAGCGACAAAGAGTTGGTGTTAATCGGTCTTCTACGCGGTTCTGTTATTTTTATGGCTGACCTTTGCCGCGCAATTTCAAAACCGCATGAACTCGACTTCATGACCGTTTCAAGTTATGGCGCTGGGACCGTATCTACTCGTGATGTTAAAATCTTAAAAGATTTAGACGGCGACATTAAAGATAAAGATGTCTTGGTGGTTGAAGATATTATTGACTCAGGCAATACCTTAAGCAAAGTCTTAGAAATTTTACAGACGCGTAATCCAAACTCAATCGAGCTTTGTACTTTGGTTAGCAAGCCTTCACGTCGTGAGATTGAACTCGAAGTGAAATTTTTAGGTTTTGAAGTCGAAGATAAATTTATCGTGGGTTATGGTCTGGACTATGATCAAAAATATCGTCATATTCCATTTATTGGCGAAATTGGTCTCTAAGTAAGATCAGATACTTAAGAGTGGCCGAAGGCCACTTTTTTTTTATTTTTTGGTTTGTTTTGAACAAAAAAACAACAGTTTTTTGCATGTTTAGGCTATAGCTCAGCGCAGTTTTGATTAAAGATAAAGATTGAACATGTCGTAAAAAACAAATACATGATAACAAAAGGAGAGTTACTATGTGGTCACTCATTGTTGCGATTGTTGTTGGTTTTATTGCTGGTTTAATTGCACGTGCGATCCATCCTGGAGATGACAAAGCCGGTTTCATCATGACCACCATTCTCGGGATTGCAGGTTCTTTACTTGCGACCTATGGCGGACGTTTATTAGGTCTGTATGGAGAAAATTCTGCTGCAGGATTTATCGCTTCCGTCATTGGTGCAATCATCGTGTTGTTTATCTATAACCTTGTAACGAAAAAAACCCGCGTCTAATTTTTATAGCACCATTAAAATACCCGCCTATAGACGGGTATTTTTTTTATATTTTATTCATGCCGTACAGCTGAAATTATTTGATCTCTTTTAACATCGATTCTAATTCAGCAGCAGGGTAAGCACCGGTTAAGATCGAACCGTTGGCAAAAACGATTCCCGGTGTACCACCTAGTTTTAAGCTTTTAGCTAATATTAAATTTCGATCAATCGGGTTTGCACAACTTTTCGCTGACTTCGGTTGAATTCCCTTATTGATTAAATTATCCCAGGCCATAGCAGGGTTTGACTCACAAAAAATCTGCTTCGATGGCGCGAACGACTGCGGTTTTATCGCTGTGACAAAAGTATAAATGGTCACATCATTGAGTTTTGCCAGTTCTACTTCAAGCTTCTTACAATATGGGCAATTTGGGTCAGAAAAGATCGCGATTTGGCGCTTCCCATTCCCCCTGACTGTTTTAATCGCATCTTGTAATGGAAGTTTATTCCACTCAGTTTTTTGCTGACTGAGGATCAATTGTTTGGTCAGATTTTTTTGATCTTTTAAACGAATCATAGAACCTGCGATCACATAATCCGCATTTTCACTCAAATACAAAACTTGATCTTCAACAAAGCCACTATATATACCCGGCATTTCGGTACTTTGAATATTTTCAATTTTTAAACTAGGGTGCTTTTCTGCCAAGAGCTTTTGAACCTGTGCTACATCCGCCAAAGCAAAAGTCGAAAGGGTGGTACTCAACGCCAACGCACATATTTTTTTCAACATAGACCGAACAACTTCAACATTTAATTGATTCAGCATTCTAAGCCTTAACAGGTGAAAGTCTTGGGCTTTTTTCAGTTCATTACGCAATAGCTACATGCCGTTTCACGTGGAACATATTAAGCTGCATCAGGTGAATTAATTTCAACAGACACATGTACAATTTCTTCATGAATCGACAGCGCTTGACGCACTTCATCGGCGCTCAATGCCTGACTGGTTTCTAAAGCAACAATACATGAAAACTGACCTTTACCCACTTTCCACACATGTAAATCGGTCACATCGACGTCGACAGGCAATTGCATTAAAACCTCTCGAATCTCATCAACGACAGGGTGATCCATTTCCGCATCCAGTAATGTTTGTCCTGTTTCTTTCATCAAGCCAATAGCCCACTTACCGACCAGCACTGCACCAACAATCCCCAATAGCGCATCTAAAAATCCCCAGCCCATCCATTTTCCAGCAAATAAAGCCACAATGGCCAACACTGAAGTCACCGCATCAGCAACTACATGCATGAAGGCTGCTTTCTGATTGAGGTCGTGATGATGATCATGCTGCTCCTCATGGCTATGATGGTGATGGTGATGGTGATGGTGATGGTGATGGTGATGGTCATCATGCAATAACCAAGCACAGATCAAGTTCACCATTAGACCTAAAATCGCAATAGGGATTGCTTCGTTATAATGAATTTGGACCGGGTTGAATAAGCGTTCCACCGAATGAAAGGCCATAAATGCAGCAACGACCATCAATAATATCGCGCTGCTATAGCCCGCTAAAATTTCAATTTTCCAAGTCCCAAAGCTAAAACGAGCGTCTTGGGCATAGTGGCGTGCCGCACGATAGGCAAAATAGGCCAAGCCTAATGCCAACATATGTGAACTCATATGCCAACCATCAGCCAATAATGCCATCGAATTAAAAATCCATCCGCCAATGACTTCTAACAACATCATGACTGCCGTTAAAATAGTGGCAATTAAGATCCGTTTTTGTGCGAGTGGATTACCTTCATCAAATTGATGATGATGAATTCGGATGGATGGGGAAGTTTTCATTAGGTTCTATGCTTAAATATACTCCCCCATAGTATATTTATTTTCGGGAGAAAGTGTTGAGTCATTTACATCAGGACAAAAAGATTTTAAATCGGGTTAAACGCCTACAAGGTCAGGTCAATGCGGTTGAACTGGCTTTACAGCAACCCGAAGCAGGGTGTATCGAGGTTTTACAACAGGTTGCGGCCATCAAAGGTGCTGTAAATGGATTAATGAATGAATTAATCGAAGCACATTTACGCCATCATGTATTACCTCAAGATGCTGAAATCAATGAAGCAGAACTGGAAGAATTTGTAAAACTGCTTAAACGCTATGGATAAAGTTACAACTGTGATTTGACCATGGAAAAAAATCGGCATTAAACTGAGCCCATATTTCCGTCTTTCTCATACAGCACAATATTGACCCTATTGACTGTACCTCTGCGACTTTAAAATGACCACATCTCCCTCTTGGCGACCGTTTATCATGGTGAGCCTTGCACTCTGTATGGGCACTATTGGTACAGCGCTAGCTAGTCCTCTGTATCCCATTTATCAACAACTTTGGGGACTGCTGCCGAGTCATATCACCTATATCTTTGTTGCCTACATGTTTGGTTGCCTAGCGACCTTGCTGTTTTTAGGTCGTACCAGTAATAGTTTTGGTTTTTTAAGAACCCTGCAAATCGGTATGGCGTGCATCATCTTAGGTTTAAGCTTGTCGGTGTTTGCCAGTAATGCGCTGTGGTTATCTATCGGGCGCTTTATTATCGGGATTGCCTCGGGTTTAATCAGCACCTCAGCCATGCTTGGTTTGGTCTATACCATTCCTGAACCGCATAAAAATAATGCTCCACAGTTGAGTTCAATCATTACCGTGATTGGTTTTGGTCTTGGCCCATTTATTGGTGGAGTGATTGCCCAATTTTCGGAACAGCCTTTAGTCACCCCTTATATCCCTGTGATCTTTGGGGGGTTGGCGTGTTTAATAGGGTTATTATTTATTCGCACACCGAACTTTGAGCCACAGCCTTTTTCAGTGGCACCACATTTGGAATTGCCTGAAAAGCGTGATCATTCCCGATTTTATATCGCTGGACTGACTGCCTTTTGTGCCTTTGGCTCCTTCAGCTTATTTGCATCACTCGCCCCCTCTTTCGTCAAAGATGCAATCCCATGGCATGGGCCTTTGGTCAGTGGTAGTGCCATTGCAAGTATCTTGCTGGTTTCCGCTGTCGTGCAATTTATGGCGAAATCGATTCCTTCTGCAAAATGTGTCAATGCCGGCTTAATAGTGTTAATACTGAGCTATGCGCTCCTTGCGCTATGTATGACCCAACATTGGAGCGCATTGTTTTTTATTAGCGATGTTTTAGTCGGTGTAGGGCATGGTCTGGGGCTTTTAGGCGCATTTGGCTTAGTTCATCAAATGACCAACAATCAAAACCGTTCTGCGGTGATCTCGACCTATTTGTTTATCGGATATTTAGGAACCATTATTCCAATTATTGCGGCCGGTTATTTATCTGATCATTTTGGCTTGATGGTCGGTGTTTTAGGTTTTTGTATTGGCGTAGGCTTATTGTGTATCGGCTTATTGCTTTGGCACCGTAATCTGAACACCAATTAACCACTGAACTTATTCAAGAAGCATCTTGTATTGGGTGCTTCTTAAACCCAAAAAACAATTAAGAAACCCTATAAAAATCAATCAAATTAAATTAAGATCTTGTGTGATGTGATTCAAAAATTTAAAAAATGCTAAAAATTCAATGTCAAATTAACACTGCGGAAAATCAAATCATCGCCAGCAGCGAATACGGGAATATTCACTATATTTTACCGTTTGAATCCTTACCGCAATTAGAAACCTATGATTTTATCGTTTGGGGCTTTTTACCCATTGCCATGCGCCTTGGCATCCCGCTGCATATAGAAGGACCTATTTCAATACAAACCCTCCACTCCGCACGGGAGGTTTCAACTGTCTGGGCCGCTTGGTTACCTGATTTATATCAACCAGTCATGCTCAGTGCTGCATCGATTATCCAAACACCACCGGCAAACCAAACCACTGAAAATTTAAGCTTTTTTAGCGGTGGGATTGACTCCACATATAGTACATACAAAGCTTTTCTTGAAAATGGGCAAGACTCTGATTGTCTCACTGTGCATGGAATGGATTATAAATTTGATGACCATGAAAAATTTCAGGCCTTAATGGATCAGACCCATGACTTTAGAAGCCAAGTTTTTAAGCAAAGTCGTGTGGTAAAAACCGATGCTTACACGCTGTACAGTAAATATGGCTGTAACCCTAAAGGTTCGCATGTCACACATATCTTTTCGCTGTTTTCCTGCGCTTCGATTTTTGAACATTACCAGCAATATCGAATTTCAGCCGATTATCGTTTAGATCAACAATTATTCGTTCATCCCTATGGCTCAAATACGGCATCCAACCGATTGATGAAGAACCGATCTGGGGTCTTAATCACCCTCGACGATGATGTCACGCGATCACAAAAAACCGCATTTTTAAGCCAATCTGACTTAGATTTACAAACCCTGTCGATTTGTGTGGAATATAGGGCTCGACCAAAAAATTGTGGTCAATGCAGTAAATGTATGCGCACCAAAGCCATGTTTTATGCCACTAGCCCCGAAATTCCCGATATCTTTTTAGATCGTCGCTTTGAAAAACAGTGGTATCAATCCATTCCATTAAGTTCAAAAATCAATCGTGCTTTTTTAATTGATATTTTGTCAGCGGTCGAAAAATCCTCGCAACAGCAACAATTTCCAGATTATGCAACACTCAAAGTCAAAGTTGAAGCCGCATCAAAAAGAGCAGCAAACAATCCTTTTTATGGGATGAAAACGAAAGATGTGCTGAGAACAATCCTTAAAATCATTTTTGGCTCAAACCCACGCTAAACGATGTAAAAAAAGCACGATGATTTCCAACATCGTGCTTTGGGTGGATCTATCCATAGGTGAAACGAGCAGCTCAATCGTTTTATTACTTTCCGATACAGAACGATCCAAAAATCTTCCCAAGCAAATCATCCGCACTGAAATCGCCGGTAATTTCACCTAAGGCATTTTGAGCCAAACGTAGAGATTCAGCCACCAACTCACCCGCATGATAAACCACCAACTGCTCACGTGCTTCTGCAAGATAGCGCTGAGTGCGCTTCATTGCGTCTAAATGGCGTGTTCGAGCAATAAAGGTATCTTCCTCTGGTTGAAAGCCTGCATGCGCTGTAATCGCATCAATAAGCGCTTGAACGCCAGTTTCTTTTTTAGCCGAAACGCGAATATGTCGAAAACCGTTTAAATCGGTCATTTCCGCGGTAGATCCCGTCAAATCGCATTTATTACCAATCAACATCAAACGCTTCGGTTCAATATGATCGGCAAAGTACGCTTGAGCCAATTGTAGTGGATCTTCGCCCTGACTCAAGTCATAGACCAAAAGTAACAAGTCAGCTTGCTCAATTTCTTTAATTGCGCGGCGAATCCCTTCTTTTTCGACGATATCACCGGTTTCACGTAAACCTGCGGTATCGGTCAAAGTAATCGGCAAACCATTGAGGCTGATTTTTTCATGTAAAACATCACGTGTTGTACCCGCAATATCCGTCACAATCGCACGTTCAACACCAGCTAAAGCATTGAGTAGCGATGACTTACCTGCATTGGGTTTACCGGCAATCACCACTTGTAGACCTTCACGTAGTAGCTGACCTTGACGGGCAGATTGCTGCACAGCATGGACCGAGCTTGCCACTTCATCCAATAAGCCCAAAATCTTACCATCCGCCAAAAAGTCGATTTCTTCTTCAGGAAAATCAATCGCTGCTTCCACATGCAAACGCAAATGGATAAGTTTTTCTAACACCGTATTGACCTTGCTCGAAAAGGCACCTTGTAATGAACGTACCGCAGAACGCGCAGCAGCTTGTGAGGTGGCATCAATCAGGTCGGCAATCGCCTCGGCTTGCACCAAGTCCATTTTGCCATTTTCAAAGGCGCGCATTGAAAATTCGCCCGCTTTTGCAGCAATAGCACCCAATTCAAGTAAGCGTGCCAATAATGCATTTTGAATAACGGGGCCGCCATGACCTTGAAGCTCCACCACATCCTCACCCGTAAAGGAGTGCGGATTTGGAAAGCAAATCACTAAACCTTCATCCATGATTTCATTCGATGCATCAAAAAACTTACGGAAACCAGCAAAGCGTGCTTCAGGCAGGGATTGCTGCGTTAATGCTGCTGCAATGGCATAAGATTTGGGACCAGACAGGCGAATCACGCCGACACCACCACGACCCGGCGGTGTGGCAATTGCTGCGATGGTGGTTCGGTTTAACATAAAATTCACCTAAAAATTCTCAAACGACAGATAAAGAAAAATCCGCCTAAGATTACCATCTTAAGCGGATTTATTCAGCCCATCAGCAATGCTTAGTTTGCTGAGTCAGCTGCTTCACGTTTTAAACGTTCTTTTTCAACAGATTTGTTAATCAAACCTTGTTGAAGAATAGTAATACTGTTGTTACAGATCCAGTAAAGCACAAGGCCCGCAGGGAAGAACAACATAAATACCGTAAAGATCACTGGCATGATTTTGAAGACTTTCGCCTGCATTGGATCAGCCGGTTGTGGGTTCAAACTTTGCTGAATAAACATGGTTAAGCCCATTAATAGCGGCAAAATAAACCACGGATCCATCGCAGATAAATCTTGAATCCAACCTAACCACGGCGCATGACGTAGTTCAACGGACTCCATCAACACCCAGTACAAAGCAAGGAAGATCGGCATTTGGAGCAATAACGGCAAGCAACCCGACAGTGGATTCACTTGTTCACGTTTATACAATGCCATCATTTCTTGCGAGAAGCGCATACGGTCTTCACCGAACTCTTCTTTCATGCGTTGCATTTCAGGTGCAATCACACGCATTTTCGCCATAGAGCGGTAGCTCTTCGACGACAAAGGCCACAAGATCAGTTTCACCAGAATCGTCAATAGAATAATTGACCACCCCCAGTTACCCACTAAACCGTGGAAAAACTCAAGACCGACGAACAATAATTTCGCAATTGGCCATAACCAACCATAGTCTACTGTTTGGTTTAAACCAACTGCCAATTCTTTTAATTCAGATTGGATTTTTGGACCTGAATAGAACGTTGCATCTACTTCTGCCACAGTTCCTGCAGGAACATTAATTGCAGGTGAAGTGAACTGAATAATGTTCATATCATCAGTAGATTTACGTGACTCAAGTTTCGCAGCATACGGTTGACCATTGGCTTGCGTTAATTTGATCTGTCCAGGAATCCACGCGCTCACGAAGTAATGCTGAACCATTGCAACCCAACCGCCAGTTGCTTCAACATTCAATTTTTCTTCATTGAAGTTAGCAAATTTAAGCTTGTTGTAATGTTCTTCAGGCGAACCCCATGCACCACCAAGGAATGTACCTAAAGTGAAAATACCTTGATCAGATTTACCCGGATCTTCAGAGTTGTCGCGTTTAAGCTGACCAAACATCTGACCTTGCCAGTTCTGAGCACTGCGGTTCACGATTTTATGATTCACGACAACAGGGTATTCACCTTCAGTGAAGTTAAAGGTTTTAATAACCTCTACTCCATCTGCTGTTTTATAAACCATTGGTACTGACAAAACTTTTGCTGTTTGGCCATCTTTACCCTTCACAGCTTTTGCGTCATTTAACGTATATAAAGATTTTTCAATCTCATAGGTTGGACGTCCTTTCGGATTGCTGTCAGGGCCATTAAGACCAATTAAGCCAGACTGAGCAACATAAGTACGTTTTGCATCGCTTTCAAGCATTACAAATGGTTCGTCGCTGTCTTTATTTTTGTCATGATTGAGTAATTCAATACGAACAATATCGCCACCCTTTGGATTAATCCAAAGATGGTAAAGGTCAGTTTGTACTGAAATTAACTGTTGACTAACAGGTGCAGTGGCATCTGTTGTTTGTTGTGTAGCAGCATTATTTGCTTGCGGCACATCAGTAGCAGCCGTAGCTGTCTGGCCATTTGGCAAATCGGCAGATACTTCATGCGTTACCACCGCAGCATTTTGCTGAGGTTTTTGTTCCGCATGTCCATAATCTTTCTGCCAAGCCAAAATGAGCAAATATGCGACAACAAACATGGCCCCTAGAATTGCAATCCTGGCCCATTGTTGCATAGGTATTACCCCAAGTGGTTAGAGTGATTTTGGTTCAATAAACGTTCACGAAAGGGTACAGCAACGTGACGCGTTTGAGAATCTATTTGCTGAAATGAAATAAAACGAATTGCTTTTGATGGAACAGGATCATAGCCTGAACCGCCCCAAGGATGACAACGGCAAATACGCTGAACAGCTAGACACACTCCACGTACAGCACCATGTTGATGGACTGCTTCCAAAGAATATTGAGAACATGTTGGAATATAACGACAGCGTGGTCCCAATAAAGGACTAATCGCAATCTGATAGAAACGAATGAGCCAATGCAGTAAACGAACCATTGGTCATCTCTACGCTTGTGGGGAGGTAGCTATTTTTTTATGCTTATTTGCAAGGCGCTGCAATTTTTGCCAAGCAAATTGTAATTGCTGATGCAACTCTGCATTCGGTACCGCCTCTATGCCCATTTTTGGCATAACGACAATATCTAATACATTAGACTGCTGTTGATGCAGGCGAAAACTTTCGCGTGCAAGTCGTTTTACTCGATTTCTTTCATGTGCGCGGCGCACTTTTTTCTTAGCAACAACAATACCCAAACGGCTATTCGGCTGTTCGGAGATTTTTGCTAGAAATAAGAAATGGGGTTGATGCACTTTAAAAAGCGCACCATCGAACACACTTTTATAATCGGCAGCACAGTGTATTCGCACATCTGTGCTAAAGCCGTAAAGTGTTGTCATAACACCCAAGTCTTGACAGTCTTAACTGAAATTAAACAGTTAAGCTGTGACGACCTTTTGCACGACGACGCGCTAATACTTGACGGCCAGCTTTAGTAGCCATGCGAGCACGGAAACCATGAACGCGTTTACGTTTCAACTCAGAAGGTTGGAAAGTACGTTTCATATCGAAACTCCAAAAATGATCTTTCAGTAAAGGTTCGCGATTTTAGTGCTCATTGCTTGAGCTGTCAATGAAAAACACGCTTTCTTTCAAAATCTAGGCTGTGATATATCAAGATAGTATAAGGATTAGAAATCAGTCAGAAAGTTTTAAATTAAAATACCCACAAACTAAATCATTGTATATATTAATTATTTAAGTTATCTTCAAGTTTACTCACAGATTTATCCACAATCTCAAATTTGTCAATTGGTTTTTATGAATTTAAATTTGAATTTAAACTAACCATCAAGTTATCCCCAGAATGGGTCTATCCTATAAATAAATTCAAATTTTAAAATTTAAATTTATTACTATTAGTGTTGATATTTTCTGTGGAAAACGTATTTTTAGATTTAAAAAACAAATAATTATATTGTGGATAACGATGTTTTTATAATTTTGATAGTTTGTGGATAACTTTGTGCTATAATTTATCCACAGCTTGCGGATAAACTTATCCACACGTGATTTAAATTTAAATTTAAACTCAATTTGCGTTTTTTTGATCGATTTCGACTGATTTGTTCATGACAGATGTGGATAAGATGGTTAGAATGGCTGCCCGCTTAGGCGGGGTTAAATTATTTTTTTACGTACAATGGACTGAAATAGGGGTTTCACATGCTTTGGACAGACTGCTTAACTCGCTTGCGACAAGAGCTTTCAGGAAATGTCTATACAATGTGGATACGCCCACTAGTGGCAGAAGATGCAGGTGGTAGTCTAAAACTCTATGCACCGAATCCGTATTGGACACGCTATATTCAAGAGCATCATTTAGAACTGATTTCAATTTTAGCGGAACAGTTGTCTGAAGGTCGGGTACGTAAAGTCGAGATTTTGGTTGATTCACGGCCTGGTGCAATTTTATCTGCAGCTGAACAACCTGCAACAACCACCGCAGCATTAGAGTCAACGCCGCAAGTGTCTGCACCGAATCGTCCTAAAAAAGAAAAAGAAGAGACGTCTTCAAAAAATAACCGTAAGCGTCAGCTTAACCCATTATTTACCTTTTCCTTGTTTGTTGAAGGCCGTTCCAATCAGATGGCGGCAGAAACCTGTCGTAAAGTACTTACACAACCCGGTGCTTCACAACATAATCCCTTATTTTTGTATGGGCCGACAGGTTTAGGTAAAACCCACTTAATGCAAGCAGTGGGTAATGCATTATTGCAAGCGAAGCCGAATGCACGTGTGATGTACATGACGGCTGAAAGTTTTGTACAAGACTTTGTGAGCTCGTTACAGCAAGGTAAGGTCGAAGAATTTAAGAAAAACTGTCGTTCGTTAGATTTGTTATTGGTGGATGATATTCATTTGTTAGCGGGTAAAGAGGCCAGCTTGGTTGAGTTTTTCTATACCTTCAACGCGTTATTAGATGAATCTAAGCAAATCATTTTAACCTCAGATCGTTATCCAAAAGAACTGACTGAGCTAGATCCACGTTTGGTTTCACGTTTTTCGTGGGGCTTATCGGTGGGTGTTGAACCACCAGATATCGAAACTCGTATTGAAATTTTACTGAAAAAAGCGGAAAGCAATGGCGTGGAACTTCCACGTAATTGTGCGCTGTTTATTGCTCAACAAGTGGTTGCCAATGTTCGTGAACTAGAAGGTGCGCTGAATAAAGTTGTAGCCATTTCTCGTTTTAAAGGTACCCCAATCGATCTAGATGTGGTGCGTGAATCATTAAAAGATGTGTTGGCGATTCGTGCACGTACTATTAGTACTGAAAATATTCAGCGTGTGGTGAGTGAATATTTCCGTATTCCACTCAAAGAATTGGTTGGCCCAAAACGTACACGTATTTATGCACGTCCACGTCAGTTGGCTATGGGGCTAGCACGTGAGCTGACAGGGGATAGTTTCCCTGAAATTGGTATGGCTTTTGGTAACCGTGACCACAGTACTGTGATGCATGCCTGTGAAAAAGTACAAAGCTTGCGTGAAGAAGATCCAATCTTCAATGAGGACTATAAAAACTTGCAACGTCTGCTGCAAAGTTAAGTCTTTTTGTTCAAATTCTGTTCTTGCAATGCGGTATATTCTGCCGCATAGTACACTGCTAAAAAATTAATTTATTTTGTCTGTCTTCAGTTTTTAGAGGAATGTATTGTGCGTTTAAAAATCGCGAAAGAAAGCTTACTGAATGTTCTGTCACATGTCGTAGGAGCGGTTGAGCGTCGCCATACCTTAAATATTTTATCCAATGTCAAAGTACAGGTTACTGAGCAAGCATTGACCATTACAGGTTCTGACCTAGAAGTGGAATTGGTTGCGAGTACACCGCTGGCAGATGGCGCATGTTTACAAGCAGGGGTGACGACAGTTCCTGCGCGTAAACTGATGGATATCTGTAAATCATTGCCTTCAGCGGCATTGATTGATTTGCAAATTACTGAAGATCAACGTTGTATTTTAAAATCTGGCAACAGTCGTTTTGTATTGGGTACTTTGCCTGCAGAAGACTATCCATTATTAACCACTGAAAATACTCAAGGCACTCAAGTCGGTGTGACTCAACGTGAGTTAAAGCGTTTATTTGAAAAAACGTCTTTTGCTATGGCGGTTCAAGATGTGCGTTTTTATTTGACGGGTACTTTGCTTGAAATTGATGAAAATCAATTGCGTGCAGTAACGACCGATGGTCACCGTTTGGCGATGTGTGAAACAGCGGCAAGCTCGAATGCGACACAAGCAATGCAAGCGATTGTTCCACGTAAAGCCGTAGGTGAATTGCAGCGTCTATTGAGTGTTGAAGACGAGCAATTATCGTTGTTAATTGGTCGTGAATTATTAAATGTAACAATTACCATTGCCAGCCGTGATAAAGAGCAGGGTGATATTACCGTACGTTTCACCACAAAATTGATCGATGGTAAATTCCCAGACTACCGCCGTGTGATTCCACGTGGTGGCGATAAAAACGTGCGCATTGCACATGATGTTTTCAAGCAATCGCTACAACGTGTTGCAATTTTGAGTAATGAAAAATTGCGCGGCGTATTCTTGAAGTTTGATGCGGACACTTTACAACTTCGTGCCAATAACCCTGAGCAAGATGAAGCAATCGAAGATCTTGCGATTCAATATGCAGATGCACCGATGGAAATGTCGTTTAATGCACAGTACTTATTGGAAGTTCTGAATGTATTGGATGGTGATGATGTTGCAATGACCATGACAGAAGCGAACCAGTCGGTATTGGTACAAGATCCACAGCAACAAGATCAAACCTATGTTGTGATGCCAATGCGTGTTTAATTCGGACTGACGTCTCAATTATTATGCATATCACGCGTTTACATGTAGAACGTGTTCGAAATTTAAAGACGGTTGCACTCTCTGGGTTGCAGCCGTTTAATGTCTTTTATGGGCAAAATGGTTCAGGTAAAACGTCTGTATTAGAAGCAGTACATTTGCTGGCAACCGGACGTTCTTTTCGAACCCATATTCCGAAAAACTATATTCAAAATAATAGCCCTGACGCTGTTGTCTTTGCGCAGTCTGCAACAGACCGCATTGGTATGCAAAAAATGCAGTCGGGCGAGCAAGTGATTAAAGTCAATGGCGACCTAGTGGGGACACAAGGGCAGTTGGCTAAGATTTTACCGCTACAACTCATCGACCCACAAAGTACGGATATCATTGATCATGGTGCGAAGCCACGACGTCAACTTTTAGATTGGTTGATGTTCCACGTGGAACCGGAGTTTTACCATACATGGCAATATTATGCACGGGCATTAAAACAACGGAATAGTTTGCTGAAATCACGACGTCATTTGAGTTTGTCTGACTTAGAACCGTGGAACAAAATGCTCAGTGACTATGGTGAGATCTTGCATAGTCTGCGCAGTAATGTGGTGGAACAGTGGATTCGATATTTTCAACAAGATCTAGAAGCCTTATTGCCTGATTTAACAGTGACACTGGAATACAATGCAGGCTTTCATGCCGAAACAGGACTGCTGAATGATCTGACCAATCAGCATTTTAAAGACTGCGAGCGTGGCTATACCGAGTATGGTCCGCACCGTGCAGATTTAAGGTTAAAAACCGCTATGGGGGATGCAGATGTTGTACTCTCTCGTGGGCAAAAAAAGTTATTGATCATGGCGTTAAAACTGTCACAGATTGCAATGCTACATGCTTGTAATAAGGAAACTGTGGTATTATTAGATGATCTGACAGCAGAATTAGATTTAACCGCACAACAGCGTTTAATTGAGCGTTTAAGCCATCTTGGTAGTCAAGTTTTTATTACCACTTTAGACCATGATTCAGTGCAAAAACACTTACATGATTTATCTATTTCTTATCAATTATTCAAAGTTGAAAATGGTACGGTGCAGGCTGTTGTGCAATGAAATACCACCTTTGGATAGACCTATTTTTCACTAGGGAGAAACCATGAGTTCAGAAGATCAAGCTGCTTCTCAAACAGAACAAACCATAGAAAAAGCTTATGATTCCTCTAGCATCAAAGTATTACGTGGTCTAGACGCTGTACGTAAGCGTCCGGGCATGTATATTGGTGATACTGACGATGGTACTGGCCTACACCACATGGTGTTTGAAGTTGTCGATAACTCAATTGATGAAGCGTTGGCAGGTCATTGTGACGAAATTCAAGTCACCATTCATGAAGATGAATCTGTAAGCGTATCGGATAACGGCCGTGGTATTCCTACCGATATTCACCCAGAAGAAGGTGTTTCTGCAGCAGAAGTGATTTTAACGATTCTGCATGCGGGCGGTAAATTTGATGATAACAGCTATAAAGTTTCAGGCGGTCTACATGGTGTAGGTGTATCCGTGGTGAATGCGCTTTCAAGCAAGCTCGAATTAACTATTCATCGTGCGGGTCAAATCCACCAGCAAGAATATAAACACGGTGATTCCGTGTATCCATTAAAGGTGGTGGGTGAGACAGATCGTACAGGTACACGTATACGTTTCTGGCCAAGTGCTGAAACCTTCAGTCAAACGATTTTTAATGTCGATATTTTGGCGCGTCGTTTACGTGAATTATCGTTCCTGAATGCAGGTGTACGAATTGTGCTACGTGACGAACGTATCAATTTAGAGCACGTTTATGACTATGAAGGTGGTTTGTCTGAGTTTGTAAAATATATTAACCAAGGCAAAACCCATCTGAATGATATCTTCCACTTTACTACTCAAGCCGATAATGGCATTGGTGTAGAAGTTGCATTGCAGTGGAATGATTCTTATCAGGAAAATGTTCGTTGCTTTACCAATAACATTCCACAAAAAGATGGTGGTACGCATTTAGCGGGTTTCCGTGCTGCATTAACTCGTGGCTTGAACAGCTACATGGAAAGCGAAAACTTACTCAAAAAAGAGAAAGTGGCAGTTTCTGGTGATGATGCACGTGAAGGTTTAACTGCAATTGTTTCGGTGAAAGTGCCTGATCCAAAATTCTCTTCGCAAACCAAAGAAAAATTGGTGTCGAGCGAAGTGAAAACTGCGGTTGAGCAAGCAATGAATAAGTCGTTCTCTGAATATCTTTTAGAGAACCCACAAGCCGCTAAATCGATTGCAGGTAAGATTATTGATGCAGCACGTGCGCGTGATGCAGCACGCAAAGCGCGTGAAATGACTCGTCGTAAGAGTGCGCTTGATATTGCAGGCTTGCCCGGTAAATTGGCAGATTGTCAGGAAAAAGATCCTGCCTTGTCTGAACTTTACTTAGTCGAAGGTGACTCTGCGGGCGGTTCTGCAAAACAGGGCCGTAACCGTAAGATGCAAGCGATTTTGCCGTTGAAAGGTAAAATCCTCAACGTGGAACGTGCACGTTTTGACAAGATGATTTCTTCACAAGAAGTGGGAACGTTGATTACTGCTTTAGGCTGTGGTATTGGCCGTGAGGAATATAACCCAGACAAATTGCGTTATCACAAAATCATCATCATGACCGATGCCGATGTCGATGGTTCGCACATTCGTACGCTACTGTTGACTTTCTTCTTCCGTCAAATGCCAGAACTTGTGGAACGTGGATATATTTATATTGCACAGCCACCGTTGTATAAGCTGAAAAAAGGCAAGCAAGAACAGTACATCAAAGATAATGATGCGCTTGAGACTTACCTGATTTCAAATGCAATTGATGAGCTTGAATTACACATCAGTGCAGAAGCGCCAGCCATTCGTGGTGAGGCTTTAGCGGGTGTGATTGCGGATTATCAAACCTCTCAAAAGAGTTTGCATCGTCTGACTGTACGTTATCCTGCAAGTGTATTGGATGGCTTATTGGCAGTAGAAGGCTTTAAGTTAGATCAAGCAAATAACCAAGACTATGTACAGACTTGGGGTGAGCAACTACGTGCCAATATTGAGAAAACTCAACCAAGCCTACGTCCTGAATTAAGCTTAGAAATTTTTGAGCATGAAGATACTGAAGGCAATAAGTCAGCGACCTATTTCCCACGTATTACCATCTATGTTCATAATTTACCGCACCAATACTTGTTAGATTCAGGTTTATTGGGTTCAGGTGAATATGCGCGTTTACTCAAAAATTCGAAGAGTTGGTTCACCTTATTGGAAGAAGGTGCTTACCTACAAAAAGGCGAGCGCAAAATTCCAGTGAGCAGCTTCCATCAGGTTTGGCAAAACATCTTACAAGACTCACGCCGTGGCATGATGATTCAGCGCTATAAAGGTTTGGGTGAGATGAATGCTGAACAGCTTTGGGAAACTACAATGGATCCTGAGAACCGTAACATGCTGCAAGTAACGGTACAGGATGCCATTGAAGCTGATCGTATGTTCTCTTGTTTGATGGGTGATGATGTGGAACCACGTCGTGCTTTCATTGAAGAAAATGCGTTAAATGCGGATATTGATGCCTAAATTCTGATTACAGAATCATTCAAAAAAGCACTCTTCGGAGTGCTTTTTTTTGTGCTATCTTAAATAAAATTGAATATTAAATCGCCAATTTGTGTTTTATAAAATTGACTTATTCTGATGCTAAGCTCAAATCTATTTGAACTTAGCAGCTAAAAATAAGAGGTCTATATATGATGGACAATCAACTTGAACACATTCGTGACATCTGGGTAAATGCATTTTTTACTGGAAATTATACCGTTTTAGCCGAATACGAAGATGAGCACTTTAAGGTGGTTTATGAGCAAGACGGGCGTGTCGAAAGTAATTATGTCCGCTATGAACGTATTGCACATGCAGTGAAGAATGGGGTTTGGAAACCACAAAAACCAGACGTAGAATTTGAAGAATATGAGTTTAATCGTGACCAAACTGAGTGCAAAATTTTAATCGGTTTAGCCGAAACACAGCAGCAAATACAGGAAATCTGGCATTTTGATCAGACCTGGAAAATACAAGAATTACGTTTTTTAAAGGCAAAAAAAGCCCATCCTTCTGCCTTATCTTAAACAATAAAAAGTTTAAATTGATGTCGTGAATGGAGATAAAATGCATCCATCTTGCAAATGTGGATAAGTTTTGTGAATTTTCACATTTAATAGTGTTCAACATCAAAGTCATTTATAATTGTGGATAACATCATTTAAAAATATTTATCCATAAAAAAGGTGGTTCGATATTTTGAATTTAAAAAATAAAAAATGAATTTAAAACTAAGATTTGAATTTAAAAATGGCTTTTGTGGATAACTGTGGTAATGAGTTTGATGTGAAGTATATTTTTTTGAATTCATTTACAAAATTAGGGTAAAAGCGATCGCTGAATTTTTAGATTCTTTCCGAATAGAAATGCCTTAACGATGCAATAACCAGTTGGATATGAACATTCGATTTTTTAAATATTTTTTAGATTTATAGTGTGATTATTATTGTGAAGTTTAAATAAAAAATCGCCGTGGAACATTTAAATTTCACGGCGATTGATTTTTTGAGCTTAAGTTAGGTTTTCTTAATAATGCAAATCTAGGGTTTTGCTTTTTAAATTAAGCCTCAAAACTACTTTCCATTTCTTCTAATTCCATCATTAATTCAAGCATTTGCTCTTCGACAGATTCAAGTTTGGCTTTTAATTCTGTTTGCTCATTCATTAGTTTGAGTAAGTCATCTTTTCGACTGGCTTCATATAAAGCACTGTCTGCTAATAATTCCTCGATTTCGTTTAAGCGTGGCTGAATTTTGCTGATTTGCGCTTCATTTTTTTCAATATTTTTACGAATCGGGCGGGTCAATTCACGCTGACGTGCAGCTTCTTTACGCTGCGCTTCTTTATCGACTTTAGAAATCGTCGGTTTAGTTTCAACTTGAGATTTGATGGGAATAGGGGCTTGTTGGCTATTTTTCATCATGTCAATCCGTGCTTGACGCAGCCAATCGGCATAAGCCACGAGGTCGCCATCAAATTCACGACATTTTCCATGATGTACCAACAATAATTCGTCACAAACGCTGGCAATCAATTGACGTTCATGTGAAACCAAAACCACAGCACCTTCAAAATCTTGCAGCGCCATTGTTAGGGCATGACGCATATCAAGGTCTAAATGGTTGGTCGGTTCATCTAGAATTAAAACATTGGGGCGCTGCCAAACAATCAAAGCCAAAGCTAATCGTGCTCGTTCACCGCCTGAAAAGCCTTCACTTGGCGTATCCATGCGTTCGCCACTAAAACCAAAGCTACCTAAGAATGAACGTAATGCCGCTTCACTGATTTTTTTGTCAGCAATTCGAGATAATTGCAACATCGGGCTGGCATTGCCATCTAGAGCATCCATTTGATGCTGCGCAAAATAGCCAATATTCAACAGTTCAGAGGCTTTGCGTGTCCCTTGTAATAAGGGAAGGTCTCCAACCAAGGATTTAATTAAGGTTGATTTACCTGCACCATTCATTCCCAGTAAACCAATGCGACTGTTTGGGGTAATCTGTAAATTCACATTGGTGGCAATCAGTTTGTCACCATAGCCAATATCGACATGTTCCATTTGCAGCAGCGGTGAGCTCATTTTGGTTGGCTCACGGAAACTAAAGGTAAATGGTGTATCGACATGCGCGGCAGAAAGTTCCTGCATGCGTTCTAATTGTTTAATACGGCTTTGAGCCTGTTTGGCTTTGGTGGCTTTGGCTTTAAAACGGTCAATAAATTTTTGGAGATGCGCACGGGTTTCAAGCTGCTTTTCATAGGCTTGTTGTTGTTGTGCCAAGCGCTCAGAGCGGGTGCGTTCAAAGGTCGAATAGTTGCCGGTGTAAAGTGTCAGCTCTTGATTTTCGATATGTAAAATATGATCAGTCACCGCATCTAAGAAATCACGGTCATGTGAAATCAAGATTAGTGTACCTTCGTAAGCTTTTAACCAATCTTCTAACCACAAAATCGCATCTAAGTCTAAGTGGTTGGTTGGTTCATCGAGTAATAAGAGGTCGGAACGGCTCATCAGGGTACGCGCAAGGTTTAAACGCATACGCCAACCACCAGAAAAGCTTGAAACATTGAGCTGCGACTGATGTTCAAAGAAACCCAGACCAGCCATCAGTTGTGAGGCTTTGGATGGTGCTGTATAGCCATGGATTTCATCAAATCGGCCATATAAGTGTGCCAACGCTTCATTGTCTAATTGTTCTGGATGTTCAAGTTTATGTTGTATATCCCAATATTCTTCATCGCCTGATAGAACGAAATCAATCGCTTTCATATCGAGTGCTTTGATTTCTTGTGCCATATGCGCGACGGTCCATACCGCAGGACGAGTCAATGAGCCGCCATCAGATTCCATTCCACCTAAAAGCGCAGAAAAAAGAGTCGATTTACCCGCACCATTTACACCGGTTAAGCCGATTTTCCAGCCTGGATGCAATTGCATAGATGCTTTTTGAAATAAAACACGCCCACCGCGACGAATGGAAAGTTGGTCTAACTGAATCATGGAACTAACTAAACAAGAAGAATGTGGGGCTATTCTAATGGATGGCTTTGCAAAAGAAAAAACAAAGCATCGCAACCATCTGAAAAAATGTGACAGATTCCACGTATTTAGGTATATTGAACGGGCTTTAGTATTAAAAAAATATTTCAAGTTGTTGTTTTAAATGGATTAATAAAACATATTGGGAATATAAGAAATGAGAAAAGGAATTTTAATTTTATCGCTTCTTTCAGGTGTGATGTCTGCACAAAGCTATGCCAATCAGAAGGTTTGTGTGTTCGATTTACTTGGAAAAGCGGGGGAATCTTATAAGCTGATGGAAGAGTGGTCTCTGGCCAGTAAGGCATGGGGAGCACAAGTTCAACTGATTTCATATCAAGATGAATCCAAAGTCGATAAAGATTTTAAAGAAGGGAAATGTGACGCGTTTTATATGACCTCGATGCGGGCACGTGCGTATAACAAATTTGCCGGTTCGATTGATGCCATTGGCGGTGTACCGAATAATACCATCGCGCAAAAAGCCATTACCTATGTCTTAGATAAACGGAACAGTAAACGACTGATTAGCAATCTAGGTAAAGATAGTTATGAAGTGGCAGGGATCGGGCAAATTGGTTCAGCCTACATTTTTGTCCGTGATCGCAATATCAATAATTTAGAAAAAGCTGAAGGTAAGAAATTTGCCATTTTGCATTATGACTATGCGCAAAAAGTGATGGTCGACCGTGTTGGCGCTGTGCCAGTGATGTCGGAAATTTCTAATTTTATTCGCAAGTTTAATCAGGCCGAAGTTGAAATTGTGGCTGCGCCAGCTTATGCCTTTAAGCCACTCGAAATTTCAAAAGGCTTAGGCACTACCGGAGCGATGGTGAATTTTCCTGTGGTGAATGTCACGGCAGACCTGATTATTCGTAATAATAAATTCCCAGAAGGTTTTGCTGAACCTTCTCGGCAATGGTTTGTTAAGCAATTACCAAAAAGTTTTGCCATGGTGAAACGTATGGAAGCTGAAATTCCTGCCAAATATAAGATGAATCTCAGCAAAGATGATCAGTTGAAGTATCAGAAAATATTGCGTGAAGGACGGATGGATTTAACCAAACAAGGGATCTATGACTCCACTATGATGACGGTACTGAAAAAAGCCCGTTGTACGATTGAGCGAACTAATTTTGAGTGTTCAGTGGCGGGTGAATAAGCTTTTTTCTGTATTTCTTTGTAAATTTTGATGCAATCGCTGTAAATGTGAAAAGCCATTTTTGGAAAGATAAGATGATGATTATATTTATAATTTCACTTTGAATAAAAAGTGATATACATCACAGAAAAACAGAATATGCTAAAATGACATAAATAAATGGAGTAAATGCTCTATTTTTTTTAAATTAACTTGCTTAATATCGGGCTTGTGTAAGGACACCTCTGAACCATAAAAAGATTTGAAAGGAAAATAGAATGAAAAAAACGCTCCTATCATTGGCTACGTTTGCTGCAATTGGCTTTGCTGGTTCGGCTCAGGCAGCAAAAGTAGATATCTGTGTATTTGACTTACTAGGTAAGTCAGGCGAGTCATATCAAATGGCTCAGGAATGGGCGCTTGCAGCAAAAGGCTGGGGTGCTGAAATTAACTTAATTCCGCGTCAAGACGAAGCAGTAGCTGACAATGACTTTAAAGCGGGTAAATGTGACGGTGTATTTATGACGGCGATGCGTGCCCGTCAGTACAATAAATTTGCAGGCTCTATTGATGCGCTGGGTGGCGCACCGAGCAATGCGATTGCACAACGTGCGATTACCTTTGCATTAGACCAACGTAATGCTGCAAAAATGGTCAGCAATCTAGGTGGTAAGAAATACGAAGTGGCGGGTATTGCCCCACTAGGTTCAGCATTCATCTTTGTCAAAGACAAAAAAATTGACTCAATTGAAAAAGCAGCAGGTAAAAAGTTTGCAGTTTTAGGCTATGACGAAGCACAAAAAATCATGGTGCAACGTGTCGGCGCTCAAGCTGTGATTTCAGATGTATCTAACTTTGTGGCGAAGTTTAATAATGGTCAGGTGGATATGGTGGGTGCGCCTGCATATGCCTACAAACCATTAGAGATCTATAAAGGTTTAGGTACCAATGGTGCGATGTTTAACTTCCCAGTTTTACAAGTGACTGCGGACTTTATTATTCGTCCTGATCAGTTTCCTGCAGGCTTTGGTCAAAAATCTCGTGATTGGTTTGTGAAACACTTACCGAAGAGTATCGCGATGATTAACCGTCTAGAAGCGGGTATTCCTGCGAAATATAAACTGAACTTAAGTGCAGAAGATAAAACCAAATATCAAAAATTACTGCGTGAAGGTCGTATGGATATGACGAAGCGTGGCATTTATGATGCAGGCATGATGTCTGTTTTGAAAAAGGCACGTTGTTCTGTCGATAAAGCCAATTTTGAATGTTCACTTGGCGGCGAATAAGCTGATATTTAAAGAAAAAAGTCTGGATTTATCCAGACTTTTTTTTGCAAATCTACAGGTCATTCTCGCCATTGAGTGAGCAAAATATTCAGGTAATCTAAATTCAAATCGTGGGCTGTGAGTCAATTGAATCGAACTCAGCATGACCCAAAATTCAAAAAATGGTTAAAAACAAAAACAGTAAAAAACAAGGAAAGTCAGTATGAAACAATGGACAAAGGCATTGAGTGTTGCTGCTGCATTAATAGCGGTAAATGGCGTAGCTCAAGCGAAGCAAGTGGTATGCGTATTTGATTTGGTCGGTAAAAATGGTGATGTTTTTACCCTGATGAAAGATTATCAATTGGCGGCAAAAAACTGGGGCGCAGACATTGAGCTCCGCGTCGGTCAAAATGAAGCGGTGATTGCAGAAGATTTTAAAGCCGGTAAATGTGATGGGATTAGTGTTACTGGTATGCGTGGTCGCCAATTCAATAATTTTACCGGTTCTTTAGATGCCATTGGTGCGATTCCAGATTTGAAATTGGCCGTAAAAGTTATGCAAGGTCTTGCAAGTCCAATATTTGCGAAGAGCATGGTTAATAGTAAATATGAAGTGGCAGGTGTGATACCTGTTGGTGATGCCTACCTGTTGGTGAATGATCGTAGTATCAATACTGTCGCTAAAGCCGCAGGTAAAAAAATTGCGGTGCTTGACTACGATGAAGCACAGAAAATTATGGTGCAGCAGGTCGGGGCTCAAGCGGTCAGTGCCGATGTAACCAATTTTGGCGCTAAATTTAACAATGGTCAGGTGGATATTATTGGTGCTCCTGCAGCTGTGTTCAAACCATTAGAATTACATAAAGGTTTAGGCAGCAAAGGCGCAATTGTCAATTATCCAATTTTACAAGTGACGGGAAATATTATTATTCGCCCAGATAAATTCCCAGCGGGGTATGGGCAAAAATCACGTGATTGGGTCAAAACACAATTACCTCGTGCATTCACGATATTAGGCAAAATGAAGTCAGAAATTCCAGCCAAATATTGGATGGATGTTCCAACAGCAGACAAAGCTGGTTATCAAAAAATGATGCGTGAAGCGCGTATCGATTTGACTAAACGTGGTATCTACGACAAGCGAATGATGAAACTATTATGGCAATTCCGCTGTAAACAAGATCCGAAAAACTTCGAATGCGCATTACAGGAAGAAAACTATAAATAAGTTTTAAATGAATCTTGAGAAAAATACTCTGATTTAACTTTAAACTGTGAAGACTGACCATATATTGAGTATGTTATACTTGAAATATGGTCTTTTCTTTTTAAAAGACACCCAATGACTCAGAGGAATCCATCATGAATGCTCAAGCACTTGTGCTGACTGACAATGCTGCCAATAAAGTACGCCAATTGCGTGAGAGTGAAGGTAATCAAGACCTTATGTTACGTGTATATGTGACTGGTGGTGGTTGTTCAGGTTTCTCATATGGGTTTAATTTTGCTGAAAGCCAAAACGAAGATGATGCTGAATTTATCAATGGTGATGTGAAGATGTTGGTTGATTCACTGAGCTATCAATATTTAGTTGGTTCAACAGTCGACTATATTGAAGGTCTTGAAGGTTCTCGATTTGTGGTTCAAAACCCGAATGCGACAACCACGTGTGGATGTGGATCTTCATTCTCGATCTAATCGCGATGATGAATTGAGCCATAAAAAGCCCTCATTTAGAGGGCTTTTTTAATGTTTAAAATCGATATTAGGCTTCAAATTTTAGTGCTTCTAATAGATCTAAAATTACGGTAGTCACGTCTTGAGTCAATTGATAATTATTAAAAATTTCATATGCCGTAATGGTGACATCGGTATCACTCGGAAGCAGGCGTTGTTCTTCTTCGATGAGGTCACGGATCGGCAATAGGGTTTGTTTGACCTGTAAATGCAAGACATCTTTAAACTCAAGATTTTCGTCTTCGAGCTCAATTAATTGCTCATTAAAAAAGGGTAAAAGTACCGCATGGAGATAAGGTTGAATGTCTGTAATATCAAAAATCTCAATATCACGGGTTTGTTCAATCGTGCTGATGTGGTCATTCACTTCAATTAAGATATGGTAGTAACTCACATTGCTCTCCACGTAAGATGTCATTGATATAAGGGAATTATTGCAAATCAACAATAACATGAAATGCTAATTATTGTTGGTGAATCCTATAATATCCTTATAGATTGTATGGTTTTTTTTGCTCAGGGTGTTCTAACGATAATATAGTAAGCCTTGGTCTGCTGGCATCAGTTTAAAGTTTTCTAATTGTTGCGCGCCTAAGATTGGGTACATTAATGCAGCAGGGTCATTATGGTGAGATAAGCCGAGAGCATGTCCGAGTTCGTGGGCAAGGGTAAGGCGTAAATCATCTTCGGCATCAAATTGATAAATCTGAATCTGATCCCCCATAAAAACGCCTTTATGAAACTCTCGAGCAGGAAAGCGCTGACTGGCTTGTATCACGCCTGCATTATATTGATCGATTTGCTGGTTATAGCTTAAGACTTGTTGGTTAAATTGATCATTTTGCTGATTAAATCGATCTATTTCTTGGTCTAATTGCATCGCTTGTGCTTTAACTTGCTCAAGTTCTCTTTCAACGCGTTGCATATTGGGGCCTTGTGCATGCTCTATTCGGCTCCAATTCATACGTTCTTGCGACAGCTGTGCGATTTCCGCACGAATCATGGCTTGTTTTGATCGGAGCTGTTGCTCATTCATCTCCAGACCTTTTCTCGAATTTGCTAAGTTCTCGGCATATAAATCATTACGGGCTTTATCTGCGGCTAAGGTCTTTTGGACTTGCTTATAGGCATTGTATTGTTCTTGGCGATCATCATAAATTAGATGGATCGCCAGTTGTGCATTTGGGTCATAGATAAATAACGGTTTGAATGTCCCTTTATGCCATATCTCTGCGGCTTCTTGGCTAAGTTGAATGACTTGTTGCTGGCTTAATCCAAAACGCGGATCGACATCAGCAACCCGATAACGCAGTCGGGTATCGAGAGGGTGTAAAAGTCGATCTGAAATTGAATTAAATTTCAGTTGAGGATGCTGCTTGGTTTGATAGATCCACCAAGTACTCAAAACGATGACAACAATAATTAAAATCAAACGCATAGCGTCGCAAAACTTGATTATTTTGCATTAATTTAACTGAAATTTAGCGCTATGCAAATCTAAGTATAGACAGATTGGCAGTCGAGAAGAATGTGGCTGTTTGAACTTTAGCGTGTTATTTGAATATTGCCTGATGCAGATAAAATCATCCACAAAAAAAACCGCGCTTTCGCGCGGTCTTTTTGAGCTTTGAAAGACTCAGTTAAAGCGACAAATTATTTTTTGTCATCTTTCACTTCAGTGAACTCAGCATCTACAACGCCGTCATCTGCTTTTTGAGCTTGACCTTCAGCGCCTTGGAAAGCGTTAGGATCAAAACCTTCAGCACCGCCTTGACCTTGTGCAGCTTCATAAGCACGTTGAGTGATCGGCATAATGATGTTTTGAAGTGCTTCAGTTTTCGCTTTGATTGCATCTACATCGTTTTCTTTAGTCGCTGCTTCGAGCTCAGCTACAGCAGCATCGATTGCAGATTTCTCATCAGCAGTTACCTGTTCACCAAGATCTTTTACTGCTTTTTGAGCAGAAGAAACAAGTGCATCAGCTTCGTTACGTGCTTTCGCTAATTCTTCAAATTTACGATCTTCTTCAGCATTCGCTTCAGCATCTTTGATCATCGCTTCAATTTCAGCATCGCTCAAACCAGAGTTAGCTTTAATTTGAATTGATTGCTCTTTACCTGTGCTCTTATCTTTTGCAGATACTTTCAAGATACCATCAGCGTTGATGTCAAATGATACTTCAATTTGTGGTACACCACGTGGAGCAGGTGGAATATCGCCCAATTGGAAGTTACCCAACAATTTGTTTTGTTGAGCCATTTTACGTTCACCTTGGTAAACTGAAATGTCTACAGCTGGTTGGTTGTCTGCAGCAGTTGAGAACACTTGAGATTTCTTCGCAGGAATCGTCGTGTTTTTCTCAATGATCGCTGTTAACACGCCACCCATTGTTTCAATACCAAGTGTAAGCGGAGTTACGTCAAGAAGAAGTACGTCAGTTTTATCACCTGAAAGTACTGCACCTTGAATCGCAGCACCCATCGCTACAGCTTCATCTGGGTTCACGTCTTTACGTGGCTCACGGCCGAAGAACTCTTGTACTTTTTGTTGTACAAGTGGCATACGAGACTGACCACCCACCAAGATTACGTCAGAGATGTCAGAGGTTGAAAGACCTGCATCTTTAAGTGCAATCTTACATGGTTCAATTGTACGAGCAACCAATTCAGCAACTAAACCTTCAAGTTTAGAGCGAGTCACGTTGATCACTAAGTGTTTAGGACCAGTCGCATCTGCTGTGATGTATGGAAGGTTGATTTCTGTTGCATTCGAAGAAGAAAGCTCGATTTTTGCTTTTTCAGCAGCTTCTTTTAAACGTTGAAGTGCAAGCGGATCTTGTTTCAAGTTTACGCTTTGTTCTTTCTTGAACTCTTCAACCAAGTATTCAATTAATGCATTATCGAAGTCTTCACCACCAAGGAATGTATCACCGTTTGTAGACAACACTTCGATTTGTTGGTCGCCATCAAGGTCAGCGATTTCAATGATTGATACGTCGAAAGTACCACCACCTAAGTCGTAAACCGCAACTTTACGGTCGCCTTCTTTTTTGTCCATACCGAACGCAAGTGCAGCAGCTGTTGGTTCGTTGATGATACGTTTAACATCTAAACCAGCAATTTTACCTGCATCTTTAGTCGCTTGACGTTGAGCATCGTTAAAGTACGCAGGAACAGTAATTACCGCTTCAGTTACTGTTTCACCAAGGTAGTCTTCAGCTGTTTTTTTCATCTTTTTCAAGATTTCAGCAGAGATTTGTTGTGGTGCAAGTTTCTTGTCGTTTACATCAACCCAAGCATCGCCATTGTCAGCTTTGATGATTTTGTAAGGTACAAGGCCGATATCTTTTTGCACAGCTTGGTCTTGGTACTTACGACCGATCAAACGTTTGATTGCAAATAATGTGTTTTTAGGGTTAGTCACTGCTTGACGCTTAGCAGATTGACCGACAAGGATCTCGCCGTCTTTATACGCAATAATAGATGGGGTTGTACGAGCGCCTTCAGCGTTGTCGATTACTTTTACTTTGTCGCCTTCAAGTACTGCTACGCAAGAGTTTGTAGTACCTAAGTCAATACCAATGATTTTCGCCATTTGGATGTTTCCTCTAAAATTCTTTTACGATGTTTTCGCTTGTTATCCGATATGAGAGCCAATCAAAAATTTTCAAGTAATATTGGTTAAAATTTTTAATTCGTCTCATAAAATTTGTCTTTATGCACCAACCATAACCATAGCAGGGCGTAATAGGCGACCGTTTAAACTATAGCCTTTTTGCAATACTGTCCCAATTTCATTCGATTTGGCATTTGGATCGATGCCCACAGCCTGATGAAGATCTGCATTGAAACCATTTGCAGTATCCACAGCAACCACACCAAATTTTTCTAAAGTGCTGAGCAATGATTTCAGTGTAAGTTCTACACCTTCAGATAAACCTGATTTTTCATCACCTGCCGCAGCAATCGCGCGTTCAAGGTTATCAACTGACTCAAGTAATTGTTTTGCAAATTTTTCCAGCACAGTATCTTTATGCTTTTCAGATTCGCGTTGAATGCGCTCTACACTTTTTTGCGCTTCATATACGGCATTTGCAGTACGTGCTTTTTCAAGTTTTAAGCTTTCTTCTAAATTGGTGATTTGTGCTTGTAAATCTTCAACTGAAACTTCAGCTTGCTCGTTTTCAGCTTGAGTTTGCTGTTCTGCTTGCTCTTGTTGAAGATCTTGAGCGTCTTGGTTTTGCTCAGTCGCCATTGATTTACTCCGTTTAAATGGGTTCTTAAACATGTTCAGTCCTTATAGCTGTGCGTTCAAACGACATCGATGCGTAACTGCCATGCGTTTTGAATTCATGATTAATAAAAGAAATCGGGGCAGGGTATAAAAATTCAAGCGAAGTCAGCGATTAAATGCAATTTTTTATTCAAATAAATGGTTTTTCAGCCAAATATCGACTGCAAAATTAAATTCTATGAAAATATAAATTATTGATTTGAATGTATAATCATATTTTGATCGGATTTATAGATTTTCATCATAAATTTTAACGGTTTCTCTTTGTGCCTGAAAATTTGCATAATTTATCTATCGGAAGTGACCATATCCACTGGAGAGAGGGATATGGTGACTACCTCTAGATTTTAGAAACACTTTTCCATGCTGATTTCCCAAGAATCAGCATTTTTTTTGCCTCAAAAAATAGTGGTTAATATTTATACATAAAAACTCTTAGTATCAGTTTTATTAAATATTTCACAAAAAATGATCAGCACAGTATTCTTTGTTTCAGATTCTATCGCTGTAGTTTCTTAATTTATTTCAAATGTGTTTTTCATGGCCTGCTTCTCTCATAAGCAGGCTTTTTTTTGCATGAAATTTATAAAAACAGCCACTTAAGTAACTGAGTTGCAAGTTTTGTTGGACTTTGTTGTATTCAAAAGCTGAGATCACGCTTGATTTAAAACCATGTATATTTATTTTATTAATAAAAAACAAAGCACTTGAGTTAAATAAATGATGTAAAGCCTCAATATAAAAGAAAACTGCTTGATTAATAAAACATTTCATAAGCTGTACCGTGTCTCGTACAAAGTACAACTTAGAAGGTGGGAACTTCACAGAATTATTTTCCATTATGACTCGGGCAAAGTTGAGCTTTGCTTTTAATGATTCAATGAAGGAAATAATGAAGATGAAAAAAATTGGTTTATTCGCTGTCGCAGTTTTAGGTTTCGGTTTAGCTGCGGTAGGTTGTACTTCTCAAGAAACTGTAGAATCTCCAGAAACCGCACAAGTAACGTCTGCAACTGAAGCATCTGTAACGACAGAGCAATCGGGTGCTGTGGTTCAAGCAGATCCATCAGCTCAAGGTGCTGAAGTTCAATCTGCGCCTGCACCGCAACCTACAGTTCAGCAATAAGATTGTTTAATGCTCTCTGACCTGTAACAACAGGCAGTCAAGAATAGACAGAAGATAGGATGCCTCTTCTGTCTATTTTTTTTCTATTGCTTTTTTTACCTTTTCTATTTTTAGTGAATGAAAAAAAAGCCCATCATGTAGATGAGCTTTTTACTTTTAACCGATCTGCAAAAACAACAATTAACGGCGATTTTCCCACGCGCGACGACGTTCTTCAGCCGCTTTACGTTGTTGATCTGATGCCTTTCTTAAATCTTGAATATTTTTTTTGCGCTCTTGCTCAATTTGTTTTCTACGATCTTGACTGGCTTTACGGCGCTGTTCTTCTAAGCGCTGACGCTCTTTGCTGACTTTTTGACGATCTTGTTCAGCACGTTTACGACGTTCAGCTTCAGAGTATTTACGCTGTTGTTCTAGACGTTGACGTTCGAGTTCGTTTTTACGACGATCCCACTCTTGTTGATTTTTACGATTTTGTTCCCAGTTACGCTGGTCAAGTTGCTGCTTTCTACGTTCGAGCTCTAAACGATTACGTTGTTGTTGCTGACGTTCCCATGTACGGCGGTCTTGTTCATAACGACTGTCATAACGGCGATCATAACGATTGTCATAGCGTCGATCATTATTATCATAACGGCGGTCATAACGTTGATCATAACGTCCATCGTAGTAACCATCTTCAGGGAATGCTACGCAGCCTACAGCCAAAAAAGCAGTCGCAAAAGACAGAAGGATGATCTTTTTAGCCATGGTGAGTATCCTTTATCGAGAATGGGTTAGCATAATCAACCCATAAAACTTGGGTAAATTGTCAATGACAACTCTATAAAAGAAGATTAGCTTAACTAGGTCTGTACTATGTATGTCGATGTTGAGACTTATATGTGAATATGGTCACATTTGACCTAGATCATGTAGAAAGTATGAAGAGCATAATTCGAAGGATAGAGCATGTTTGCATTGAATGAATCACTTAAAAATATGAAAGATAAAGGCCAAGGTACGGCTGCTCGGTTACTTGATCGTCTTCCTAACTTTGCCAAAGAAAGCCTCTCAAAACGTCTCGATTATCCGTTTATTTTTCCAGAATTAGATCCGCTGGTGAAATGCATGATGGCGGCTCAACTCAAGCAAGGTAAGTCAGGCTTTGTGACCGAAGACTATGTGAAGTCTCGTAAATTATTTGATTTACAGATGGAGTCGATCAAGACCAAGCCGACCTTTGTGAAACAAGTGCAAGATATACGTCTACCTTTACAAAGTGCTACGCTGTTTGCGCGTCATTATCATCCTGCTCCAAATAAAAAATTACCGATGATCGTGTTCTATCATGGTGGTGGTTTTGTGGTGGGTGGTTTAGACACGCATGATGAAGTTTGTCGTTTATTGGCCGTGCATGCCAAAGCACAAGTCTTAAGTATTGATTATCCACTCACGCCAGAGGCCAGCCCAGCTCAATTAATGCAAAGTTGTGAAGATGCCTTGGCTTGGACTTATCAAAATAGTCGTCAGTTTAAAATTCTAAAAAATCGAATTGCGGTGGCAGGGGATAGTGCAGGCGGCAATATTGCTACTGCGGTTGCGCAGCGCAGTGCTCAGAAAGTTTTTGCCCCGCAAGCTCAGCTATTAATTTATCCTGTGGTGGATTTCAAAAGTCGCCACCCATCTTTCTATGCTTATAAAGATGGTTTGGTTCTGACTGAAAAAGATATTGATGTCGTAACGGCTTTATATGCAGAACAACATGCAGTGGCCTTAGATGATCCATTAATTTCACCAACCTATGGAAAATTGGCAGGTATCGCACCCGCGTATATCGTGACAGCAGGGCATGACGTTTTACATGACGAAGGTGAAATTTATTCGCATAAACTCCGTCAGCAAGGGGTGAAAGTGTTTTATCAAGAATATACCGATCAAACCCATGGTTTTATCAATTTAACCCCGGTTTCGCACCGAGCTAAAAAATACGTGATCGAGATCAGTACGAAGTTCCGTAAATTTTGGGATAAACGTAGCTAATCATTCCTTTATATAAAGTAAACCCAGTGTTTCACGTGAAACACTGGGTTTTTATTTATTGGGTTATTTATCTTGGATTTTTGCAGCAGGAAAAACGAGGCTAAATTCTGGGACATAAAAGCTTTGCAATAATCGTGCTTCAGAAAAATTTGGAAAAATGTCCTGTGTGTTGTGCCATTCTACCTGTTTCAGTTTAGATAGCCGTCCGCGAAACTTCGGTGAAAATTGATAGCGCTTACCTTCCCACGCTTGTCTGATTTGCAACATCGCTGCAGGGATATGATGACTATTAATATAGAAAGAACGCTGTGAACGTGATTTTTTTAAACGGATCTGCATCTTTTGTTGTTCAACTTCTATAGTACAGACCACTTCATTGTCATGTTGTTGCCATTCAAACTTTGCCAACTCTTTAGGAATACCCCAGAGTTTTTGGCCATGAATGACAGAGATATCTGTCGAAACATAAATCTTAGGTATCGAACTTAACCTTTTCTTACTCCATAAAGGGTGATCTAAAATCAGCAATTCGTCATAAGGACCCACAGGCGAATCATGGTATCGGACCAATAACACCTGAACCACACGACCCAAAGCTGATGTCGCTAAACGGAACATTTGCGCTTGTTGGATAAAACTCGGAGAGAGCCAATAATTTAAAATAAAAGCATCGCCACGCAGTTGCCAAGGTGGTAAATGTGTTAATGGAGTGTCCGACGGTATTATTTGCGTCATCATTGTTCTCGTTTTAATAATGGCAGAATAATTACTTTTTAATCATCAAAGACTAATATACAGTCAATAACAAGTACGAGATCAATCAGAAGAGTTAGCAAATGTTAAAACAGATTTTATTTACTGTAGCACTTGGCTGTGTGAGCTTAAGCAGTTTTGCTGCCAATACTATTGTCGAAATGAAAACCTCTCAAGGCAATATTGAAATTGAACTATTCAATGACAAGGCACCTATCTCAGCAAAAAACTTTGAAAGCTATGCAAAAGAAAAATTTTATAACGGTACAATCTTTCATCGCGTGATTCCTGGATTTATGGTTCAGGGTGGGGGCATGGATGTCAAAATGCAGGAGAAACCAACAAAAGCGGCGATTAAGAATGAATCAAGTAATGGCTTGAATAATAAGCGCGGCACATTGGCAATGGCACGGATGAATCATCCTGATTCAGCAAGTAGTCAGTTCTTTATTAATGTTGCAGACAATGACTTTCTCAATAAAAGTGCAATGAATGCGGGATATGCTGTTTTTGGTAAGGTCACTAAAGGTATGGATATCGTCGATAAAATCGTAAAAGTTCCAACTGCGAACTATGGAATGCACCAGAATGTCCCTGTAAACCCAGTAGTTATACAGAGTGTGGTGATTAAAGCAGCACCTGTAAAAAACTAAGCGCACAAAATAGGAAAAATATTTTACATGATATTTGTAATAAATATCATGTATTTATGTAAGTAAAGTGTGTTTTTTGAACCATAATGGTGCATAAAAATAAAACACTCGTGTTCTTTGTGAGTGAAAAGCACTTGCACGTGTAAGAAATTGCCCTATAATGAGCACCATACCGACGAGATAGACGGAAACGAACGAAACGCAAAGCGTTAAGTTGTTAAGTTTATCGAAGTCCAGCTTCTAGCATTGACGAGATGTTAGAAAGATCATTAAGAGATTATGAAGAACAACTTGTGTGGATTTTTACTGATTGATTGATCGAAATTATTTTCATTGATTGATGGTAGAAATTACTCGAAGTTTATTTGAGCAAATTTTTGTCAGTAATT
>NZ_VPBM01000024.1:0-54182 GCF_013418745.1 Acinetobacter sp. YH12126 | reverse complement strand
AAAACTTTCAAAATCCTTGCCGAGCGATATCGTAATCGAGGAAAAAGACTGGGCTTAAGATTCAATTTAATTGCAGGAATCTATAATTTAGAGCTGAGCAAAAAATGAATTATGAAAGAAGTCTATTATACTTTAAATAAAAAAATATTATAAAATATACTCTAAAAGCATAAAGAATATAATTTAAAAAATTAAGCTGTTTTATCTTAACCATTTTATTTTTCCAGAGAAAAAATAATGTAAAAACAGTATATAAACTATATCTTTATAAAAATAAAAAATAGTCCCCCTATTAATCGCAATGGCAGACATTAATAATATTGAATAAATCAATAAGTAATTAATCCTTTTATTCTTTGCTTCATTCGAAACTTTTGCAGATATAGCTCCAAATAAAAACATAATAAAAAATACACCATATAATCCAAAATTAATATAAATATCTGCTAAAATTTCCGAGCCTTCTCCATACGTAACATTATTTCCTTGACCAAGATAAGTAAAGAAATTAGCTGAATCTAAATATGCATCAGGAATATCAAAATTTTTAACGAAAAATCCACTAGCAAAAGGTATAGCACTCACTATAGTAGGTAAATAAATAACACCATATAAATAGGGATGACTATCTGGAACAACATCAACAGCCCTATATTGGATCCGAACTGAATATGCTAATTCCTCGGTGAAATTTATATTTGTATCTTTTTCTTTTAATTCAGCATAACCCCTTTGTAAAATATTTTGATCACTCAATTCATTTGCATCTCGTCCACGTCCTAGACCCATTAATGTAAAAATAATTGAGCCAATTACAATTGACAATAAAATAAATTTAAAAGATATTTTTTTTATGAAAATTGAATAAGAAAAAGCTAATATAAGTGCTATTCTTAGCACCTCTCCTCTTGATCCTGTAAAAAAAAATAATAATGTATATGCACTTAAAACTGTAACAAAAAGTTTATTAGATATAATTTTTCTCAGTATCTCTTTAAAAGAAATATTTTTATTTATATCTTGAAAAAAATAGATTATTCTTAAATATATCATAACTTTAAGTATTAATAAAAAATAAGTTGCCCCACCTCCCCAGCTATTTACATCATAAGCACCTTTTAGAAAATTATTACCTACAGTTAATATAAAACCTACAAATACAAAAATTAAAATATTATCGTACAACTTATAATTAATTGTTAAATAATCAGATTCATTTTTTAAAATGACTCTTTTTGATATTAAAGAATATGCAAATATCCATATAACAATACTTAATGTACTCATCCAAGTAGAATAATTTACTACTTCTTTATTAAGCCAGACAAATGAAGGATTAGATGGCTCAATACCAAGTGATGCTAAGAATGGTATTTGAAAATGAACAATTGTGTAACCTAATAGAAAGATAACGTCAAATCTTAACCAGTTACTATCCTTTAACCTTTGCTCTAGTAGAAAAGCTAAAAATATGACGGAATAATATATTCCTAAAATGAAATTATATTCATAATCAAAAGCACTATATTTGTCAGGCTTAATTATAAATAATATAATTATTGAAAAAAAATAAAATAACCTAAACATAAAAAATTCATTTTCCTATTAATAGTTTAAGCATCCAATTTTGTGGGTTAAAGCTATTTTCATACCAATTTAAATTTTCATCCCAATAACCTTGGCACTTATCATATGCTTCTACTGAGAAACCATAACTAATTTCTACAATTAGTGGTTTATTATCTTCAGAAAAAATAAAATCAAAAGCTGTACATTGGGATTTTATTTTATTGTGAATTTCAAATGCTGTTTTTAAACAATCTAAATTTATATTATTAGTATAATCAATTTCTCCACTACCTGATGCCCTAAAGTCATTTTCTCTGACTAAACGCTTTATAGCAAAAGCCTTATTTCCTATAATAATTACACGAATATCTAGATCATTGTTAGGCATAAAGTCTTGAAAATATACGTAGCCTCTTTCTGCAGGTTGGTGTCTAGAAAATTCAGTAGGTATAAAGACTCTTATGAATGCTTTTAAAACATTTGTAAAATTTTCTTTACCTATTTTTAATTTTCTGACTTTTTCTTTTAAAGCTTCTATACCATTATATTGCTTAAATCCCTTACCGAAAGACTTATAAATAAGAGTACTGGCTTGATTAAAATTTTTTACTAACTTAACATTAGAGGCGCCAGCACCACCTTTTAGTTTAAAAACTTTAGGATAAGAGGTGTTTTTTGCCCAAGCTAAAGCTTGCTTTTTATCATAAAATACATAGCTTGGTACTAATGGTGCTTCTATTGCTTCTAACAAATATTTTTGAGCTACTTTATCATCAAAATGCCAACCCGTTTTAAAATCAGGAAATACTTTAATTCCTGCATGTTCTAGAGCAAATAATATTCTTTTAGCCGTTAGCACATCTTTATATTGCGCATGATGATGATGCCACATAAAAATATCAAAATCTTTGAGTTGCTCAATGATATTACTATCAAAAGCATCTACTACTTTATATTCAATTTTTTCTTTTTCACAATATTTTATCCAGCGATCAGAAAAACTATGAGGATTATGATGGATAGCAATTTTCATTTTGCTAAAATACTCCGTTGAATAGCTTTAGCTTTATACATAATACATAAACCTAGAATGGTTCTAGTTCCTGCAATTAAAATAGCTGCACCTAAGAAATTATAAAAATAAATGAGTGGAAATGAAAAAACAAAACCAGCAATTGAGCATACAATAGTAATATTTCTTAAAGTTTTTTCAAAACCATGAATTATCAAATAATTCAGACCATAGGTACTAATTAATGTTTGAAAAATTAAAGAAAATGCAATAATTTGTAAAACTGGTATTGCACCATAAAATTCAGGAGTAAAAAATATTCTAATAATAAAGGGTGCTAAAGCAATTAATAAAATAGCAGATACAACTGAAATAAAAATATTTATTTTCGCATAGATATTATGTTTATTTGACCTTCTAGACAAAAATGGAAAAAATACTCGTGATAATATATTAATAAACTGTTGAGCAATATTAGCAAATTTACTACCTGCATCTAGTAAACCATTTGCTATACTTCCTCCCCAGAAACCAAGAAGTACTGATGAGAAACTATTATAAAAGTTTGGTATTATATTATTTATGAATACATCTTTACTATTTTTTATAGTACTTATTATTTCTAGGTAGTTAGGTGATAATATCTTAATCTTAAATTTGAATACAATTAGATAAAATGAAGCCAATCCTACCGATATTGAACCTAGACTTAAAAATAATGGCTGTAAAATAAAGTCATTTTTTTCTTTAACAAAAATAAAAACACATAATGTAAAAATTGCTTTAGAAATTAAATCAAAAATTGTAATAAACTTCATTTTCTCAATTGCCTGGAAGAACCAATCTGCAAATAAAATTTTGGCTGGCACCAGTATAAAAGTAATAAATAACAAAATCTGATTTTCCTTTAAATAAGGAATAAGCTCAGTGATGATATAAAGTATGATAAAAGATACTAAAGCAAGTAAGCTTTTAGCCCACAATACATTAGAAAAAATTTCTGAAACCTTCTCTAAACTGTCTCTATTACGCGCCACATCACGGGTTGCTGTATAGCTAAATCCCCAATCAGTAATGGTCTGAAACCAGACTATTACTGCTGCTGCAAAAGCAATTTTACCAAAGCCATCTACACCAATGACTTTTGCTAAATAAGGAATAGTAAGCAATGGAAAAATGTAACCTGTTATCTGCATTATCATTAGATAACCAAAGTTACTAGCTAAAGCTTTTCCATCTTTATTGGCACTTATACGGTTTTTAAATGCCTTAACTCTATTAAGCATATTTACTTACTAAAGTTTATATACCAAGGCATTGCTAAATCAATTCCTTGTGAAATAACAAAATTAGGATTATAACCAAGCATATTTTTAATTTTTTCAATACTTGCTTGAGAATGGCGTACATCACCTGCTCTAAAATCACGATATACAGGTTGTTTTGAATAGCTTACACCATTAGCATTTAATGACGCTTTAATGGCATTAAATAAATCATTTAAAGTTGTACGATCACCTACAGCCACGTTATACACTTGGTTTTTAGCTTCATCGGATGCAGTTGCCGCTAAAATATTGGCTTGAACCGTATTTTCAATAAAACAGAAATCTCGGCTGGTTTCACCATCGCCATTAATAAATACATCATCGCCCGCAATCATGGCTGCTGTCCATTTTGGAATAACTGCTGCATAGGCACCATTTGGATCTTGGCGTTTACCAAAAACATTAAAGTAACGTAAACCAATCGCTTTAAAACCATAAGTGCGAGCAAACACATCGGCATACAATTCATTTACATACTTGGTCACTGCATATGGTGATAAAGGATTACCAATATTTTCTTCTACTTTAGGTAAAGCAGGATGATCACCATAAGTTGAACTACTGGCTGCGTATGTAAAACTTGAAACTTGTGCATCACGTGCTGCAGTCAGCATATTTAAAAAACCACTAATATTGGTAGCATTGGTGGTGATCGGGTCGGCAATAGAACGTGGTACAGAACCAAGAGCTGCTTGGTGTAGCACATAGTCCACACCTTGGCAGGCATTTTGACAATCTGCAAACTCACGAATATCGCCTTCAATAAAACGGAATTTTGCCCATTGCTCAGCAGTGACCAAGCTTTGCACTTCGTCTAAATTATGTTGATGCCCTGTTGCAAAGTTATCTAGACCTACAACCGTTTGATTGAGTTTTAATAAGGTTTCTAAAAGATTAGAGCCAATAAAACCAGCCACCCCTGTCACTAACCACGTTTTAGGATGTTGCTGTAATTGCTCACATACGCTTTGATATTGGCTCATTCTTTATATTCCTTAATTCAAATTATAAACGGATGTCAGATTCAGATTGGTCAAGTACGTATTTTAGGTCATATAAAATATGCTCAGCTTTACCCAATGCACGAATTTCTGCGGCACCCATCGCTTTAAACTGATCATGTGCAACTGCTAAAATCACCGCATCATACTGACCTTGCTCTAACTGCTGTACTGGTATGATATTATATTCGTGCTCAGCTTCAGCGGCGTCTACCCAAGGATCATAGACATCTGCTTGAATATGGTATTCTTGCAGTTCATGCACAATATCAATAATTTTCGTATTACGAATATCTGGGCAGTTCTCTTTAAAACTCAAACCAAGCACTAAAACTTTAGCGCCTTCAACTTGAATTTTTTTCTTAATCATGCCTTTAACTAGCTGAGTGACTACATAAGCCCCCATCGCATCATTTAAACGACGACCGGCTAAAATAATTTCTGGGTGGTAACCAATGGCTTGTGCTTTATGGGTTAAGTAATACGGGTCTACACCAATACAGTGACCACCCACCAATCCCGGACGGAAAGGTAAGAAGTTCCATTTGGTACCTGCTGCTTTTAATACCGCTTCGGTATCAATGCCAATTTTATTAAAGATCACAGCCAGTTCATTAATTAAGGCAATGTTTACATCACGCTGGGTGTTTTCAATCACTTTAGCCGCTTCTGCGACTTTAATGCTAGCTGCTTTATGCGTACCTGCTTCAATAATTAAGTTATAAACTTGATCAACAAAGTCAGCCACTTCAGGGGTAGAACCTGAGGTGATTTTTAAAATATTGGTTACACGGTGCAGCTTATCACCTGGGTTGATCCGCTCAGGGCTATAACCCGCAAAGAAGTCTTGGTTAAATTTAAGCCCAGACACTTGCTCTAAAACAGGGATACAACTTTCTTCAGTTGCTCCTGGATACACCGTTGATTCATAAACGACGACATCACCTGCTTTAAGTACCTGAGCAATACTTTGTGAAGCTTTAATTAGTGGCGTTAAATCAGGTTGTTTAAATTCATCAATCGGCGTTGGTACAGTCACAATAAAGAAGTTACAACTTTTTAAAGTATCCAAATCAGCTGAAAATTGTAAATATTCTGCTTTTTTTAATTCTTCAGGTGAAACTTCTAAAGTGTGATCTTGACCACTTCTTAATTCATCGATTCTTTTTTGATGGATATCAAAACCAACAACTGGTTTTTTTTTACCAAATTCAACAGCTAAAGGTAAACCTACATAGCCCAACCCAATAACTGCTATTTTTAGTTCCGAGAGTTGCAACATTCCAGAGCCTTATAATTTATGATTTAATCATGTGAAAAACGCCTCATAATATAGCAGAAATCGCCCTTATATTTTTCGGGAATTATTATTTTTCGTAATCAAAAATTATAACTGCAAAATTCAACGTCTATTTTTTATCCAATATATTAATATTTGATTTTTAACACCAATTACTTAAATGAATTTATTATGTATTCATTAACAAATATGTGTTTTATTTCACACAATAATCATTACACTGTAGCAACACATTTTGACAGCAAATCCTAGGATGTTTACTTTACATAGTATAAAATGCTGCGTTATATATTTTAAAAATCAGGCGATTGCCTTTTTTACAATTCAATTATTTTTATAAGTAGGATTTCGAGTGAGTTACTATCGTTATAGCTTCTTGTTAGCACTCAGTTTAGGTATGACGGGTTGTGCAATCACATCAGGTCTTCAAACATATGATTTACCAAAAGAAGGTGTTTTCCAAACAGATCTAGGTTCAACTGTAAATGTCATCAAATTATCACAAGACAATTTAGCAGCCGTTCAACCCGCACAGATTAATCAACAAAATTTTGCTCACCTTTTCAATCAACAACAACAACAACAATATCGATTAAATTCTGGTGATATTTTATCCATTTATTTATGGGCATATCCGGAAATAACGCCACCTACAAATACCATTAGTAATGAAGAGGCGATAAAATCAAACGGTTACCAAATCGACCAAAATGGATATATTCAATTCCCTATTATTGGCCGATATAAAGCTGCCGGAAAATCCCTAACAAAAGTTAATCAGGAGTTACGTAGCCAACTTGCCCGCTATTTAAAAACTCCAGATGTGATTGTTCGCGTTCTTTCCTACCAAGGCCTGCGTTATTCTGTCCAAGGTAATGTAATGAGAGGTGGGCAATTTAATCTCACCGACCAACCTACCAGCGTATATACTGCACTTGGTCTTGCTGGCGGTGTGAATACGCAATTTGGCGATAATACGTCTATTACCTTGGTACGCCAAGGACAAACTTACAACTTAAATAGCATTCAGCTAGAAAAGGCTGGCTATTCACTACATAATCTACTCATACAGCCTAACGATACAATTTATGTCAATTCACGCGAAAATCAGAAAATTTATGTAATGGGTGAATCTGGTAAAAATCAATCCCTACCAATGCGTGATCAAGGAATGAGTTTAAGTGATGTCTTGGGCGAAAGTCTTGGGGTAAACTCGCTTTCTGCAAGTCGAGGTAAAATCTACGTAGTACGTAGTGATATGAATAGTCCGATGACCGAAATTTATCATTTGGATTTAACCAGTATTGGTGACTTTGGACTCGCAAACCAGTTCAGAATGCGTAGCAACGATATTGTATATGTTGATGCATCTGGCTTGGCACGTTGGCAGCGCGTGATCAATCAGGTGATTCCTTTCTCAAATATGATCTATAACATCGACAGAATGGGTCAATAATGTTATTTAAAAATATTCTGGTGGTGTGTGTAGGTAATATTTGCCGAAGTCCTATGGCAGAATATCTTCTGAAAAAGAATCATCCCGATCTGAATATTTATTCAGCGGGAATCTCAGGCATGGTTGGACATCCAGCAGATGAAAAAGCTCAATACTGTATGCAAAAAATTGGCATCGATATGAGTGGACACATTGCGCAAAAATTAAATGCTGAACTGATCAAGAAATCAGATTTAATTTTAGTCATGAGTTCAAATCAACAAAAGCATATTGAACAAACATGGCCATTTGCAAAAGGAAAGACTTTTCGTTTAGGCCATTGGCAAGGTAAAAATGTGCCTGACCCATATCAGCACGATCAAGCTTTTTTTGACCAGACCTCAGAACTGATCCAATCTTGCGTTGCAGATTGGACTAAACAAATTTAACTTTTGATGTACGATTATGAGCCAAAATACCAATACAGAAGATACAATTGATTTAAAGGAATTATTTTTCTCTCTGATTGCACAGTGGAAGTTAATTGCATTATGTGTAATTTTAAGTCTTGTTTGTGCCTTACTTTATCTTAGAACCACCCCCGACACTTATGCAGTCAATGCTTTAGTACAGGTCGAAGAGAATAAAGGGACTTCTGCTGCCTTATTAGGTGATCTTTCTAATATGATTGATCAAAAACAACCAGCGCAAGCAGAAATTGAGATTCTTAAATCACGTTTAGTTCTAGGCACCGTGATTCAAAACTTACATCTAGATTTAAAAATTTCGGGTACTGAAAACTCTTTCACTGATCGCTTATTTTCACCGCATGAATATGCCACCGAATATAAAAATAAATCTGTCATTTTCAAAGATAATGAGAAAAGTTTTGAAATACGCCAATTTGATATTCCTGCACAATATCGTGACAAGAACCTTGGTCTCCAATTTCAAGATAATAAATTTTCTTTAATTGACCTCCAGACTGAACAAACAATTTTAACAGCACCATTGAACCAAAAAAGCTCTTTGCGTACAGCAGAAGGTCTTTGGGAAATCTCAATTTATAGCAAAGATCAATTCAAAGATGACTATTTAATTCAAAAACAGTCTTTACCTGCTGCAGTTGACAGTCTTTTGGCAAATTATTCTGTTGCTGAAAAAGGTAAAATGACGGGCGTGCTTGGCCTTAACTATCAAGGCCAAGATAAAGAACATATTACAAAAGTTTTAAATGCCATTTTAGCAGCCTACAGCCATCAAAATATTGAAAGACGTTCGGCTGAAAGTGCACAAACATTAAAATTCCTAGACGAACAACTCCCTGAATTAAAACAGCAGCTTGATGTCGCAGAACGTGAATTTAACAAATTCCGTCAAGAGTTTAATACCGTCGATGTCACTAAAGAATCTGAACTCTATTTAACTCAAAGTGTCACTCTTGAAACTCAAAAAGCTGAATTAGAGCAAAAAGTTGCTGAAGCTTCTGCGAAGTACACTAGTGAACATCCAGTGATGCAACAAATGAATGCCCAATTAGGTGCAATCAATAGCAAAATTGGTGAATTGAATACCACCTTAAAAAAATTACCAGACCTACAACGTCGTTATTTACAGCTCTATCGTGAAGTTGAAGTCAAGCAACAGCTGTACACTGCTCTACTTAACTCTTATCAACAATTACGAATTGCCAAAGCTGGTGAAATTGGTAATGTCCGTATTGTGGATACTGCTGTAGAACCAATTCAACCGATTGCACCAAAAAAACTACAAATCTTGATACTTTCAATTTTTCTCGGTGGTTTCCTCGGTACATTACTTGCACTACTACGTAACATGCTACGCTCAGGAATCAAAGATTCTTCAGAAATTGAGAACACCCTTGATCTTCCGGTTTATGCCACTGTGCCACGTTCACCTGTTCAAGAAAGTCGCATCAAGTTACTCAAGAAGAAAAAGACCATTCCTGTACTTGCGGTTAAAAATAGCGATGATATTGCAATTGAAAGTCTACGTAGCATGCGTACTGCTATTCACTTTGCACTGACATCTGCAAAAAACAACCTGATCATGATTTCAGGGCCTGCACCAGAAGTTGGTAAATCATTCATTTCAACCAACTTGGCTACAATTCTTGCACAAAGTAATAAACGCGTTTTAATTATTGATGCTGATTTACGTCGTGGTTATTTAAACAAATATTTCAATCATGACAATCAACCAGGTCTTTCTGAATATTTAAATGGTCAGCGTGATCTAGACAGCATCATTAAAACCACTGAAATTCCAAATTTAAGTGTGATTACTCGCGGTAAGAGCCCTTCTAATCCATCTGAGCTTTTAAGTTCTGGTAAATTTAAAGAATTCTTAGATCTAATTTCACCGATGTTCGATCATGTGATCATTGATACACCTCCAGTACTTGCTGTAACTGACGGTATTATCATTTCACAATTTGCTGGCGTGAATCTGGTGATTGCTCGTTATGCGAAAACTCAGTTGAAAGAATTAGAGTTAACCGTGAACCGCTTTGAACAAGTGGGTGTGAAGGTCAATGGTATTATTTTAAACGACATTCAACGTAGCTCAGCAGGCTATGGTTATGGCTATAACTATTCTTATGGTTATAAAGCTTCAAAAGACCAAGACTGATTCAGCGCGTTGTAAAAAAAGCCACCGAATACGGTGGCTTTTTTTATTTGCGAAATTTATGTTGCATGCCTCTTTCTGTATAAAAAATGTTTTATATATTCATACCGTTATAGTATAAAAATAAGAACATGACTATGATGATCTTTCCTGCACCTTACCTGATCGTAGAGATAGGTAAGCGCTGAACAGGAAAAGTCTGCTAGAATTTCAGCAACTTTTTACATATAAAATAATTGTGGGAAAATATATGAGTAAGGCCCTACCTATCGCTGTCGCTGTATTACTCGGCGGTGCCGCACTTGTTCCTGTTTACTATGCAACTAAAACACCTGCTACGCAATCAGCAACATCAACTCAACCAGCTGCAAACGCTTCGGCTGTCGCTAAAATCAGCTATGCTCTAGGTTATGAAGTTGCCCATCAAACGCCTCCAGAATTAGATATTGATAGCTTTGTCACTGGCGTTCGTGCAGGCCATGCTCGTGCAAAACCTGCATATACTGAAGAAGAATTACAAAAAGCATATGCTGAGTTCCAGCAAGAAATGCAAAACAAACAACTTGAAAGCAATAAGCAAGCACAAAGTAGCAGCGATAATTTCTTAACAGAAAACAAAAGCAAAGCTGGGGTTAAAACCACAGCTTCTGGTTTACAGTACCTAACAACGAAAGAAGGTACAGGTAGACAACCGCAAGCCACATCAGTTGTTAAAGTTCACTACACAGGTAAGTTAGTGGATGGCACAGTATTTGATAGTTCAGTACAGCGCGGCGAGCCAATTGAATTCCCATTGAACCAAGTAATTCCAGGTTGGACCGAAGGTCTACAGTTAATGAAGGAAGGCGGCAAAGCGACTTTGTATATTCCTTCAAACCTAGGTTATGGTGCACAAGGTGTTCCAGGAACAATTCCACCGAACAGTACTTTAATTTTTGATGTAGAACTCATTGAAGTTAAATAATAAAACCGGCACAGGAGAGCTTTTCGCTCTCCTGCTTTATTTTGAGACTCGGTCATGAAATTACAGATCAGTATGTTGTGTGTGGCACTCTGCTCAAGCACTGTATTTGCCAAAGATGTCAGTAATAAAAGTAGTGCTGCAGAACAAGTGGGTTATAGTTTTGGTTATTTAATGGGACGCAGTAATGCTGAATCCATTAAGGATTTGGATATTGATGCATTTGTTGCAGGTTTAAAGGCAGCATCTAAAGGTCAAGCTTCTTCATTAACAGATGAAGAAATGACCCGTGCCTTAACCCAATATAAAAAGCAAACCGAAGCGAAACAACTGATTGAATTGAAGCAAAAAGCGGATGCAAATGCGACTATTGGCACTGCGTTCCTTGCTGAGAATGCCAAAAAACCAGGTATTCAGGTCACGAAATCTGGCCTGCAGTATCAAGTCATTCAAGCCGGCAAAGGTAAGTCACCCAAAGCCAATTCAACAGTGAAAGTTCACTATGAAGGGCGCTTAATTGATGGCACTGTTTTTGATAGTTCAATTGCACGCAACCAACCTGCGATATTCCAAGTGAGCCAAGTCATTCAGGGTTGGACGGAAGGTCTACAGTTGATGAAAGAAGGTGCAAAATATCGCTTCTTCATTCCTGCAAATTTAGGCTATGGTCAAATTGGTTCAGCAGACGTCATTGAGCCAAACAGCACGCTGATTTTTGATGTAGAGCTCATTGAAGTTCTCCCGAAATAACAATACTCCATTCAGGAGCATCGACAAATCTCGGTGCTCCCCAATATTTCTTCTTTCCATTATTTTCTTTTACAATTTTTTTGATTGATTTGACTTAAAATTCACATTGATATCTTATATTTATTTCACAAAAACTATTTTCCCCTTTATTTTAAATCTTCATTAACTGCGTAGCCGCACATAAGGATTTGACCATGACCGTTAAAATTAAGACGCGCGAAATTCAATATACAGCAGCGGATGGAACTCAACTTTTTGGCTATTTTGCCGCACCAGAGTCAGACACTGCGATCGCAGGTGTATTAGTTGCCCCTGAATGGTGGGGACGCAATGAATATACCGAACAACGTGCACGTGAATTGGCTGGACAAGGATATGCTGCTTTCGCTTTGGATATGTATGGTGACAAAAAAGTCACCACAGATGCCAAGCAAGCTTATGAATGGATGATGCAAACTTTTGATCATGCCGACACCATTGTGACCCGTGCGTCTGCTGCATTAAACACTTTGGCACAGCAAAAAGAAGTAAATGCAGATAAACTCGCAGCTATAGGCTTTTGCTATGGCGGAAAAGTCGTGCTGGATTTAGCGCGTTCAGGTGCTGCATTAAAAGCTGTGGTGACCTTCCATGCAACACTTGCTACAGCGACTCCTGCACAAACAGGACAAGTCCAAGCAGAGATTTTAGTGCAACATGGTGAGCTCGATTCGATGGTGAGCTTAGATGATGTTGCAACCTTTAGAAATGAAATGGATACTGCCCAAGTGCAGTATCAAATCAATATTTTTGAAGGCGCAAAACACGGCTTTAGCAACCCGATGGCGGATGAACGTGCCAAAGCCAACGGCGTAGATTTAGCTTATAACGCTGCTGCAGAACAGCAAAGCTTAGCGGCCATGTATGCCTTGTTAGCACGCCAGCTTGGTTCTTAAAGCCATAAGAACCACTACCAATATTGAATTTATAAAAATGAGGAGAGCACAATGACAGAACTCAATTGTCCATATTGCAATTTTGACGAATATGACGTGATTGCAAAAAATGATTTTGGTGTTGTACTTCCTGAACCACATACACTGTCTAAAGGACATGCTGTCATTGTCCCACTACGTCATGTTGGTTCATTTTTTGAAATTACTGATAAAGAACGTAAAAGTTTAATGTCCTTACTTGAACAAGCGCGTAATGAATTAAATTTACGCTATCAACCTACTGGCTTTCATATTGGGTTTAATGATGGACAAGTTTTTGGCGAAGCCACTGAACATGTGCATATTCACATTATTCCACGTTATGAAAACCAAACATTGGCGCTTGATACCCGCTGGGGCTTTAAAAGCTAAACTTTAAAAATTGACACTCACTAAGGAGCTTCGGCTCCTTTTTTGATAACCGCTATTTTTGCATTTCCCCTGATATACAGATTTCGTTTTGAACAAAAAGAATACCTATAGAAAGATGTATACTAGGCGGGTTTTTTCAATTTTGACTGTTTTGCATGTTTAACTTTTCTGATGCCCTTCTCGACTGGTTTGATGTCCATGGTCGTCATGACTTACCGTGGCAAGTGAAGGATGACCCTTACAAAGTATGGGTTTCAGAAATTATGCTACAACAGACTCAAGTCAAAACCGTCTTACAATACTTTGATCGATTTATTCAACGATTTCCAACTGTTGAAGATTTAGGTCATGCTTCTTGGGATGATGTGGCACCCTATTGGGCTGGCTTAGGCTACTATGCACGGGCTCGGAACTTACACAAAGCCGCGGGTATTGTTGCACGTCAGGGACATTTTCCAAGCAATCTTGAGCAGTGGATGGAACTACCGGGCATCGGCCCGTCTACCGCAGGTGCGCTGATGTCTTTAGGTTTAAGACAATATGGCGTGATTATGGACGGCAACGTCAAGCGAGTATTGTCTCGTTTCTTTGCTATTGAAGATGATTTATCGAAACCTGTACATGAACGGGCCATGTGGCAACTGGCGACAGAGCTCTGCCCCACGGTACGTAACCACGATTATACCCAAGCGATTATGGATCTGGGTGCAACTGTATGCACGCCGAAAAAACCACTCTGTTTATATTGTCCCATGCAACAGCACTGCAAAGCACATGCTCAGGGTTTAGAAACTGAATTACCTTATAAAAAGCCTAAAAAACCTGTTCCAGTGAGAGAGGCTCAAGTCATGCTGATTCAATCTGCAGAAGAATGGCTTTGGATACAACGTCCGAATAGCGGGCTATGGGGTGGTCTGTGGTGTTTACCTATTTTTGATCAACCCCATGAGTTTCAATCCCTCACTCAACAGCTTGGTCTGAAACCTACCACCACTCAAGTGCAAATATCACATAGCTTTACCCACTTTACTTGGCTTTTAGAGACTACTGTATTTACCGTTGCCGCCGAGCAAAAAGAGCATTTAGCGATTGAATGTAATGCACAGTGGTTTACACCGATACAAGCCACTGCACTTGGTATTCCAACCGCCATGAAAAAACTTATTTCTACGCTAGAACTCGAAAGCCATTCTATGCCATAGTTTTGAACTGCTCATCAATTGAATAGGGACAAATGTGACTCAAGGATTTTTTCAGCTTCGTAGAGGGTTGTTCGGCGGTATTGGTTTTATTTTGCTTTTACTCAGCGCCTGTACGTCGACTCCACCCAAACCATCAGGCAGTACATTGCCTGCTCATGAAGTGAAAAAATTACAAAACATGCGTTTATCCAATCAATTGCCTGTTCCTGTTCATCAAGTCAAACGAAGTGCGCTCAAGGATACTTGGGGCGCAGCGCGTAGCCAAGGACGAAGCCACGAAGGCATTGATATTATTGTTCCACGTGGAACAAAAGTTCTCAGTGCTACAGAAGGTTTAGTTGCTGACTTACGTAATAACAATTTGGGTGGTAAAGTGATATGGATTATGGGGCCCGCAGGTTCTTGGCATTATTATGCGCATCTTGATGGTCATAAACGTGGCTTAAATGTCGGCGACTATGTCAAAAAAGGTGATGTCATTGGCTATGTAGGTAATACTGGCAATGCTCGACATACTGCACCACATTTGCATTACGGCATTTACTTGGGTGGTAAAGGTCGCAATGCCGTTAATCCCTATCCGTATTTACGTTAATTTTAGGAAACATACATGTCAGAAGCGTTGATCAATCGTCTGGTGGAATTTGCAGAATCTGGTAATCAACAAAAAATCAGCCTCAATGGACAGTCTTATCAGGGCTGGATCATGGAGATCACTGAAGAAGCATTACTCATCAGCACCGGCTACGCAGACAAATCAGGTAAAGATGTATGGATTCAATTTGCCGATCTCGATCAAGCGGAACTGTTGTATTGGGACAATAAAAACGATCAATGGACAGTCTTTAAAATTTAAGTCGAAAAGGAGCATTCAACATGACGATACAACGCTGTGCTTGGTGCTCCGAAGATCCTTTATATATTGCCTACCACGACACTGAATGGGCTAAACCTAGCTTTGATGAGCAGCATCTCTTTGAAATGCTATGTCTTGAAGGACAACAAGCGGGGCTGTCTTGGATCACTGTGCTGAAAAAGCGGGCCTGCTATCAGCAGCATTTTTTTCAATATCCCATTGCCGAAATCGCAGCGTTGAGTGACCTACAATTACAAGAAAAATTACAAGATTCAGGTTTGATTCGCCATATCGGCAAACTCACTGCCATTCGTGATAATGCAAAAGCATGGCAACAGTTAAAAGCCCAAGGGATTCATCCTGTGGAATTTCTTTGGAATTTTGTCGAAGGACACATTGCCAATAATGATGTCGTTGAATATCGTAGCGCCCCTGCACAAACCGCTCAAAGTCAGGCCATGTCCAACGCATTAAAAAAGCATGGTTTTAAATTTGTAGGCCCAACGACTTGCTATGCTCTGATGCAAGCTATCGGCATGGTCAATGATCATGAAAATCACTGTGACTTTAAATACACGCACGAAGAATGACCTCAAAACATAAAGGATAGAATAATGAGTGACAATACAATCCACGCCTATGCAGCAATGAACAGTGGTGAAGCCCTTGTTCCCTACCAATTTGATGCAGGTGAATTACAAGCCCATCAGGTTGAAGTCAAAGTCGAGTATTGCGGTCTTTGTCACTCAGATATTTCTATTATCCAAAATGATTGGAAATCTTCGGTTTATCCTGTGGTCCCAGGACATGAAGTGATTGGAACCATTACCCAACTCGGCAGCGAAGCAAAAGGACTCAAAGTCGGACAACGTGTAGGCATTGGCTGGACAGCAGAAAGTTGTCAACACTGTGACTCGTGTATCGATGGTCGCCAAGTGCAATGTACCGGAACCAAGACAGCGACGATCGTCGGTCATGCAGGTGGCTTTGCCGACAAAGTCCGTGCTGGCTGGCAATGGGTTATTCCGCTTCCAGATGATCTCGACCCAACCAGTGCTGGCCCTCTGCTCTGCGGCGGGATTACGGTATTTGATCCCATCTTACAGCACCAAATTCAGGCCATTCACCATGTTGCCGTGATCGGCATTGGTGGTTTAGGTCATATGGCGATTAAATTGCTCAAAGCTTGGGGCTGTGAAATTACCGCATTCAGTTCAAACTTAGATAAAACCGATGAACTTAAAGCCCTGGGTGCTGACCATGTGGTGAATAGTCGTGATCTTGCCGCGATTAAAGCGCAGCGTGGTAAGTTCAATTTGATTTTAAGCACGGTCAATGTGACGTTGGATTGGCAAGCCTATCTTTCAACTTTGGCACCGAATGGAAGCGTTCACATGCTTGGCCTAGCACTTGAGCCGATGCAAATCCCCGCAGGTATGCTGATCAGTGGTGCTAAATCAGTTACAGGCTCATCAACTGGCTCTCCTGCTGCACTGCGTGAATTACTTCGATTCGCTGCACGTCAAAATATTGCTCCACAAATTGAAATGTATCCCATGTCTCAGGTGAATGAAGCGATTGAACGTTTGCATTCAGGAAACGTGCGTTATCGAATTGTGCTGAAAGCTGATTTTTAACGGCAAAAATCTAAGCCCAAAAAGCCTGCTGCATGCAGGCTTTTTTTGTATGCTTTATGGACTCATTAATCTAGATGATATTTGTGTTTCTGCATTCCTTACGCACCCAATCTGCAAGCAATAAAATGGCCTGCTGAATATCTACAGACAACTCATGCCCGGCATTTAGACGAATACAGTTGTTATAACGATTGTCCTCACCAAAAATTAAACCTGGCACAATATTGATGCCATGTTTTTGCGCATGGTAATACAGCGCCAAACTGTCTATTTGTTCAGGCATCTGCAACCACAGTGCATAACTGCCTTGAGGCCGATTTAGACGGATATCAACCCCTTGAAAAGCATCGTAAATAAACTGACGATACTGCTCGACTTGCACCATTAATTTAGGACGCAATTCAGCAAGATGTTGGCGATACGCACGACTAAAAATCAAATCGGCAAGTCCTAACTGCAAAGGCGTATTCACCGAATCATTTTGCAAAAGTAATTTCGGACGCAAATGTTGCAAATGTGGTGGAAGACAAAACCACCCCACCCGATAAGAAGGCGATAAAGATTTTGAAATCGACCCACAATAGATCACATAGCCCGCCCGATCCCAATATTTGATAGGCAATGGTCGCTTTGCATTGAAACTACACTCAGCATAAATATCATCTTCAATCACATAACATTGATATTTTTCAGCCAGTTGTGCAATTCGTTCCTTATCTTCATTACTTAAACAAAAACCCAAAGGATTTTGAAAATTTGCAGTCAATAAGCATACTTTCGCGCCTGAATCCCGCATCGCCTGCTCTAAACGATCTAAATCAAAACCTTCCGTATTGGCAGGAATTTCAACAATTTTCCGCTTTAATAAAGCCAATAATTGCAATTGCCCGTTATAGTTCGGCGTCGGGACAATGACACTCTCCCCTTCCGCACTCAGATTTTGCAACATCACTGACAAAGCAGGCATACAACCATTGCTGATGTAAATATCATCCTTAGGCATGTAAAAACCATCTTCAGCCCAATGTGCCGACAACGCTTCACGCAATTGTGGATGACCTTGCCGATTGTTATATAAAAAATCTTCTGGTTTACAATGCTTTAATGCCCTTTGGATTGAACGTCTGAGTGCTTCAACAGGAACAAAATTGGGGGACAACTGAATTGAACCCAAATGAATCAGGCGACTATTTGCAGATGCTTCATGGATCTGAATTTGCAATTCTAAATTCGAAATTTCACGTGGTCGGGAATCAAAATCAGGATGATTCGGCACGGCAATTTGCTGGGCTTTCTGTGAGGATTGTACAAAATAACCAGACTTTTCTTTGACATAAATCAGGCCTTTGGCTTCAAGTAATTCATAGCAGCGTTTCGCGGTATTTAAACTGATCTGATGCTGCTGTGAAAATTGACGTAGCGCGTAAAGACGCTGCCCTGCGGCCAATTCACCACTATAAATTTTCTGTGCCAACTGCTGCGCAAGCTGCTGATATTGAAAAGCCATCTGTACCCTTTTTTTAATCATTTTTGTATCTGTACCCATTAAGTTAACAGATTTAATCTGAATGCATCAGGTTGATATCTCAAAAATAACGATAGGGGGACAATTAAATGAATGACTTCACGCAGCTTCGAGCGGGTCTAATCATCATCGGCACACTCACGCTTATGGCGTGCCAACCCGAGCAGCACACTCAAGCTCAAAGCCAGCAAAATTTTATCTGTAAATCTTTAATTCAAGGTTTTTTGAGTGCCCAAAAACTGACGCAATATGAACTTGAACAGATCCAACCGATCACCAGCGGCGGGTTACATCAGCAGCTATATATTTATAAAGCCAAATCTGAAAACGGCATGAATATCATGCCGCAGCAAGCCAAACTTCGCTTTGCCTGTGAACAAATGACCGCGCGGCAATTTCAAATCAAGTTACATCCGCATCAATTTCCAGAACAGACCTTACTCAGCATCGAACTTCCAGAAACACAGCACATGCAGCAGTTGACTGCATTTCGCCTGCCTGAGATGCAAAGTCATTGATCGTTCATATTGAACTAAATCATTGCTAAGGCTTATTTTAAAATTTCGGGAAAGGTCGCAACAGTTTTGCTTTTACCCAACTGCACTTTCATTTTTTGTAGCATTTGATAAGGCTGTTGCTGCACAAACATATTCACGAAACTGAGCGGAATGGAGCCTTCCGGATTGGCATAGCCATAGGTCGACACTTTGACTTTTTGATTGCCTAAACGCTGGAAGGTCCAATCGCCCTCATAGTCGGTTAGACGTACATAATTGGGATTAATCGGATAACCTTTTTTAACTGCTTTATTTTGGATGCTAATGATGCCTTGTGCATCTTTACGCATTTTGCCTTGTACCACTAAATCACGGTCTTTCAAGGGAAAAGGAAAATCCAACACCATATATAAACTGAATTCACCTTTCTGGTCATCGCGGGATAAGACTTTGACACTGCCCATATAAGGGACCCAATTCACTGCATTTTCCACATCTAAAATCAGGGAAACCGCTTTTTCGATGGGCACATCAAAACTGGTTTCAGCTTTGTATTGAAAGACAGGATTTTGAGCATTTTGGTAGGTCCAAACCTTAATATTATTTTTATTAATCGTGAGTTTGGCATTATCCATAGTTTTCGCTTGTACTGCCGCAGTGAATGCGACAGCACAGGCCATAAAGATGACTTTTTTCATTCCATTGATCGTCTTATTTTAATTTTATGCTGTTGTTATAACGGATTTTAACGCGCTTTTATACGTCAATATCGTTAAAACCCAGTACATCTTTCATATCGTACTTACGTGCTTCACGACCAACTACCCATGCAGCTGCACGTACTGCACCAGAGGCAAAGTTCATACGGTTGGTCGCTTTATGGGTAATTTCAACACGTTCGCCATCCGCAATAAACATCGCAGTATGTTCACCGACAATGTCACCACCACGAATCGTTTGGAAACCAATGGTTTGACGTTCACGTGGACCCGTATGACCTTCACGGCAATACACAGCATCTTGTTTTAAGTCACGTCCTAAAGCACCGGCAATGGCTTCGCCCCACATTAGCGCTGTACCTGATGGTGCATCAACTTTATGGCGATGATGAGCTTCAATCACTTCAATATCTACAGTATCGCCAAACACTTTTGATGCCAATTCAAGAAGTTTGATTGAAACATTTACACCGACAGAATAGTTCGCTGCGTAGACCACTGGGGTTTCTGTTGCTGTTTCATCGAGATAAGCTTTTTGCTCATCATTCATACCTGTAGTACCAATGACAATCGCAACGCCTGCTTCACGGCAAAGTTTAAGATGCTGTGCCGTTGCTGCAGGTGCAGTAAAGTCGATCACGACATCACAATCTTTTAAAACTTCAGCAAGGTTACCAACAACCTTTACGCCAACCGCGCCAATCCCTGCAAGTTCACCGGCATCTGCACCGACCAAGCTACTTTCAGGACGTTCTACCGCAGCAGCCAATTGATAGCCAGCTTGCTGAACCGCCTGAATTAAGATGCGTCCCATACGACCGCCTGCGCCCAAGATACCAATACGTGGAGCTGCTGACATAACATTTTCCTAATGTTGATTCGAAATTGGTCTTACTATATCAAAACTCCATGCGCAGGCTAAGTTACAAACAAAAAAATCCTGCATTTTCCGAAGGACTTTTGCAAATCAAGCTCTTCGACAGACGCTGACTATTCCCTCACCAAGTTTGAGCATTTTCACGGTATGATAGGCGCGTTCTATTGATCTTGAATATTCATGAAAACCCTATTGTATCTTTGTGCGGCAGTCTGTATTGCACTGGCATGGCTGATTCCGATTCATTACCGACCTTGGGCCACGTATACCGGTGAGCTTTATACTTTCTTTGCCCTGTTTGCCTTAGCGGCAACGTTCTTTAAAGAAAAGCTCATGGTGGCAAAAATTTCCTTGCCCCTGTTGCTCTTAGCGCTGATTCCCTTCGTCCAATTGGCTTTTGGGCAGGTGTATTATTTTAGTATTGCCTTGCTCTGTATGCTGTTTGTGTTCAGCTTCTGGCTGTGTATCAATCTTGGTTTCAGCCTCTCGCAAGGTACGGAAAAACGCGAAAAAACCTTCCTATACCTAAGCTATACCTTTGTTGCATCTGGGGTCATGACGGGACTCATCGCAATATGTCAGTGGTTAGATTTCGACTCGTTTCTTCCTTTTGTGATGAAAATTAGTGGAACTACGCGCCCATTTGCAAACTTTGCTCAGCCAAATAACATGGCCACGTTTCTGCTCATGTCCTTGTTAGCCTGCTTATATGTTTATGAACAGCAAAAAGTTAAAACCCGCTATTTGGTCGCTTGTGCAATTCCTATTTTAATTGGGGTCGCGCTCAGCCAATCTCGCACCTCTTGGGTGGCAAGTATCTGTGTCCTAGTCTATTTGGCTTATGCACAGTACAAAGATTATATCCGTCTTCGCTGGTTTTACAGCTTGGCCTGGTTTATCGGCTTTGTGGCACTGATTGTATTGATGCCAAAATTAAGTCAAATCATGAGCCAAATATCCGACATGAATATTCAAGAAAGTCGTGACGTAGCTGAACGTGCTGGTGGAGATATGTCTCGTTTAGCCATTTGGCAACAAATGGCGCATGCCGTAGCTGCACAGCCTTGGTTTGGCTATGGTTGGCATCAAACCAGTAGCGCTTTTGTCTCGATCTCTGACACGGTACAAGGGCCTGTATGGATTCGTAGTTCACACAATTTTATTTTGGATTTCTTATTGTGGAATGGCGCCATTATTGGTGTGCCGTTCTTGGCCTATTTCGCTTATTGGGGGATCCAATTACAGAAGTTAGCCAAGTCCGCATTATCTGTCATTGGCCTATTAATGGTCGGTGTCTTCGTTATTCATGCCATGCTAGAGTTTCCGCAAAACTACGCATACTTCTTACTGCCAGCAGGTTTTATTATCGGGATTCTTCAAGCGGCCAAGCCACAGACGGCTACTTTGAGTTTGTCTCCGTGGTTTATCCGCATTGTTTTCGTGATTGGCGCTGTGCTGATTACGGTGATTTATCGTGATTATGCCAATGCAGCAATTCAGCTGGGTCAGGCATCAAAATATGAAAAAACGCCGGAGAAAATCACTAATCATGAGCCGATCTATTTACTCACAGAATTTAGACATCGGGTAGCGATTATTCGTTTAAATCCATATTCCATCGTTTCTGAACAAATCATTCAGGATACTGAAAAATTGGTTCGCAGCTACCCAGCGAAATACCACATCATTAAATATGCACGTTTATTAGCATTTAATGGTCGTGAGGCTGAAGCACGTCATCAGCTACAGCGTCTTAAAAATATCTATAGGCTGGACATGAGCTATGAGAGTTTATTAGCGCCTATATCACAGCCGAAACCTTAAAACGCTCATTAAAAAAGCCTGCAATTATGCAGGCTTTTTTATAGCTAAGTTCACATCACAGCGAACTCAAGCAAATCATATCAATTAATCAAATAAACGGTCGAAGAATGATTTTTTCTTCGGAGATGATTTATTGTCATCGCCATCCATCGTGTCTTGTAACTCTTTCAACAATTCACGTTGACGAGCCGTTAAGTTTACAGGCGTTTCCACCACAATACGGCAGAGTAAGTCACCGGTCATGCTGGTACGTACAGGTTTCACACCTTTACCACGTAAACGGAACAACTTACCAGTTTGAGTCCCTTCAGGTACTTTCAAGCTCACACGACCATCGAGAGTCGGAATTTGAATTTCTTTACCCAATGCAGCATCTGCAATGCTTACAGGCACATCCATATACAGGTCAGCGCCATCACGTTGGAAGATTTCGTGTTCACGTACCACCACTTCTACATATAAGTCGCCTGCTTGGCCATCACGGATCGCCTCGCCTTTGCCACTTAAACGTACGCGGTCACCATTGTCCACACCTGCAGGAATGGTCACCTCTAAAGTTTGCTGACGGTCAGAAACCCCTGAACCATGACATTTATTACATGGATTCTTAATGATTTTACCTTGACCACGACAGGTGCTACAGGTTTGCTGTACAGAGAAAAAGCCCTGTTGCATACGCACTTGACCTGCACCATGACAAGTTTTACAGGTTTCGACGTCATTTGGATTTTTAGATCCTTTACCATTACAGGCATCACATGGCGCTGGCGCAGTAAAGGTAATGGTTTTTTTCACGCCTTTTACAGCTTCCTCAAGGGTAAGCTCCATAACATAGCGTAAGTCTGAACCACGGCGTGCACGTTGCTGACCACCACGGCCACCACCGCCAAATGCGCCACCGAATATGTCACCAAACTGACTAAAAATATCTTCTGCGCTAAAACCACCACCGAAGCCACCGCCGCCGCCCATGCCGCCTTCAAAAGCTTGATGTCCCATACGGTCATACATACTACGTTTTTCGCTGTCCGATAAAACTTCATATGCTTCTGCAGCTTCTTTGAATTTTTCTTCAGCTTCTGGGTTATCTGGATTACGGTCAGGGTGATACTTCATCGCCAACTTACGGTAGGCTTTTTTAATTTCATCATCACTTGCGGTTTTAGATACACCTAAAACCTCATAATAATCACGTTTAGCCATGTCTGGCGATGCTCCTCACGGAATTTAATTTAATACTTAACTGTGGTCTGAAATTGGGGAATCAAACCATTTTTTCAAGGGGTAGGCAGGAAAAAAATAAATCGACTTAGAAAACAGCCTTATTTTTAACGAATTTGGATAGACCTTGGATCCATGCATTTAATAAATACAAAAAGGCAATCGCAGCAAAGACCACACCAATTACCGTGCATGCAGTCACCCAAAGATAGGTGTCCCAATAATAGAAAAATAAAGGAATAAACCACAGTGCGGCAAAAATGGCCATCATGGAATAAATCACGACGGTGCGCATGACCCAAAGCGCTTGGGCTTGGAGCCAAACTTCTGCAGAATCGATTTGAGTGACTTTGCGTGCAAAGCCGTAGGCAAATACACCACTAATCAGGGTAAATAAAGCGAAAAACATGAAGACATAAGAAATCACAACATAACGGCGATACTTAGCTAAACTCTCTGCTGTCATCTGTGATTCAACCCCGTACACCACAATATGCCGCGCTGCACTTGTGGTTGTTTTACTTTTTAAAAATGTCTTTGTAGATCAGGTGCTACTATAGAGAAAAATTCAATATTTCGCACCCAATATTATGACACTTTTAAGGATTCTGCTGAGTTTTTTTCACTTTAAACCACTGTGCATATAGCGCAGGTAAAAAGAACAAGGTCAGCAGGGTCGCCACGATCAATCCCCCCATAATCGCCACGGCCATTGGACCGAAGAAAATACTGCGAGAAAGTGGAATCATCGCCAATACAGCGGCCAATGCAGTCAGCACAATTGGACGGCAACGACGGACAGTCGCATTGATAATCGCATCCCAAGCCGACTCCCCAGACTGAATATCTTGTTCAATCTGATCAATCAAAATCAGTGAATTGCGCATAATCATTCCAGACAGTGCAATCGTGCCGAGCATTGCCACAAAACCAAAGGGTTTATTGAACAATAACAGGAATAACACCACGCCAATAATGCCCAAAGGTGCAGTTAAAAATACGATCATCGCCCGTGACATGCTGCGTAGTTGAATCATCAATAAGGTCATGACAACTGCGAGGAATAATGGCATGCCCGCATTTACAGAAGTTTGACCACGTGCTGACTCTTCCACAGTACCGCCTACTTCGAGGAGATATCCATTCGGCATCTCTGCACGTAACTGATCAAATGAATCTTTTAACTCACCCACCACCGTTGCAGGTTGCAATTTACTGCGAATATCCGCGCGCACAGTAATGGTCGGTAAACGGTTACGATGCCAAATCAAACCTTCTTCAAAGCTATACTCAATTTTCGCAATCTGCGCCAATGGCACTGAACCACCATTGCTGGTCGGTACAGCCAAACTGCTGAGAGAACCGACATCCAATCGCTCGGCTTGATCACCACGCATCCGAATTTCAATCAGCTCTCGTTTCTCACGATACTGATTAATCACTGCACCACTGATTGAACTATTCAAGAAATTGGACAGATCTAGACTGGAAACCCCCATTTGACGTGCGCGATCTTGGTCGATGTCCAGTTTAATCACTTTGCTTGGCTCACCCCAATCCAAATGCACATTGGTGGTGTTCGGGTTTTCACTGACTTTTGCAGACACCCGTTGTGCCCACTCACGCACCAAGCTCAGATCTTCACCCGACACGCGGAACTGCAATGGATAACCCACGGGTGGGCCATTTTCTAAAAGTGAAACCCGTGTACGTACTTCAGGTAAGAGCTTACGAATTTCTTCTGCTAATGACTGACGAAATTCATTGCGATCATCTAAAGATGAAGCCAATACCACAAACTGAGCAAAACTGGCTTGGGGTAACTGCTGATCTAGAGGTAAATAAAACCGCGGTGAACCTGTCCCCACATAAGCCACAAAATTATCAATGCCTTGTTTTTTCGACAAGAACGCTTCGACTTTTTTTACGGCCGCTTCTGTGGCTTTCAGAGATGCACCTTCCTCGAGCTTTAAATCCACTAAAATTTCAGCACGGTTTGACGGTGGGAAGAACTGCTGTGGTACAGTTTTAAACATTAAAATCGATAACACAAAGATGCCAACCGTCGCTGCAATCACCGTCTTACGATAGGTCACACAAGTGTCGACCCAACCACGGAAACGTTGATAAAACGGAGACTGATAAGGATCGTGATGTTCGCCAGCATGATGCACCATCGGCTGAGGTTCAGGTTGTTTGCGCAAACGTGCCCACAGGCGCTGATACCACGGGGCTTTTTGTACCAAATCTTTGTTGAAATCGGGCAGTAATTTATCCCCCAAATAGGGAACAAACAGCACTGCTGCAAACCATGACACCACCAATGCGATAGTGACCACTTGGAAAATCGAGCGAGTGTATTCCCCTGTGCTCGATGCGGCTGTGGCAATCGGCAAAAATCCTGCAGCCGTAATTAGCGTGCCTGTTAGCATTGGAAATGCAGTCGTCCGCCATGCATGTCCGGCGGCTTGTAACCGGCTATAGCCCTGCTCCATTTTGATCGCCATCATTTCGACAGCAATAATCGCATCATCCACCAATAAGCCGAGTGCGAGAATCAATGCTCCCAAAGAAATCTTGTGCAAACCGACATCAAACATCTGCATACCGGCAAAGGTCATTGCCAAGACCAATGGAATGGAAAATGCAACGACAAGACCTGTACGGAAACCCAAGGAGAAGAAGCTCACCAATAGGACGATAATCACCGCCTCAGCGAGGACTTTCATAAACTCATTGACACTGCGCTTCACGGCTACAGGCTGATCCGACACTTTTTTTAGTTCCATGCCCAAGGGCAAGGTTTTTTGCAAGCGGGCAAATTCTGTTTCTAGGTTTTTACCCAAAGCCAGAATGTCGCCACCTTTACGCATCGATACTGCAATGCCTAAACCATTTTCTCCCATAAAACGCATACGCGGCTGCGGTGGATCACTAAAGCCCCGATGTACATCTGCTACATCACCCAATTGAATGGTTCGACCATTCACCAATAAAGGCATCTGACGCAGTTCATCAATGTTTTGTAAATTGCCGCTGACACGCACTTGAATTCGGTCTGAATTGGTTTCAAAGAAGCCGGCACTGGCAACCGTATTTTGCTGCTGCAAGGCTTGTTGAATCGCCGTCACGGGTATGCCCATTTGCGTGGCTTTGGTGTTGGAAATTTCAATCCAAACTTTTTGATCTTGTAGACCAATCAAATCCACTTTCGCAACGTCTTTGACTCGTTGTAACTGGAGCTGTAAACGGTCGGCATATTCCTTCATGGTGGCATAGTCAAAGTCTTTGCCGGTGAGCACATAGATATTACCGAAGGTGTCACCAAATTCATCATTAAAGAAAGGACCTTGCACCCCAGATGGAAATTGATGGCGAATATCATTGACTTTTTTACGCACGGTATACCAAACATCGGGGACTTGCTGCGAACGTAAACTGTCTTTGGCCACAAAGGTCACCATGGATTCACCCGGACGTGAATACGCCATGATGCGTTCATACTGCCCCGTAGTCATCAGTTCTTTTTCAATCCGATCGGTGACCTGTAGCGAAACTTCTTTGGCTGTTGCACCAGGCCAATAGGTTTGAATCACCATGACTTTAAAGGTAAATGGCGGGTCTTCACTCTGCGACAATTTGGAATAAGAAAATATCCCAACGATGCCCAGCAGAATCATAAAATAAAGGATTAAGCCTTTATTTTTCAGTGCCCACTCAGACAAGTTAAAATTCATTATTTAACTCCTGTCTGAATGTGTACCGCACGATTTTCACGATCAACAGGTTGTATTTTTTGTTTTTCGCGGAGCAAATGCACGCCGCCAACCACCACAAAATCCCCTGCTTGCAGACCACTAAGTACGGGCACGCTGTCACGTCCGTATTCACCTAAACTCACTGGAACTTTACGTACCGTATTATCTGCATTGACCACCATCACATATGCCTGCTGACCACTCGCAGACACACTCGATAACGGCACATGCAAAACATTCTGCTGTGCTTTGGTTAAAAATACCCGTGCACTTTGCCCCAGTTGAATGGCACTATTGCCTTCACGCAATGCCACTTTGACACTATATGTACGAGACTGATCGGCTGCAGGACTAATTTCACGCACATAGCCTGCAAATTTTTCCTGTGGTTTAGACCACAAGGTGACCCATGCATCCTGCCCTGTTTTAATTTCAGTAACCGCTTGTTCAGGCACACCAATGACCACTTCACGTTCACCTGCAATCGCCAATTGAAATGCCGGTTGTCCTGCTGCAATCACTTGACCAATCTCAATATTGCGCTCAGTAATGACCCCAGTTTTATTGGCAATTAATTGGTTATAACCGGTCTGATTACGACTCACATCATAATTTGATTGAGCTTGCTTTAAATTCGACTGTGCTGCTTTATATTGGTTTTCTACCGCATCGTACTGCGAGCGACTCACGGCATTGACTGGCAATAATTGCTTAAAACGTTTTAGTTCATCTTCAGCAATTTGTGCAGCGGAACGCGCACTTTCAAGCTGCGCTTGTGCTGCATTCAGTTGCAACTGTGCATCTTTGACGTCTAATTTTGCCAAGACTTGCCCGACTCGGACTTGGTCTCCAACATCGACATAGCGCTCAGTGATTTGACCGCCAACCCGAAACGCTAAAGCTGTTTGCTGGCGGGCTTGTACATCACCCGCATAACTTTTTTGTTCAAAATATGTGGCACCCGGCTGAGTCACCATCACAAATGGCACTTCCTGTTCCGTTTGGGCTTTATCCTTGCTGCATCCCCATAAGGTCACACTGCAAACGATAATCATGCTGACAACTGTGGTCTTAATCGTACTCATGAAGTTCGCTCTTAATAAAAAGTCTTTTTTAGTGCAGAATATTATTCAATTAATTTGGTTATTTTTTAATTAATAAACCATGCGGTACATTAATTAGATTAATTATCCTAAATCAATGACCTTTTCGCCTTTTTTGGAATTTTTTCAGCAAATGAATGTCGGCCGCCCGAAAGACTTAGAAAAACGACAACGGATTTTAGAGTCTGCAAAACAATTATTTTTAGAAATGGGCTATCACGGTTGCAGCATGAATCAGATTGCCCAACATGCAGGGGTCACCAAACTGACGGTCTATAACCATTTTCAGGACAAAGCCACTTTATTTACCAGTGCAATTGAAGATACCTGTGAATATATTTTAAATACTCGCCCGCGACATCTGCACAGCGAAAGTCATTTTATGCAGGCTTTCGTTGAAATTTGTGAGTTGGGGCTGAACATCATGAATTTGCCAGAAGCCATTAAACTGGACTTATTACTTTTGGAGTTGGCTGCCGAACACAGTCCCTTGGTGGAACAGTTTTTCCGTGCCTCACATTTGAAAATGCGCCAAGTCTGGGAAAATTTCTTTCAAGACGCAGCGGCTTTAAATTTCATTCAGCAGGATCACCCTGCCCGACAAACTGAACTGATTGTGTCGCTACTGATGGGACTACGCCATCAAGAAGTCTTATTGGGCATGCGCCCAGTACCTGAAGCAGCAGAGCGACAGGCCATTATTCACTCTGCCATCGACATCTTTATGTTGAAATATCAACTCGGCACGCAGAGCTAAGCTTTTTCTGAAATATTTCAACGCTAAACTGAAACAAATGGCATAGCTATTGCTCATTTACCTAGAAAAGGCATCCGACTTTTGTCTGTACCCCCTTTTGCCACAGCACTTTCGGGGTATAGTCGAGACAGGAATACGCGGAGAAATAACAAATGATTCAACAAATTGATGCTCCATTACGTGAAGACGTGCGCTTACTGGGCAATTTATTAGGTGAAACCCTAAAGCAGCATGCAGGACAAGATTTGTTTAATCAAGTAGAGCAAATTCGTGCTTTGTCTAAAGGCGCGCGCGATGGACAAGTTGAAGCTGAAAAACAGTTAGAACAATTATTTTTAAATTTAAAAGATGAAGAAATTCTGCCACTGACCCGTGCATTTACGCACTTTCTCAACTTTGCCAATATTGCCGAACAATACAATGTGGTGCGTAGCCGTCGCCAAAGTGAGTTTGATGAGCAAGCACCTTCACCGAATCCACTCGATCATTTATTTGAAAAATTTAAAAGCAATAACATCAGTGCGGAACAACTGTTCCAACAAATTTGTGAATTAAAAATTGAATTGGTACTGACTGCACATCCAACTGAAGTTAGCCGCCGTACCTTGATCCAAAAATATGATGGGATTAATGATTGCCTGTTTAAAATGGATCAACAAAAACTTACGCCACGCGAACGCAAAGCCGTACTGGATGATTTAAAACAACTGATTTGCTCGGCATGGCAAACGGATGAAATTCGTCAACATCGCCCGACGCCTGTCGACGAAGCAAAATGGGGCTTCACGACCATTGAACAGACCTTGTGGAATGCTGTACCCAAATTCATGCGTGAATTGGATGGCATGGTTCAAGATCATTGTGGCAAGACCTTGCCTTTACATGTTGCCCCTGTACGCTTTGCGTCATGGATGGGTGGTGACCGTGATGGCAACCCAAACGTCACCCATAATATTACTCAAGAAGTGCTTTGGCTTTCACGTTGGAAAGCTGCCGACCTGTATTTACGCGATATCGAAGACCTGCGTTGGGAACTTTCGATTCAAGAATGCAGCAAAGAGCTTAGTGATGCCTTGGGTCATTTCCACCCTGAACCGTATCGTGAATATCTCCGTGATGCGCGGGAACGCCTCAAAGCCACTCGTCACTGGTTGGCACTGAAACTCCGTGGCGAAGATGCTGACGATAGCCAAGTCATTAAAAGCCGCCATGAGTTGCTCGATCCACTATTGGTTTGCTACCGTTCACTGATTGACAGCGGTTTACCTGAAATTGCCAATGGTCAGTTACTCGACTTTATTCATCGAGTGAATTGTTTCGGTATCGAATTACTCAAACTCGATATTCGTCAGGAATCCACACGTCATCGCCAAGCCATTTCTGCCATTACGGAATATTTAGGTTTAGGTAATTTTGAAACATGGACGGAGCAAGCCCGTCAAAACTTCTTGATTCAGGAACTCCAAAGCAAACGTCCATTGCTACCGAAGTTTTTAAATGAGCCAAAACAAAGCCTGATTGAACATCCAGATGTACAAGAAGTCTTTGCGACCATGCGCACTTTGGCAGAACAGCCACCTGAAAGTTTAGGGGCTTATATTATTTCCATGGCCGAACATCCGAGTGATGTCTTGGCTGTATTGTTACTGCAAAAAGAAGCCGGCATCAAACAAGCGCTACGCGTCGTGCCACTGTTTGAAACTTTAAAAGATTTGGATGGTGCAGCCCGTACCATGAATACCCTATTTAATATGCATTGGTATAAGCAGCATATTCAGGGTAAACACGAGGTGATGATTGGCTATTCAGACTCAGCCAAAGATGCGGGCTTTATGTCGGCAAACTGGGCGCAGTATCGTGCACAGGAAGAATTAACCGCAGTTGCGAAAAAGCATGATGTACAACTGACATTATTCCATGGCCGTGGCGGTTCAATCAGCCGTGGTGGCGCACCGACACAGCAAGCCCTATTTTCACAGCCACCGGGTTCGATTTCAGGAGCGATTCGTGTCACAGAACAAGGGGAAATGATTCGCTTCAAGTTTGGATTAGAAGGCATTGCCTTACAAAACTTAGAAATTTACACCGCTGCGACCTTAGAAGCGACCTTATTGCCACCGCCTGAACCTAAACAGGAATGGCGTCAGCTCATGCACAGCATGACGGATCTGTCGGTACAGGTGTATCGTCAAACCGTGCGTGAAAATCCGCATTTTGTAAAATACCTACGGACTGTAACGCCAGAACTGGAACTACAAATGTTACCGCTCGGCTCACGCCCAGCCAAACGTAAAGTTAGCGGTGGGATTGAGTCATTACGTGCGATTCCTTGGGTGTTCGCATGGACGCAAATCCGTTTGATGCTTCCTGCTTGGCTCGGTACTGGTGCTGCGATTAATCAAGTGATTGATCAAGGTCAAAAGCAGACACTCGAAGAAATGTTAGAGCAATGGCCGTATTTCCAAACGTTAATTGATATGTTGGAAATGGTCTTGTCCAAAGCCGATGGTCATGTGGCGCTGTATTATGAGTCTCATCTGACAGATGACGCAGACCTCAAACAGTTGGGCGAAGAGTTACGTCAGCGTTTACGTGATGCGGTACAAACGCTATTAGCACTCAAAGGTGAATCGAAATTACTTAGCAGTAACGATGTGCTCGACCAATCCATGAAGGTGCGTAAACCTTATTTATTGCCACTACATTTACTGCAAGCCGAGCTAATGAAACGCCGCCGTGCATACCTTGCCGAGCGTCAGGCTGAAAATACCCCAGTCGACCATGCGTTGATGGTCAGTATCGCGGGTATTGCGGCAGGTTTGCGTAACACTGGCTAAATCTTCCAAGTTTTCAAAAAGCACACAGAACTGTGTGCTTTTTTTTTGACCAGTCATATTGGTTTTAATTTATTTTGGAATATATAAAATAAGAAAAATTTATGAAGAATTGGCTCCAAGCCTATTTGATTAATTGCATGATTTAATGCCTTTTTTACACCCTTAAAACTTTTACCATTTGGTAAATTTATATGTAAAGTCATGTAATTAGTTTGAACAAAATATTTTTAAAAGAGATTAAATCTTCTAAAAAACAAGAGTATGATGTGCACAATTTATCTATTGAGTGCTCATTTTATGTCCAATTGGTTTCCCAAATGGCGCCCGTACGAAGGCAATATTGATGCACGTCCTGTAGGTACAAATGAGTACCTACCTCCGGTGCAAAGTGTTGTATTGGGGATACAACATGCCTTTGCAATGTTTGGTGCAACTGTCCTTGCGCCATTTTTGATGGGCTTTGATGCCAACCTTGCGATTTTAATGTCGGGGATCTGTACCATCCTGTTCTTCTTTATGACAGGTGGTCGTGTACCAAGTTATTTAGGCTCAAGCTTTGCCTTTATTGGTGTGGTCATTGCCGCAACAGGTTATGCAGCGTCAGGTACTGGCGCAGCAAATGCCAATATCGCATTGGCTGCTGGCGGGATTATGGCCTGCGGTATTTTATATGCCATTTTTGGTTTTATCGTGATGGCAACGGGTACCCGTTGGATTGAAAAACTCATGCCGCCTGTCGTTACAGGTGCAGTGGTGATGATCATTGGTCTCAACCTTGCCCCAGTGACCATTAAAGGGGTTGCCGGTAATAACTTTAATATGTGGATGGCTTTAGTAACCATACTATGTATGGGTTCAATTGCTGTGTTCACGAAGGGCTTGTTACAACGCTTATTACTGTTGGTCGGTCTATTACTGGCATATTTGGTGTATTACATCATTTCCAATGTCATGGGTCATGGCACGCCAATCAACTTCGTTCCCGTACAAGAAGCCGCTTGGTTTGGTGTTCCTCAATTCCATTCGCCTGTTTTTGATTTCAATGCCATGCTGATCATTGCACCGATTGCTTTGATTTTGGTGGCTGAAAACTTAGGTCACATTAAAGCTGTGGGCGCGATGACAGGTGAAAATCTTGATCCGCACATTGGTAAAGCCTTCGTTGCAGATGGTGTTGCAACCACACTTTCAGGCGGTGTCGGCGGTCCGGGTATGACCACTTATGGCGAAAATATTGGTGTGATGGCAGTAACGCGTGTTTACTCGACCATCGTGTTTGTATTTGCAGGTGTATTCGCCATCTTCCTTGGTCTTTCTCCAAAGTTTGGTGCGATTATTCATACCATTCCGCAAGCCATTTTGACAGGTGCATCGATTGTTGTATTTGGTCTAATTACCATTGCAGGTGCGAAAATTTGGATTGAAAACAAAGTCGATTTCTCAAAAAATAAAAACCTGATGGTGGCAGCAGTCACGATTATTTTAGGTACAGGTGACTTTGCACTTCAATTCGGTAACTTCAACTTAGGTGGTATTGGTACTGCTACATTTGCAGCGCTGATTTTGAACTGGTTCTTTAGCTTGGGCGATAAATCAGAATAAGCCTCCAAAGCATTTAAAAAAGAATACAACATTCATTTGAAAAGCGGCCGAAAGGTCGCTTTTTTTTATAGCTGCTCTTTCGGTAAGATAAGGCATTAGCCAAGGAATACACCCTATGCGACTGGATTTGTTCGACCTTCAATTGGTGCTGCACATTGTAGACAGCGGCAGTCTGACCAAAGGCGCTGCTCGTTCTGCCATCTCGCTACAAGCAGCCAGTGAACGGATCAAAAAACTCGAACAGCATTACCGCACGGCCCTGTTCACTCGCCAAGCCAAAGGGGTCAAACTGACTCTTGCCGGTCAAACCTTGGTTGAACATGCACAGCGCATCTTAGGTGAGGGGCAACAATTAGAACACGCGATGCTGCCCTTTGCCCATGGGCTAAGTTCAAATATGACCTTATGGTGTAATTCATCTGCACAAAGTGAATATTTACCGGTCTTGCTACCACGTTATTTACTGGAAAATCCCAACACACAAATTGAGCTGCATGAAGCCGAGTCTAAAGACATCATTGCAGCGATAGAGCAAGGTAATGCACAACTGGGCTTAATTTCAGGTTTCTTTAAATCCGAACAACTACAAACACTAGAGTTTGCAGATGATCCGTTGGTGCTGATTTGTCCTATAACTCATGAATTGGCCTCGATATCTAGCGTCAAACCCGCAGAGATTTTAAATTATCCCTTTGTCGGTTTGATGCAATATCATTCCTTGCAACAATCGATCGAGGCACAAGCCAAATTATTCGGCTGTGAAATTCAGTATCGGTTACGTTTGCCGAACTTTGCCGCGATCGCGCAAGTGGTGGCGAATGGTGTGGGCATTGCCATCATGCCAAAACGTGCGGCCCAACGATTAATGAGTTTGTATGCCTTTGCACAAGTTGAGCTCAGTGGTGAATGGGCCAATCGAAAACTGCTCCTCACCGCGCGTAATTTTGATGATTTACCCTTAAATTATCAGCATTTCAGTCAGTTTCTACTGTCACAAAAATCTACTTTAGATGGCCAAGTCTAGGCTTTAAATCACGCCAAACTGGTGCAGCATCATATAGCCACCGAGGGCAATCAACCCGATAAAAAACACCTTACGGAATTTTTGTTCTGGAATGCGGTAACGGATTTTTTTCCCTGCCCACATACCAATGAGCGCTGGAATCAGTGCCATGGCTGACATGGCATAATCAATTGGGAGATTTTCCACGGGATTTTGCTGTAAAAACACTGCCAAACAAATGGTTGACGTGGTAAAGGCCAAACCGAGTGACTGTACGAGGTCATCACGTTTGAGCTGCAAACCTTGCAAATATGGCACCACAGGAATCACCACCACACCGGTCGCAACAGTCAGCGCTCCACCGAGATAACCGATCATTGGAGATAGCCATTTTTCATGTGGTGCAAAGTTCGGCAAGCTTTTGGCACAAAGCCCATACAGTCCGTATAGTGCCAACATGCCCCCCAGTAAAGCTTCACTTTTAAATTCACCATGTCCTAAAGTTGGAAAAACACTCCAAATTGAACCGACGATAATCCCAAGTAACAAGGGCCAAAAGCGTTGAATGAGGCGCAGCACCTGCCCTTCGGCAAATAGTTGCCAAAAGTTGGTGACCATGGATGGAATGATCAATAACGTGGCTGCCTGAAATGGACTGATCACCATGGTGAGTAAGCCCATCGATACCGCTGGCAGGCCTAACCCAATCGTGCCTTTAATCAGACCTGCGATTGCAAAAACTGTGATGACGAACCAAATCATGGCGAAACTCGCTGAAGAATTGGTTCTATGCTATGCAATTCAGGCGCTTTGAAAAATCAGTGTTTTTGGAATAGAGCCTCAATAAAAAGTTGAGGCTAGGTTATAGCGTCTAAAGCAGATAGCGTAGATGGGCTAAACAAACTCTTTTGATTTCGAATAAGTTATAAGCGTATTGGTGGAATAGTGATATAAAAACCGTTCCAATATGCTGTTTACTAGAACGGTTTTTAATAAAATATTGATACTTATAGGAAAATTTCAAGAATTTCGCATAACGTGTATTATGTTAATTTTAGGAAAGCTTAATAAATCCGTGTTTAAAAATTAAACTAGAAAGATTTTGTATTACTATCAATTTAGAATTCCTCTCTTATAAATCTTATTTAATGACGCTATCTTTTTGTATTGATGAAGCTATTTTATCAATGGTAGTACGAACACGTATTGGTAAGAAATTTGATCTTTTCCATACAATTTGAATAGGATAGTTAGTACTTGAATAGTTAGTAAGTAGGTGTATTAATTGACCACTTTGTATATATTCTTGAATCAACCAGGAAGGTAACCAACCAATTCCTCCATGCATTAGTACATAATCTAATATGCTTTTTATGTCATCCATTTGAACTTTATTTTTTGGCAAATATTTCATAGTTTTATGATGAGAACTTTGAAATATCCACTTTTCAAGCTGCCCATTTTTCAAATATCCAATAGTCTGATGGTTATCTAAATCTTTGATGCTCTCAGGAACCTGGTATCTTTTTAAATATTCAGGTGTGGCACAGAGCCACATTGCATGCTCAGAAATCTTTTTAACCATTAATTGACTATTATCTTCTAAATTACCAATTCTTATCACTAGGTCATAATTATCTTCAATTAAATCAATATAACGATCATTAAAAGAAAGAACCATATTCAAATTTTGATGTTCATCTGCTAAGTCTCTTAATATCGGAACTATGAACTTTTGTCCAAATAATACAGGCATAGAGATACGTATCATTCCCTGAATATTTCGATTATTACTTTCAAATAATGTCTCAGCTATTAATAATTCTTGTACAGCCCGCTGGCTATGTTCATAGAAAATACTACCTTCTTCTGTGAGAGCTAAATGACGTGTATCCCTGTTAAAAAGTACTACTCCGAGCTGTACCTCAAGCTTTGAAATCATCTTACTGACAGCGGAACGAGTCAGATGTAATTTTTCTGATGCTTTAGTAAAACTTCCTTGTTCAACAACACTAATAAATGCCATCAAACTTTTCAGATCATTAACACGCATATTAGTTCCAATTGGGAATCAATGAGTTGATTTATTATCACTTTTGTATCCAATTTATCAATGATAATCTAATTAAAATTCATATTAGGAACCTTACTATGAACAGAATTTTAGTTATCAAATCTAGTTTTATGCAGGAAAAATCTCTAAGTAATCAGCTCATTAATAAATATTTATATAGACGTAAGCAAAGTGGTTATGTTGACCAAATAATTGAACATGATCTAGGAGCTATGAACTTACCAGTATTAAACTTAGAGATATTTAATGCCTTACGTGGAGAGGCGAATGAAAAACCTGAGGTAAAAGCAGCAGTAGCTCTCTCTGATCAATTTATTCAAGAGCTGAAAGATTGTGATCTATTATTGATTGCAGCACCAATGTATAACTTAAATGTACCAACCCAATTAAAAAACTGGTTCGACTTAATTGCACGAGCACGAGTAACTTTTCAATATACAGAAACCGCACCCGTAGGATTAATTAAAGGTGTTAAATCAATTATCTTTAGTTCACGTGGTGGTTTTCATCAAGATCTTCCAACAGATGCTGTTACAGCATATTTAATAGCAGTATTAGGATTAATTGGTATTGATAAGGTAGATTTTATATATGCTGAAGGCACTGATATTAAACCATTAGGGAAATCTAAAGCACTTGAATTAGCTTCACAGCAAATTGCTTTACAAACGAACGTAGGATTGTAAGTATATTCTTCCTTATGGCAATGAAATTATAATTTTCTATTGTTCTAAGGTTCCTATTTAACATAATGGCTGTTATATGAAATTCAGCTGTTAGAACCCATTTAAAGTGTCTATATTCTCACCAATAAAAATGTCTAGTTTATGATGGTTTAACCATCATGGGCTAGATATAAAATATAGATGCTGATCACTATGTCTGATAAAGAAATTCAACGTCTTGCTGTACTGCAAGATGTTCGAGATCATCGTATTACCCAAGTCCGTGCTTCTGAAATCCTCAATCTTTCTACCCGCCAAATTACCCGATTATTACAGAAGCTAAAGCAAGACGGTGTTTCAGGCCTGACACATGCCAGTCGTGGTCAACCTGGCCATCGTCGCCATGATGAAGCCGTAAAGTCTAAATGCCTTTCCATTATTTCTGAACATCTGCTGGGCTTTGGCCCAACCTTGGCTCATGAGAAGCTGATGAGCATGTTTGGTCTGAATATTCCTGTGGAAACGGTTCGTCGCTGGATGACTGCCAATGAGCTCTGGATTCCTCGATCCAAGCGCCTGAAGCGCCCGTATCAGCCTCGTTACAACCGGGATTGCTTTGGTGAACTGATCCAAATTGATGGCTCACACCATGACTGGTTTGAAGGACGCGCTGCTAAATGCTGTCTACTGGTGTTCATCGATGATGCCACAGGAAAATTGCAGCATTTACGCTTCTGTGCGTCAGAGTCAGCCTTTGACTATATGATTTCGACACGTTTATATATCGAACAGCATGGTAAGCCATTGGCATTTTACAGTGACAAACATTCAGTTTTTAGGGTGAATCAAAGTAGCAAGAAAGACACCAAGATTACCCAGTTTGGACGTGTTCTGAGCACTCTCAATATCGATATCATTTTCGCTAACTCCCCTCAAGCCAAAGGTCGTGTAGAACGAGCGAATAGAACACTTCAGGATCGTCTGATTAAGGAGATGCGTTTAGAAGGCATAGTTCAATTGTAGATGCCAATAAGTGGCTGCCGTGCTTTATTGAGCAATTTAATCGTAAATTCGCCAAGATGGCTTTTAATCCCAAGGATCTACATCGGCCTATCGCTGAAACAGCCGAAGAATTAGATGATGTTTTTACCTGGCGTGAACCCCGCAGGGTCACGAACAGCTTGACGATTACTTATGATAAATGCGTATATATCTTGGAAAACAGCGAAGAAAATCAAAGATTGGGTTCTGTGCTGGCACATATTCAACAACAGCATGAACAAATGGAACACCAAAACAAACGCAATCGTTCTCAAAAGATGCCACGAAGACAAGCACAGAAAACAGCGATTGAACAAAGAAATTTAAATCCTGTGCTTGACTCTTGTAGTTAAAAACAGGACATTTTAAATGGTTTATCGCATAGACATTTTAATTGGGGAATAACATCAAATCCGTCCCAACTATGGGCGGATTTCTTTCAACTCACGTTGAATAAAATGCTGAATCATATCGCGGTATAAACGTTCCACAATATCTGCATTTACACCGTGCTCTGTGGCTTGTAGACGAATTTTACTTATTACCGCTTCGACACGCTCTGGTGATTGAACATCCTGTACTGAACGCTTAAAACGCACCGCTTGATCGACATAAAACTGACGTGCTGCAATGAGCTCAATAATCCCCTGATCAATCACATCAATCTGTGCACGGGCTTGCTCTAATGACTCAACTTTTACTTTCTTCATCTTCTCTGGCTTCACTTTCAGCGGTGTTTTCACTTTTATACTTCTCTTCTAACACATTACTGAAAATACTTTCAATCATCCATACGCGGTATAAGCTATTAAATACATAGCTTTGACCTGCAATACGTAATTCTAAAACAGGAAAATCGGGCTGTGACTTCATCTCACAGTGCATATCATTTTCTTTTAATTTTTCAGCAATATCGTTAGTAGTCAGTTCAGAAATCTCTAACTCATACTGTAAGGCCTGAAAATGTGCTTTGAAGGATAAATCACGTCCTTTGGTCCATACGGCTTCCAAAATGCGATACATCACATCAATACGTTGCTCTTCAGGCGCACTGTAGTAAAGCTGTGACATAGCTAATGTCGCAGCTTCTGTAGGCCGGCAAAATGGCGTGAACTTAACTTCTGTCCGTTTAGACAGACGTGTTGCCAAACTCCAGTCAAACAAATCTCGACCGTGATACGACAATGGATACACATTCAGCTGAATATTATAATAGTCCGCCAATTCCTCACGAATATAAGCCAACAGTAACCATGAAATCGGATCTTCCATCGCGATGTAGAGATCAAGCTCAGGATCGAGTCCCTGAATTTCATTCAACTCTTCTGCATCACTGATCAGGTGCTCACGCCATTCAATATGATTGATCATAAAGATCGGGTTATCTGTCAGGAGTTTTTGTTGTTTTAAACGGCGCGTTAAACGAAGTAAATCATCTACAGCATGGTACTTACGTTCGCCAAATTCAAAATAACCCGTCAAAATTGGTAAGTCAGAAAAGATCCGTTCTGGAAAATCTTGCGCTTTATGATGACGGCTGGCCATCGCGTACAGTGTTCTCAGCTTGCCATACTGTTTTTGCCACAGCATGTGGAACACATCTTCAAGTAAATAGAGAAAGTCTTGGCCGCGTAATGGCGTATTTTTTAGAATAATTTCGGCTTGTTCTAAAGCTTCAGCGGTCGGTTGTTCAGGTGTTTCATGAAAACTAAAACGATGCTGCCGCGCTAAAATTTGGGCATCATTCAGACAATATTGTTGCCATTCTATCGAGGACATTTGATTAGGAGGTTCTGCACTCTGACGACAAATAATCACTTTTAGTGGTTTAATTTCATCACTGAGAATTTCTTCTAATTGAGGCAGCTGCTGCGCAGCCAAATAGCTATAGACATCATCCAGTCGAAGATAAACACTCAGACCTTGTTCCGTGGGTAACACCGCTTGTCGGGTCGGTTTCTGATAAAACCAACTCGATCGGATTGGATCGAACCAACGGCGTAACAGTGACATGCGTTTTTTGCCTCAAAATGATGGATTGTGCCGAACCTGCCAGCACATGCTTAAAATTCAACTTCTATTATGAAGCTGTTTTAAATGAGATATAAGCCTTGTGCAAAACTTATATCAAGTCAGGGCTGAATGTTCAATGTTTAACAATGGATTAGACGTCTAGATTTAGGTCAGTCACCGCACCTTTTTCCGCACCAGAGGTCAACTTGGCAAATTTAGCCAATGCGCCGTGGGTATAGTTTGGTTTCGGTTTGACCCAGGCCGCACGACGTGCAGAAATTTCATCCTCTGCCACATGCCAAGTCATTTCACGCGTTTCAGCGTTAATTGATATTTTATCGCCGTTTTTGACCAAGCCAATTGGGCCGCCTTCATAGGCTTCTGGTGTCACATGCCCGATCACAAAACCATGGCTGCCGCCCGAGAAACGCCCATCAGTCAACAGTGCAACAGATTGGCCTAGACCTTTACCAATAATCGCTGAAGTCGGTTTTAACATTTCCGGCATACCCGGCCCGCCTTTCGGCCCAACACCGCGGATCACCACTACTTCACCTTCTCGTACTTCGCCATCTAAAATACCGCGCATGGCACCCTGCTCACCCTCAAATACCCGCGCAGGCCCCTCAAAATACAGCCCTTCTTTACCGGTAATTTTAGCCACAGCACCTGTCGGTGATAAATTGCCTTTGAGCACTACTAAGTGCGAATCCTTTTTGATCGGTGCATCAAACGGCAGAATAATTTGTTGACCTGCAGGATAGTCTGCTACCTCCGCTAAGTTTTCCGCCAAAGTTTTGCCCGTAACGGTTAAGCAAGAACCATCGAGCATACCTGCATCCAGCATGCGCTTCATCAGCGGCTGAATACCACCAATGGCGATCAGTTCCGACATTAAATATTTACCCGATGGCCGCACATCGGCCACCACAGGAATATCTTTACCGATGCGCACAAAATCATCCAAAGACAGTTCCACGCCTGCGGTATGCGCCATGGCAATCAAATGCAGTACGCCATTGGTTGACCCACCTAAGGCAATTAGCACTTTAATCGAGTTTTCAAAAGCAGCTTTGGTCATAATGTCGCGCGGCTTAATATCTAAACGCAGCAGGTTCATCACGGCTTCACCTGCGCGTTGGCAATCGGCAATTTTATCCGCGGATACCGCTTCCTGTGCTGAAGACCCCGGCAAGCTCATGCCCAGTGCTTCAATCGCTGAAGCCATCGAATTGGCCGTGTACATACCACCGCATGAACCCGGCCCCGGCAGCGCGACTTCTTCAATCTGCTTCACTTGAATTTCATTGATTTCGCCTTTGGCATGCTGACCCACTGCTTCAAATACCGAAATCATGTCGGTATGCCCTGCTCCGGGTTTGATGGTGCCACCATAAATAAACAGGCCCGGACGGTTTAATCGCGCCAAACCCATGATACAGCCCGGCATGTTCTTGTCGCAGCCGCCTATGGCAATTACGCCATCATAGGCCTGACAGCCCACTACGGCTTCAATGGAATCGGCAATGATTTCCCTCGATAGCAATGAATACTTCATGCCTTCTGTACCGTTGGATATACCGTCAGAAATGGTGATGGTATTAAAAATAATGCCTTTCCCGCCTGCAGCATTCACCCCCTTTTCAGCTTCACGCGCCAAGCCATCAATATGCATATTACACGGCGTGACATTGGCCCAAGTCGAGGCAATGCCTATAAATGGGCGCTTAAAGTCGGCATCTTGGAAGCCCGTGGCACGCATCATGGAACGTGCAGGCGCATTTTCTATGCCGTCATAAACAGGTGCTGAATGTTCGCGGATATTATTTTTACTCATTGTTCTTCCTTGGCGATGGCTGATTTTGGCTTCAGCTTTGGCGGGTTCTTTTAAATTTATTGTATAGAAAGCGCTCGGCATGTAAAAGAAATTACATCTCAACAAAAGAGATTTTTAGCGCATGCAATACCATTCAATCACATGACAAAGCGACATGGATGTCGCTGTTTTCCTGTATGGCAGGGATACCATATCAGGAGAACAAAAGATTTTGTTACTTTTGATCTTTCAAAAGTAAGGGATTGCCTACACAAAGCCACATAAATTATAGCTACTATTCGAGGCTGTCTTTTTAGAATTTTAATGAAATCCACTAATTATTAAATTTTATTTAGTTGCTTCAAGAAACATTATATTTAATCAGATTAAGAAATCTATAACTTAGAATTATTGTCCCATTATTTCATTTAAAAGCTGATTACAGCGGAGTCTTACCTCTATAAAAGCTAATTTTCGGAGCTCGTATGTTACTTTTGTTTCGGCAAAAGTAACCAAAACCATTTGTCATCCGCAAAACTCGGCAACTGTTTGCAACTAAAAAATTGATCGCAGAAACATCCACTTTTAAATTACCGTTTGCCTCAAACAGTTGCAGATGACGTTTCCTCGTATCCAATGCAAGTTATGTAGATGTAAATTAAAAAAGCACTCCATGTGGAGTGCTTTTTTATTTGGAGATCTAAAATTTAGATTTCACGTACTGCGCCTTTCGCCGCACTTGTGGTATGCATTGCATAGGCTTTCAATGCTTTCGAAATTTTGCGTGGACGCTCTTCAACTGGATGCCAACCTTTGGCTTCTTGCGCTGCACGGCGAGCAGCCATGGTTTCTTCATCAACAGCTAAGTTGATGGTACGGTTTGGAATATCGATTTCAATTAAATCACCATCTTCCACCAAACCAATTGCACCGCCTTCTGCTGCTTCAGGTGAAACGTGACCAATAGACAGGCCTGACGAACCGCCCGAGAAACGACCGTCAGTCAATAATGCACATTCTTTGCCTAGACCTTTCGATTTTAAGTAGCTGGTTGGGTACAACATTTCTTGCATACCCGGACCACCACGTGGGCCTTCATAGCGAATCACAACCACATCACCGGCTTTGATTTCATTACCCAAGATCGCCTCTACTGCTGAATCTTGGCTTTCAAACACACGTGCAGTACCGTTGAATTTCAAGATTGAATCATCTACACCCGCAGTTTTTACGATACAACCATCGAGCGCAATGTTGCCGTAAAGCACAGCTAAGCCACCGTCTTTCGAGAACGCATGTTCAGCATTACGGATCACGCCATTTTCACGGTCGCCGTCTAAACGTGAGTAGTAACGGTCTTGTGAGAATGCAGTTTGAGTCGGTACACCACCTGGTGCTGATTTAAAGAATTTATACACTTCTTCATCTTCAGTACGGATGATGTCCCATTTATCCAAAGCATCTTTAAGTGTTGCTTCGTGAACAGTACCTACAGATGTGTCCAATAAGCCTGCACGGTCTAATTCACCGAGAATGGACATGATGCCGCCCGCACGGTGTACATCTTCCATATGCACGTCGTTTTTCGCAGGTGCAACTTTACACAGAACAGGCACTTTACGAGACAAACGGTCAATGTCGTCCATCGTGAAATCAACGCCAGCTTCATTGGCTGCAGCCAACAAGTGTAGAACGGTATTGGTTGAACCACCCATCGCGATGTCTAAAGTCATGGCATTTTCATACGAGGCTTTGGTCACCATTTCACGTGGCAATACGCTGTAATCATCTTGTTCATAATGACGTTTAGCCAATTCAACAATTAAAGAGCCTGCGCGTTCGAATAATTTTTTACGGTTTGCATGTGTTGCCAGTGTAGAACCGTTACCCGGTAAAGACAGGCCCAATGCTTCTGTTAAGCAGTTCATTGAGTTTGCGGTGAACATACCTGAGCATGAACCGCAAGTTGGGCATGCAGAGCGTTCGTATTCTGCTACTTCTTCATCGGTATAGTTGTCATCTGCAGCCACAATCATGGCATCAATTAAGTCGATGGCTTTGTCGTTGCCACGGATTTTAACTTTACCCGCTTCCATTGGACCACCAGAGACAAATACCACTGGAATGTTCAAACGCATTGCCGCCATCAACATCCCTGGAGTAATTTTGTCACAGTTGGAAATACATACCATGGCATCGGCACAGTGCGCGCTCACCATGTATTCTACTGAGTCTGCAATCAAGTCACGTGAAGGCAATGAATACAACATGCCATCATGACCCATCGCAATACCGTCATCGACTGCAATGGTATTGAACTCTTTAGCTACACCGCCTGCTTGCTCAATTTGACGCGCCACGAGTTGACCAAGGTCTTTAAGATGAACGTGACCCGGTACAAATTGAGTAAATGAGTTCACGACGGCAATAATTGGTTTACCGAAGTCTTCATCTTTCATACCAGTTGCGCGCCATAAGCCGCGCGCACCCGCCATATTTCTTCCGTGTGTCGATGTTTTTGAACGATAGTCAGGCATTTTATATTTCCAACAAAGTTTGAGCTTGAAATGAATCCTACAGATTCACTCTGGCTAAATCATACTGACAATGATGTAAAATCAGTCGAATTTTAAACCTATCATACACCAAGCCATTGTTTTTAAAGATGGCTTTTTAAGCTGAGATTTGGGCAGATGGGTCTATAAATAAAACCGAGTGATTTGACGACAAAAATCTTTTAACTGAAATCTACTATACCGCCATCAATGGCTGCACAATACAAAACTTTCATGAATAATTTTTAAATTTTATATAAATATAATTTATTTAAAAATTGCAAATTTGCGATTTTGGGTTATGAAATCATTGAGCTTGGACAGCTTCAAAGTTGCAAAAATCAATTTCTAATGTTCTAAATTACGCATTAATCATTTGCTATAATCCACATATTCAACACAGATTCGGTTCATTCATTTTGAAAATCATCTTTGCCGGTACGCCAGAATTTGCCGCAACAGCACTAGCTGCATTGCTCAACACACAACATGAAATTGTTGCGGTATACACTCAACCTGACCGCAAAGCTGGACGTGGACAAAAACTCACAGCTTCTGCCGTAAAGCAATTGGCTTTAAAGCACCATATTCCTGTTTACCAACCCCTTCATTTCAAATCATCGACTGAAGAAGGTTTAGCCGCACAAGCTGAATTAGCCGCTTTAAATGCCGATGTTATGGTGGTTGCAGCCTATGGTTTGATCTTGCCGCAAGTCGTGCTAGATACCCCGAAATATGGTTGCCTGAATATTCATGGTTCATTGCTGCCACGTTGGCGCGGTGCAGCACCGATTCAACGTGCCATCGCAACAGGTGATATTGAAACAGGTGTCACCATTATGAAAATGGCAGCCGGACTCGATACTGGCGACATGATGTATAAAACCATCTGCCCGATTGAAGCAACGGATACCTCTGCAACTTTGCATGACAAACTTGCAGAGCAAGGTGCAACTGCAATTGCTGCCGTTTTAGACACTGAACAAACATTGCAGCAATATTTAGACAGCCGTGAAGTCCAAGACGAAGCATTAACAGTTTATGCACATAAGCTTTCAAAAGCCGAAGCAAAAATTGATTGGTCCATCGATGCCGTACAAATTGATCGTAACATTCGCGCCTTTAATCCGTGGCCGGTAGCATTTATTCAGTTGAATGAACAAAACAACTTACGTGTTTGGCATTCTGAACTTTCTGCTGTGTCTGCACCGAACGCTCAAGCAGGTGAAATCATTGCCATCGACAAAAAAGGCATACACGTTGCCTGTGCCAATGGCAGCGTGATTATTTTGACCTCTTTACAATGGCCGGGTGCTAAACCACTCAACCCTGTACAAATTTTACAAACCCAAAAATTGACTATTGGACAAATTTTATAATGAAGCAATCTCCCAACGCCTCGACCCGAGACCTTAATTTACGTGCTCAGGTAGTGAAGACGTTATTGGCTGTCCAAAATGGTCAATCGCTGCAATCGGTACTCGCGCAGCAAATGAATATCGTGTCAGATAAAGACCGTGCGTTATTCCATGAATTGGTGCTCGGTTGTTTACGTCAATGGTATGCATTGAAACAATTGACTTTACCATTACTGTCTAAACCAGTAGATAACCAAGTGGTTGAAACCTGTTTATACCTTGGTTTGTACCAATTATTGTGTACCCGTGTCGCGGCTCACGCTGCAATTTCTGAAACGGTGGAAGCTGCAAAACAATTGGGTATGGGAAGTCTAAGTGGCTTAATCAACGCAATTTTGCGCCGTGCAACACGTGAAACAGAACAGTTCTACGACGTGCTTGAACAAGCCACAAATCTACCAAGTTGGTTAACCAAACGCCTGAAAAAAGACTGGGGCGAACAATTTGACGAGCTCAGCTATGAGCTTAAGCAAATTGCACCACTGACTTTACGTGTCAATACACGCCAAGTGAGCCGTGATGAATACCTTGATATTTTGGAAGATGAAGGCATCGATGCACATCGCTGTGAACTCTCTAATGTCGGTATTGTGATGGACGAAAGCCTACATATTCCAAGCTTACCGGGCTTTGAAGCTGGTGGTTTTTCAGTACAAGATGAACATGCTCAGCTGTGTGCAACACTATTACCAAATCTCGATGGTAAATTCGTGATTGATGCATGTGCTGCGCCGGGTGGTAAAACCGCACATATTTTAGAGACCTTCCAACCGAAGAAACTCATCGCATTGGATCAAGATGAGAAGCGCCTGAAACGTGTGGTTGAAAACCTTGATCGTTTGGATCTCGATGGTAAACATGTTGAAATTCAGACTGCCGATGCCATCACCTATACTGCTCCTGAACTTGCTGATTGTATCGTGCTCGATGCCCCATGTACTGCTGTCGGTGTAATGCGTCGTCATCCTGATATACGTTTACTACGTCAATCGGGCGACATTGCAAAAACTGTAGTGTTACAAAAACAAATTTTGGAAAACATGTGGAAGCAGCTTAAAGTCGGCGGCACGCTGCTTTATATCACATGCTCGATTTTAAAAGCTGAAAATGAACAGCAAATGGTTGAGTTCTTTGCCAATCATGCCGATGCCCAAGAAATTAAAATTGAAGCGGATTGGGGTGTTGAACAAATCCATGGTCGTCAATTGTTCCCGAAAGTGGGTTATGGCGATGGCTTCTTCTACTGCCGCATTCAAAAAACAGCTTAATCTACAATAGAATTTGCTTTTTAGTACCACATAAAAAAGGAACCCTCGGGTTCCTTTTTATCAACGATGAAGTTTAATCTTCTTCATCTGGATGTTTTGCTAAATGAATCGACGCTAAGATCAAACCGCCCCAAAGTAAAACCATTGAAATGATCATCATGATTAATGCAGATGTATTCATGTTATTTCTCCTCAGGGTTTTTGTCTTTCATGCAACTAAATACAATCGCACCAAGCATAAAGAATGCAATGACCACACCAGCAACAGGCAATAACACGTCTACTGGATAACCACCATAGCCTTTAGATGCAACGTCTTTAATGGTTAAGCCTAAAGCTACTAATAATGAAAGCGGAGTAACAACCGTTAATAAGAAGTTCCAACCAAAGCCCAATTTGATACTTGAATATTGATTCACATGATCACGTAATTGCGCAAGCAATGGACGACGGAACCACGACACCAAGATAATCGAGAACAAACCACCCGCTACGATACCAATGTTATTAGCAAAGTAGTCAATGATGTCAACGAAAGTAATTGCACTGTGGGTTGAGAAAATTAAGGTTGATACAATGGCAGAACCACCTGCCACAATCGTTACGGCTTTTTTACGTGACCAGCCGAATTTATCTTGGAACGACGCGATTGGCACTTCCAAAATACTCACCATTGACGTTATACCCGCAACTGCAAGTGATGAGAAGAACAAGAAACCAAATAAATCACCGCCCGTACCCAAGCTCGAAATGATTTTCGGGAAAGCAATGAAGGCCAAGCCAATACCACCTGAAACAACTTCATTTACAGGTACACCTGCACTATGCGCCATAAAGCCCAATGCTGCAAAAATACCAATACCCGCTAAGATTTCAAATGATGAGTTAGCTAATGCAACCACAACACCTGAACCAGTCAAGTTGGTTTTTGCTTTTAAGTAAGACGCATAGGTCAACATGATCCCGAAACCAATTGATAACGAGAAGAAGATATGACCAAAGGCTGCTAACCATACTTTATAGTCAGTCATCGCATCCCAATTTGGTGTAAAGAATGCATTTAGACCTTCTGTAGCACCCGGTAAACGCACTGCTTGAATCACTAAAATCGAGAACAAAATCACCAACAATGGAATAAAGATTTTATTCGAAAGCTCTACACCCTTCTTCACACCACCATATAAAATGAACATGGTAATCACCCAAACAATCACCAATCCAAAAAATAAGGTCGGTACAAAACCAAAGGCAATTCCATCGGCATTTTGCAAGTAGGTATTAAAGAAGAAGCCTTGCGTATCTTCACCCCATTTTTGACCAATTGAGTAGAAAATATAACTGCCGGCCCATGACAATACGCTGGCATAGTAGATCCCGATGATGAGTGTCACCATCACTTGCCACCAGCCTAATGCCTCACTGTTCATAAGTTTTTTATATGCAGTAGGCGGTGCTTTTCGGAATTTATGCCCCACTGCATAATCTAAGAATAATAAAGGCAAACCCGCTGCAAAAATTGCAATTAAATAGGGAATTAAAAATGCACCGCCACCATTTTCATACGCCACGTAAGGGAAACGCCAAATGTTTCCCAAACCTACAGCGGAACCAATAGCGGCAATGATAAATCCTGATCGTGCCGACCAGTTTTCACGATTATCTGACATAGAACACCTAAACCTCAGGCATCTTTAACTGCTGCTTGTTATGGTTATATCGCGAGCAAAAAAAGAACCATAAAAATAAAATTCTGGGTGTTTGATCTGGTGAGATACCTTGTGAGCGTCTATACCAAATTGCAAACAGAAAAATCACATGCGCATTTTGGTTAAAAACACCACAAATAACTTTCCCTTTGTATGAATTAACAATACTCACTTTTTTTAAGTTTTTCTGTAATTTCTACGGAAAATATTCCATTTTTATAATGTGTTTAGGCTTAAATGTTCATTTAATCAGCTTATTTTTCATACAATTTAAGTTATCAATAATATAACTTTTAGGAATATTTTATTTCCAATTAAATTTTTAAAGTTATTTCACTCGATAATGTCCGGTAATTTGATAGGCATGCAAAATATCTTCTTCCTGTGTGCCCTCTCCAATATTATGGATAATCAGCGGAACACCGCTAGCTTTCACTTTACGATCTGAAACCACACCGATATGCACTAAACCACGCCCTAAGTCCCAAGTGACAATATCTCCGGCCAAATACTGCTTATCTTTGACAACAAAGCCCTGACGTAGCATCCAGGTTTGAATATTGGGAACACGCCGATGATCAATATTTTTATCTGTTCCTTTTAAGCCCCATTTTTGTGGATACTGCTTAAAATTGGCTTTCATATCTTCATGAATGGCTTGTTGTAAATCAATTCCTTGCTGTCGTAATGCACGAATTACCACGTCGGTACAAACACCCTTGATTAAAGGGACATCTCCCATCGGATAACGCAGTGCAGTATACGCAGGATCATAATATAAGGTTTTCCCAATCTGACTGCGTGCATCCGTCACCATTTGAGTGGCGTTAAAGGCAAAGACAGCCATATTCACGGTCATCAAACTGACCAATAATAAAATTCTTTTCATTTTTTCTTATGCACTTTAGGTTTTTGAAATGATTAAAAAATGGGCTTCGAACAGATCCATACTGAACCAAGCCCAAGTTTAAACTGCTACAGTTTTATCGCCAATACGCGTTCTTCTTGCATATCTCGAATGGCAGACTGAATTCCTTCACGGCCTAAGCCAGAATCTTTTACGCCACCATATGGCATGTTATCAACACGGAAAGATGGAATGTCATTAATAATCACTCCACCGACCTCTAAGTGATTCCACGCATACAACATTTTATTCAAATTTTGCGTATAGATGCCCGCCTGTAAACCAAAACGGCTGCTATTAATTTTGGCGATACCTTTTTCAAAGTTTTTGTATTTCTCTAAAATCGCTACAGGGCCAAAGATTTCATCTTTATACACTTCTAGCGATTCATCGACATTTTCTAATAAAATTGGATCGAGCAAAGCCCCCTGATGTTCACCACGAACCAATGCTTTGGCACCTTTTTTTACTGCTTTATCGACCCATTTATGCACGCGTGTTGCTTCTGCTTCCTTAATCATTGGACCGACCATGGTGCTTTCCAACTGTGGATCAGCCGCTTTAAGCTCCTTCATTCTCGCCACGAGTTTTTTCTTCACATCGGCATAGATATCAGCATGCACCAAGATGCGTTGTACGCTGATACACACCTGCCCTGCATGGTTATACGCCCCACCGACTAAGCGTTCAATAAATGCCGCTGAAATTTCAGTATCAGGCTCAACCAATACCGCAGCATTACCGCCAAGTTCTAAAGTCACTTTTTTACGTCCCGCACGCGCTTTCATATCCCAACCAACCACATCTGAACCGGTAAAGCTGAGCAGTTTAAATCGGTCATCTGTGACCAAGACATCTGCATGTTCACGTGGACAAGGTAAAACTGAAAAAGCACCTTTAGGTAAATCCGTTTCTGCCAAAACTTCCGCAATTTTTAAAGCTGAAATAGGCGTCAAACTTGCAGGCTTCAACACAAATGGACAGCCTGCGGCAATGGCAGGTGCAATTTTATGCGCAGTCAGATTGATCGGAAAATTAAACGGGCTGATCAACGATACAGGACCAATTGGCACATGTTTGACCATGCCTTGATAGCCAGATGCCGCTGCGGTAACCGCCAATGGGATCATGCGACCATCATCCATCTGTGTGACAGCATCGGCAGCAATTTGAAAGGTATTAATTAAACGTTCAACTTCAGCAGCTGCGGCTTTACGCGGTTTTCCACCTTCCGCAATTAAAATTTCAGTCAATTCTGCACGCATTTCATTAAAACGTTTAACACAGTGCAGTAAGATTTTTTGTTTTTGAAAAGGTTCCAATGCCGCCATTGCAGCGCTAGATTTAACCGCTGAATCAATGGCTTTTTCAATGGTTGCAGCATCTGCGAGTGCAACGCGTGCATATACGTCTTGGGTATATTTTTGATTCACTTCTAACCACTGATCGGTAGTCACTGCTTTACCTGCAACATAGAGCGGATAATCTTTTATATCTTGTACGGCTTTGGACATGATGATATTTCCATGATCTTGAGACATTATTGATAAATGTGAATAAATCTATGCTCTCTATCATGCGCTGACTGAGCACAGAGTTCACTATATTTAAGTAACAAAATGAACCACAAGCCTCAAACTTGATTACTTATACGCCCTGAACTTCATCCCCTATTTTCAAACCTCTGCTTGCACTGAAAAACGTATGATCGAGTCTCTATATAACAATGACATTAAATTAGAAAAGTTATTTAAAATAAAAAATCTCATTATTTATCATAATATTAATAAATTCTTCAAAACTAAATTAATAATAAAAAATGTGAATACAACATGAAAAAAGCCCATCAAATGACGGGCTTTTTAAATCTATGATTTAGCTATACGAACGTTGTGTTTTCACTGAAGCCTTATTCACATTTTCTAAAGCGTCAACCTCTTCATCCGTTTGCGCTTTGCGAATAAAGAACACTGCAATCGCTGCGATCACCACTGGAATTCCCACGGCCATAAAGTTAATTTGATGTGGCAATTCTTGTGATAATAAATAGCCGATCAGAATCGGACCAACAATCGCACCTGTACGCCCCACAGCAGATGCCCAACCAATTCCTGTCGAACGAACAGACAGCGGATAATACTGTGCAACATAGCTATAGAGTAAGATTTGAGAACCAATTGCTGATGCACCTGCGACTGCAACCAACAGGTAGATCACAGGCTGTGGAGAATTAAAGCCGAGTAAAGATAATGCCACAGCACCTGCCAGACATAATGTAATGATCACCGGTTTTAAATGGAACTTATCCGCTAAGATACCTCCCCCAATCGTACCAATTACCGCACCAATGTTCATCGCCAAGAGGAACGTCAAACTGCTACCTAATGAATAACCTGCGGCCATCATTAGTTTTGGTAACCAACTACCTAATGCATACAGGGTTAATAGACACATAAAGAAGCATAGCCAAAACAACATCGTACTTATGCCACGACCTTGCTTATACAATGCTCTAACAGACGCTCCACCCGGAACAGCAACTTCAGTCAGTTCAAGTTGAGTATTTGCAGTCACCGTTTGCTCTGGTGCAATGGTTTGAATCATCCTACGAGCTTCATCGTGACGATTCGCCTTCACCAAAAATGTGAGCGATTCAGGTAAAAATTTCCAAGCAAACGGCAACAGTAACAGTGGAATACCCGCAATGAAGAACATGATTTGCCAGCCATAATCCGCAGTAAACCATGAACCAAATAGAGCGGCCATGATGCCACCCATTGCATAACCACTGAACATAGTGGTCACTAAAGTACTGCGTAGATGCTTAGGTGCATATTCAGACGTCAATGCCACAAGGTTCGGTAATACTCCACCAATGCCAAGTCCAGCAATAAAACGTAAAGCACCAAATTCAGTAGGATTTGATGCAAAACCACCTAAAAATGTGAATGTACTGAATAAAAATACACAGATCATGATGACTTTTTTACGGCCAATCTTATCAGCCAAAGTACCAAACATCATGGCACCAAACATCATCCCTGCAAGTGCTGTACTCGCTAGCATACCTGCTTGAACAGCTGTTAATCCCCAGTCTTTCATCAATAAAGGCAGCGCAACACCATTGATCGCTAAGTCGTAGCCATCAAATAAAATAAGAATTAGACACCACATCATGATGCTGAAATGCGATTTTGTGAACTTAGCGTTATCGACAACGCTATTCACATTCATTGTGCTTGTAGACATTGAACCTCACCTCCAATTGTGAGTTTTATTTTTCGCTACAATGCCGTTTTTCAATGTAAATTGTCCAAAATTACAAAGGTATAGACCCATACCTTTCAGATATATCTATGTCGTTTGGGAATAAAATGTCATAAAAACTTAGATATTTTTGAAATATTTATACATAAAAAAATCGATGGACTGCGGGTCTAGTTTTAATAATGATTAATTATCAATGTGTTATTAGAAGCTAAACCACAATCAGACGATAGATTATTTGATATGAAAATTGTCAGAATAAAACTCAAATTTTATAGAAAAAAATCGCAGTTCTACGATCTAAGTCGTAGATTTCTAAATCATAAGTCATCAGCCATCACTTAAGTCGATAATTAGACATTTAAACTGTTGTTTTAGCTGACTTACATTCATGTTTTCCGACATTTTTAAGCTGAGAATTCCCTCAATTAATGATTTTTAAATGCGTTTATTGTCTAATAATCATCCATGTTTAGATAATTCAAGCCACAATCTATCAATATTTTTATCATCTCCCTGTTTTGTGCTTCTGCTTTTCTTCGCCCCTTTTTTCCCCGCATAAAAAAACACCCCCTGCACGAGTCAGGGGGTGTTTCGAATAATGAGCTGGCGATGACTTACTCTCACATGGGTAACCCCACACTACCATCAGCGCTAAGAGGTTTCACTTCTGAGTTCGGGAA
>NZ_VPBM01000023.1:0-68980 GCF_013418745.1 Acinetobacter sp. YH12126 | reverse complement strand
AGCAAGAGTGAACCACCTGATCCCTTCCCGAACTCAGAAGTGAAACCTCTTAGCGCTGATGGTAGTGTGGGGTTACCCATGTGAGAGTAAGTCATCGCCAGCTCATTATTCGAAACACCCCCTGACTAGTGCAGGGGGTGTTTTTTTATGCGGGGAGAAATAATAAGAACAATGAAAAACAAAAAATACAGTGACAGCCGGAATAAAATGAATAAGAAATCTAATTATATAGTTAATTTATAAGGCGAATTGTTCCTAATAGAAGAATGAATTAGCTGAATAATGAGTCTAAAAAAGACAAAAAATCGGGCGTTCTCTTCGAAATTATGCTATAAAAAATAAAACGGCATAAAAATTGCTTATAAAGTGCGGTTAATTATAGGGGGAGTTATTAATGAAATTAGCGATGGGGTTAAAGGTTGCCAATTCCTTATCATTAACACCTCAATTACAACAAGCCATTCGTTTATTACAGCTTTCAAGTTTGGAATTGGAACAAGAAATTCAAATCCAACTCGACAGTAATCCTCTATTAGAGAAAGTTGAAGAACAAAATACCGTTGAAAGTTTAAATAGCTTACAAGAACAAGAAAGGGAAAATAAAGACTTAACCAATGAATTAAATGCCGATCATTTACCTGATGAGTTACCAGTGGATACAGAATGGGATGATGTATATACCCATCAACCCACAAGTTTAGGTGCTGCTGAATTTGAAGAGCGCGAAGATAATCGGCAGGGGCATCAAAGTTTACAAGCGCATATGCTTGAGCAAGTTAATCTTTTACACTTTTCTATGATCGATAAACTAATTGCACACTGTATTATCGATGCTTTAGATAACAAAGGTTTTTTAGATTGTGACTTAAATGAAATTACCCAATCGGTTCAGCATCTTTTAGACTCTATGGATTATGAAGAAGAAGTCGAAGATGACGAAGTTTTAGTAGTTTTAAAGCATATTCAGCGTCTAGATCCTGTAGGGGTAGGCTCACGCAATCTTGCCGAATGTTTAATGGTGCAAGTTGAAAATCTTCCTGAACATGTTGAATATCGATATGAAGCTATTTTATTATTGAAAAATTATGAGTTGCTGATTACCAATGAATTACCCAAGTTGATTAAGCAAACGGGATTAAATACAGAACAGCTCAAACTAGCCATTTCTTTGTTAAAAACATTAAAAGCGCATCCAGGGCAAGAATTTGAAGATAAAGATTCAGACTATCAAATACCAGATGTTGTGGTCTTAAAAAAGAATGAACATTGGTTGGTTCAATTAAATCCTGATGTAATGCCAAAACTACGGGTAAATTCTTTTTATGCCAATATGATCAAGCGTGCAGATCAAAGTGACGATAATCAATATTTACGAAATCAAATGCTTGAAGCAAAGAATTTCATTAAAAGTATTGATGAACGACATAAAACTTTATTAAAAGTAGCAACCTGTATTGTTGAGCATCAACGAGCGTTCTTTGAACAAGGACCTGAGGCAATGAAGCCTTTGGTACTACGAGACATTGCCGAAGAAGTCGAACTCCATGAATCCACAGTTTCCCGTGTAACCACAAATAAATATATGCTCACACCACGTGGATTATTTGAGTTGAAATATTTCTTCTCAAGTCATGTTGGAACGTCATCGGGTGGGGAAGCGTCTTCGACTGCAATTCGTGCAAAAATTAAAAAGCTGATTGCAGAAGAAAATACACGTAAGCCTTTGTCTGATAATGCAATTGCAGTTTTGCTTAATGCGGAAGGTATTGATGTTGCTCGTCGTACGGTTGCGAAGTATCGTGAATCGTTACATATTCCATCATCTTCAGAGCGAAAAGTGTTGATCTAAATTTGAAAATCTGACTATTCTAGAGGTTCATTATGACGAAATAATGAATCTCTTTTTTATATAAGGAATAGCCGAAATGATCTGATCGTGTAAATGTATGCTTCGCATATTGAGTTGGATAATTCGGCTTGAACTTTTCAGGTCCTGAAAGAAGGTGAGGGATAGAATTATGCAGATTACAATTCGTGGCCACCATTTAACAATTACGCCAGCAATAGAAGAAAATATTCGTCTTAAATTTGCGGAAATGACCAAACATTTAGATCAGGTCAATAGTATGCAAGTTAAGTTGACTAAAGATCATCAAGTTGATAAACGTTCAAAAAAAGGCAGTGATAATCATATTGCAGAAGCGATTATACGATTACCCGGGACAGAACTTTTTGCGCAAGCGTGTGCTGATGATATGTATACCTCGATCAAAAAATTATCTGAAAAATTAAAAAAACAATTACATAAACATCGAAAAATGCAGCTCATTTATATGCCTTTAACGGTTTAGATTGTACATTGTACAAAAAGAGGTTTTTTATAACCTCTTTTTTTATATATATAATGTATGTGACTAATGAATTATTTTTTAGATTTATAGTAAAATGACGGGTTTTACACCGTTAGTCCTATATGGGGTCTTGTGATGAATAGTGAACAGCTCACTGAAATTTTAAAAGCTGCTTTTCCAGAAGCTGAGGTTGCAGTTAGTGGGCAAGGCGGCAAATTTGATCTACGCATCGTCGATGATCAATTTGAAGGGAAACGTCCTGTTGCTCGTCAACAATCTGTTTATGCACCTTTGAACTCCTACATTGCCAGCGGTGAAGTACATGCAGTAACAATTCGTGCAATGACCAAAGAAGAATGGCGCAAAGCAAGCTTATTCGGAGCTTAATAATTAATGGATAAATTTCTGATTCAGGGCGGTACTAAGCTCGAAGGTGAAGTTCGTATTTCTGGTGCGAAAAATGCTGCATTGCCATTACTCGCTGCAACTATCCTTGCGGATACACCTATTACATTAACCAATGTACCAAATCTTAAAGATGTGAACACCTTAGTGAAATTGATCGCAGGTTTAGGTGTTCAAATCAGTTATGAAGGTGATACGGTTAAGGCTGATACTGCTAGCTTAGATAATCAATTTGCACCATATGAACTCGTGAAAACCATGCGTGCATCTATTTTGGTGCTTGGCCCGTTATTGGCGCGCTATGGTAGTGCAAAAGTGTCTTTGCCGGGTGGATGTGCAATTGGTTCACGCCCTGTAGATCAACATTTAAAAGCTTTAGAAGCACTTGGTGCAGAGATTGAAGTTGAAGCAGGTTATGTGCATGCCAAAGTGGATGGTCGTCTAAAAGGTGGCGAAGTTGTCTTTGATATGGTCACAGTTGGTGGTACTGAAAATATTCTAACTGCTGCGGTTCTTGCAGACGGTGTAACGACCATTCGTAACGCGGCTCGTGAACCCGAGATTACTGATCTTGCTAATATGTTGATCAAGATGGGTGCAAAAATCGAAGGTTTAGACACAGATACTTTGGTTGTTACAGGTGTTGAAAGCCTACATGGCTGTGAATATGCCGTTGTTGCAGATCGTATCGAGACAGGTTCTTATCTTGCTGCTGCGGCAATAACTGGCGGTAAAATCAAAACCACGCATACAGATCCAAACTTGTTGGAGTCTGTACTGGATAAATTTGAAGAAATGGGCGCGGAAGTTACGCGCGGCGAAGATTGGATTGAACTGGATATGATGGGTAAACGCCCGAAAGCAGTAAGTTTCCAGACTTTACCACATCCAGAATTTCCTACCGATATGCAAGCACAGCTGATGGCGGTGAATGCAATTGGTCGTGGTTTTGCCACAATTTCAGAAACGATTTTCGAAAACCGTTTTATGCATGTACCTGAATTAGCACGTATGGGTGCCAATATTCAGGTTGAAGGTAATGATGCTGTTGTTACAGGTGTAGAGAAATTATCTGCTGCACCGGTGATGGCAACTGATTTACGAGCTTCTTTCTCATTGGTTTTAGCAGCACTTGCCGCTGATGGGGAAACGTTGATTGACCGTATCTATCATATTGACCGTGGTTATGAAGATGTTGAAGCGAAGTTACAAGGTTTAGGTGCCCAAATTAAGCGAGTAAGTTAATGAGCGATATGAGAAACGATGATCCCAATTTTGACGTAATGGGCAATTTTGATCATGGTTTAACTTTAGCATTAAGTAAGGGACGTATCTTAAAAGAAACTTTGCCATTGTTGGAAACAGCTGGCATTAACTTATTGGAAGATCCGGATAAATCTCGTAAGTTAATTTTTCCAACGACCCATAAGCACGTACGTATTTTAATTTTACGTGCTTCTGATGTACCAACTTATGTTGAAAATGGTGCTGCAGATATTGGGGTGGCAGGTAAAGATGTGCTGATGGAACATGGTGCACAAAATGTGTATGAACCATTGGACTTAAAAATTGCCAACTGTAAGTTAATGACGGCTGGTAAAGTCGGCATGGTTCGTCCGAAAGGTCGTTTAAAGATTGCAACCAAGTACGTCAATTTAACCCGTCAATATTATGCAAGCTTAGGCGAGCAAGTTGATGTGATCAAACTGTATGGTTCTATGGAACTTGCACCTTTGGTTGGTTTAGGTGATTACATCGTCGATGTTGTGGATACAGGGAACACTTTACGTGCCAATGGTTTAGAGCCTTTGGAAGAAATCTGTAAAGTGTCATCACGTTTAATCGTGAACAAAGCAAGCTTTAAACGTAAACAAATTTTGTTGAATCCAATTCTTGCACAGCTAGAAAAAGCCGTGGAAGAACGCGAGCAAGCAAAAAAAGCATAAGTTGTTAAGTTTCTAGCTATGCTGATCAAACCGCTCAAATCTGGGCGGTTTTTTTATGAAAACTAAGAAATAATGATAAAACTGTATTTTCACCAATTTTAACGAAAGTTATTTTCAATAAAACTCCACATGAACACATGCGATAGATATCCACAAGCTGCGCTAAAACAGGTAAACTAATCTTTTCCAATAGATTACCTTGTGGGTAAATTGATGCGACGTTTATCGACTCAAGATCAAAACTTCAAGCAAGCTTTTGCTGACTTGCTGGCTTTTGAAACTGTGAATGATCCAGAACTTTTAAAAACCGTTGACCAAATCATTGCTGATGTTCGTCAGTATGGTGATGCTCATGTTCTTAAATTGACACAGCAGTTCGATCGACATCCAGCGCATCAATTCTCAGAATTAGAGCTGACGCAAGCACAACTGAAAGCAGCATTTGAGGGTTTAAGTTCAGAAGTGCGTGAAGCCTTAGAACTGGCTGCGAACCGTGTTCGTGAATTTCACCAAGCGCAAAAGCAAGATGGCTGGACTTATGTAGATGCTTTAGGAAATACCCTTGGTCAAAAGGTCACACCGTTGGACCGTGTAGGTATTTATGTACCAGGCGGTTTAGCTTCTTATCCGTCTTCTGTATTGATGAATGCTGTACCTGCGCATGTTGCTGGCGTGCCTGAAATTATTATGATGGTGCCTGCACCGAATGGTGATTTAAATCCATTGGTTTTGGCAGCAGCCTACTTAGCAGGCGTACACCGTGTATTTACCATTGGCGGCGCGCAAGCGGTTGCAGCATTGGCTTACGGCACAGAAAGCATTCCATCTGTGGATAAAATCACTGGCCCAGGCAACCGTTTCGTTGCTGCAGCAAAACGTGCGGTATTTGGTCAAGTTGGCATTGATATGATTGCAGGGCCATCCGAAATTTTGGTCTATGCAGAAGGTCAAAACAACGCTGAATGGCTGGCTATGGATTTGTTGTCGCAAGCGGAACATGACACTGTGGCTCAAGCGGTGTTCATTACGCCAGATGCGGATCTTTTAGATCAAGTGGAACAATGGATTGAAAAGCATTTAGAAGCGTTACCAAAAGCGGATATTGCGCGTACTTCAATCGAAAACCGCGGCGCATTGGTTTTAGTCAAAGACCGTGCTGAAGGCGCCGAATTGATTAACCAAGTTGCGCCTGAACATTTGATGCTGTGCTTGGATCAAGCACAGGAAATGGCTGAAGATATCCGCCATGCCGGCGCGATTTTCATGGGTCGATATACACCGGAAGCGATTGGTGATTATTGTGCAGGTCCAAACCACGTGTTGCCAACCTCCGGCACAGCGCGTTTCTCATCACCGCTCGGTGTTTATGATTTCCAAAAGCGCTCAAGTTTAATCATGTGTTCTGAAGATGGCGTGAAAACTTTAGCGAAAACGGCTGATACATTAGCGCAGCAGGAAAACTTAGATGCGCATGCGAGATCTGCGAGATATCGTTACCAGTAATAAAATATAGACTAGGTGAAAAACTTAGTTTTCCAAAACTATAAACCTCTCCCTAACCCTCTCCTGAAAGGAAAGGGGAAATCTCATAAAATGAATATTCCTCTCCCTGAACGAGCTTTAAGGATTCCTTTAAAGCGAAGTGCAAGAGGGGTTAGGAGAGGGTGAAAAAGAGCAAAATAAAATGCCAAATATTACCTCTGAACAAATGCGTTTTTGGAGCCCTGATGTACGTGAATTAGAACCGTACACACCGGGTGAGCAGCCTAAAATCCAAAATATTTTAAAACTCAATACCAATGAAAATCCGTATCCGCCATCGCCAAAAGTGGTGGAAGCAGTTCAAAAAGTATTGGCAAATTCTGCTGATGTTTTACGTTTATATCCAGATCCAGATGCGTCTGAGTTAAAGCAAGCGATTGCAAAACAGCAGCATGTACCTGTTGAGCAGGTCTTTGTCGGCAATGGCTCGGACGAAGTGCTGGCGCATATTTTTAAAGCCTTTTTTGTGCAAGAACTGCCGGTTCTGTATCCAGATATTACCTACAGTTTTTATCCGGTATATAGCCAATTTTTTGGTATAGCTGCCAATACTAAAATTTTGCCGCTGAACGATGACTTTGAAATTGTGGTGGATGACTATAAACAGCCAAATGGCGGCATCATCATTACCAATCCGAATGCGCCTACTAGCATTGCTTTAGGTTTGTCTGCAATTGAGGAAGTCCTGCAAGCTAATCCAAATTCAGTGGTTGTGATTGATGAAGCGTATGTCGATTTCGGTGCTGAATCTGCTGTGGCCTTGGTTGCAAAATATGAAAATCTTGTGGTTTGTCAAACGACGTCTAAGTCGCGTTCATTGGCCGGTTTGCGTGTCGGTTTCGCGATTGCGCAGCCGCATTTAATCGCAGCGCTTGAGGCGGTAAAAAACAGCTTTAACTCTTATCCGATGGACCGTTTTGCGATTGCAGCAGCCGTGGCGTCATTTGAGGATCAAGCGTATTTTGAAGCGCAAAATGCCAAGGTGATTGCGAGCCGTGAAAAACTAGTAGAGCAGCTGTCTGAGCTGGGCTTTAAGGTATTGCCGTCTGCGGCAAACTTTATTTTTGCCTCATTGCCAAATAAAGATGCAGGTGAGTTGGCTGCTGAATTACGCGAACGCGGGATTATTGTGCGTTACTTTAATAAGCCGCGGATTAATCAATTCCTACGTATCACCATTGGTACAGATGAACAAAATCAGCGCCTTGTGGATACGCTTAAAAACGATATTTTGGCTTGATTGCTGCAAGCTACTATAGATTTAAATCTACCCTAATCTTCCTTTCGAAAAGGTGAGAAGCACTGCTTCGCAAGGGGGGGTATAAAAAAGCGATTCAATTGAATCGCTTTTTTTGTTTAATCTTCCGTATACCACGTGTTTAACAAATCCAGCATCGCTTCGACTTTATCAAAGCATTCTTGATATTCAGCATCGCAATCTGATGCGATGGTGATTCCGCCACCTGCCCACAGCGAAACCTGATCTTGGTATTTTTGAATAGAGCGGATTAAAATATTCCAAGAGCCCGTGCCATCGTGATTAAAATAACCCATCGAGCCGCAATAGGCGCCGCGAGGAGCACCTTCAAGTTCATCAATGATTTGCATCGCGCGAATTTTAGGTGCGCCGGTAATCGAACCGCCCGGCAGTGCTGACATCAGAACTTCAAAAGGGTTTACATCTGTTTTCAGCACGGCCTCAACTTCACTGACCATGTGATGCACTTGGTTAAAACTTTCAATATCAAAAAGTTTAGGTGTTTTTACAGAACCTGTTTCAGCATAAACACTCAAATCATTACGCAGTAAATCGACAATCATGACATTCTCAGCCATGTCTTTTTCAGATGATTTTAATCGTTGTTTTGACTGCGCATCTAAAACTGGATCTTCATAGCGAGGCATCGTGCCTTTGATTGGTTTAGTAATAATCTTGCGTTTAGGCTTAAAATCTATAAAAAGTTCAGGCGAACAACTTAAAATTTCAAAATCATTAATACGTAAGTAGCCTGAATATGGTGCATCAGTCAGTGACCAAAATTCTTGAGCAGTATCTAAGAGTGAACCGTTTGCTTGAGCTGTGAACTCTTGTGTTAAATTAATTTGATAGCAATCGCCCGCTTTAATATATTCCTGAACTTGATCAAAGGCTTTTGTGTAGTCTGACTTGGACCATCTTGCAGTACATTTTTGTCTTAATTTAAATTGATTCTGAGTGATCTCTGTTTGAATGAACTGATCAATGTAGTCGTAAATTTGAGCTGCAGAATGATCAGAACTATAAAAATACCAACCATCATTTTCTAGTCTTAAGAAACTAGAAAATTGTCCTAAAAACAAGCGAGGTTGCGCTTTGGCGTGCAAGGAAATCTGTTGCTGCGCTGCATAATCATAGCTAATAAAACCAGCCCAGCCCCCAGAAAACCCGCTGCCTAAGTTTGAACATAAATCTTGGAAGGCAATATTTTGCAAGGGCTGAGTATCAGATTCCTCATATTGATCTAAATTGGTACGGACATAAGCTTTAAGTTCATCATTCTTCAATTGTTGATATTGATTTGCCAAAAAGCAAATAACAGGTTGGTTTTGATCTTCTAAAAAAATCACATGTGACAAGGGCGCAAGCGCTTGCAAAATCTTTTGAGCACTAACAGTTTGTTTGAGAATAAATTTTTTAAAAGAAATTGGTTTTTGCATCAACAGAAAAATTAACTTTAAAGACTAAAATGGATTTTATACCATTCCTAATTCATTTGGTTTGCAAATACCGTTTATCGGTAAGAATTAGATTGCGACCAACAACAGTTGAACAAATTTCAGCTTGGATATAATTTAATCGAGCGAGCAAACAACTCAAGGAAAGATTTAGCAGTTGTCACAAAATAATATTACAGCTGAATAAATCGAGTGGTTGAAAATCAAAAAAAATAAATACTCTTGGGAGAGTACCGTATGAAAAATTTCACTAAATTAGCTCTAGTTTCTTCAATCGCATTTAGTGCGAATGCTATGGCTATGCAAGCAATGGACGATGCTGCACTTAGTTCAACCACTGGTCAAGATGGTATTAACATCGGGATTGGTATCTCTAAAATTGAAATTGAAAAACTTTTCATTCACGATAACGACGGTTTAACGGACACAGCTAAGGGCGGTACAAGTACTGCTGGTGCGATCGTTATTCAAGGTAACAAGAAAGCTGGTGATCCTTTAGAAAATAAAGGTATCGTTATTGGTGCAAACTATGATAACGGTGGAGCTTATCTTCTCGCTTCTCGCAATTTAGCTGATTTACGTATTGATACTGATGCTGGTACTGGTGCAAATGGTGCATTCATTAACATCGCAGCTGATGTTTCTGGTTTAGATATCAAAATCGGTGAAATTGGCGTAACAGCATCTGGTACAGCGGGTACTACAGGCATTCGCCGTGGTGGTGACGATAACAACTACAATGCAATTTTATCTGGCCTTTCTCTAAAAACTGGTCCAATGACTGCAAATGTTCAGTTGGGTGCTGCTCCACAAGGTGCAATGATTAAACTGAGTACGAAAATGGTTGGTGGTTTAGAAATTAAAGATCTTGGTATCCTTGATGCATCAACTAAAACGGCTACACGCGAAGCAGGTGAAATCTTTATCGAAAGCATCAAAGTTGCTGATGCTAATAAAACTGACCTAACGATTAACCAAGATGTTCGTGTTTATGGTAAAGAAGGCACAAACAATGGTTATATTCAAATGGTAAGCAACTCTGGTCCAATTGATAACTATGTGAAAGGTATTCATTTAGGAAGTAAAGACGCTGGTTCAATTGGTGATATCGAAGTTCAAGGCTTACAAACGTTCTACAGCCCAGCAATGGGTGTATATAACCAAGGTTCTGTAATTACAATTTCTAGTAAGTAATTTAGAATAAAAATAAGGCGCGTGTTGATCACGCGCTTTTTTTTACAAAAAAGTGCGGAATGACCCAATAAAGCATAAAAAAATGCTGTTTTTTTATAAAAAAAAAGGTATCTTGCATAATACATGGATGTAGAGCAATAGCTCTAAATAATAATGAAAAAAGGCACATCATTGCCGATAACTAAAAGTTAGAAGATATGTTAGAGATAGCAGTAGGCTCGGCATTGATGTATTACTTTGCCAAAGAGTCCTTTGATTTAAAAGAAAAGCCAGTCGGAACAGTTCACTATACCGAAACATTGGATTCACGAAATGATTCCTTTACTCGGATGCACCGTGAATCTGTAAAAATTAAACCTGCCATAGAAGATCAATTTCGAGGCATCGTTCGGCAAGCTTATGACTACAGTTGTGGTTCAGCAGCCTTAACCACTTTATTAAATGGTTATGTCGGGACACAGCTAACTGAGCAACAGACCATGAATGGTTTGCTGAAATTTGGTGAAACTGAAAAAATCATCGAACGTCGAAGTTTCTCCTTATTAGACATGAAACGTTTTGTCGCTGCTGTGGGGCTAGACAGTGGGGGCTACAAAGGTGAGTTTTCAGATCTAGTTAAGCAAGGTCAGCCTGCGATTGTTCCCATTTCATATGCTGGTTTTAAACATTTTGTGGTTTTTAAAGCCTATAAAGATGGGCGTGTTTATGTTGCAGATCCAGCACTGGGCAATATCAGTTTCGATGAAGTTAGATTCCAAGAAATATGGGAAAACAACACATTATTCTTAATCAACGTTGCGCCTGAGCAACGTAAAAATTTATTAGCTTTGCAAGATTCAGACTTGCGACATGTTGAAGATGCAACCGTGAACCGTTATGCATTGGTTGATATTCAATATCCGCAGTTTTACATGGAAAAAATTGCAGACAAGGCATCTACGATACGACTTGATAAAAACATGAATGAAGAGTCGGAGTCATATGGTAAATCGAATTACAACTTTCTAAGGCTTTACTACAAGAGTAAATGATTAGATGAAAGCGTATAACAAAGTGTCAGGATTAAAAAAATAACAACGGTGGGAAGGAACATGAATCGTAAATGGATGAACAAAACACTACTAGCCATGAGTATTCAGGTGGTGATGGGGGTTGCCTATGCAGCTGAAGAGCCAAGCCTTGGAGAATATGATCCAGTTGAACAAGAGACAGTCGTAGAAGAGTCTGTATCTCCTGCTACTGTGAACCAAGCTGATACTGCACAAGAAGCTGCTGCCGAGCCTGAAATTGGACAGTATGAATCTGTTGAAGAGCCAGTACAATCTGAGGCACCACAAGTCGAAAGTGCTACTGCCACTGAAAAGGCATCGACAGCACTTCAACAGCAAGAGGGTGATGCGAGTCAAGAAGCTAACTTACAGGAAGTATTTAGCTCGAATGAACGTCAGTATTCATTGATTAAAAAAGGTGAAATATCATCTTTTTACGATATCGATTATACTTATTACCGTGATACTCAACTTGATATGGAGATGGCACAAGGCCAACTTTATCAACTCCGTGTACAAGAGAATGCCACACATTCAATGACCAATACATTTACCGTGCAATACGGTGTAATGGACAATTTGACATTCTCTGCATCTGTGCCTTTAGTGGCGAAAACTGATTTATTAAAAGATACTTCAACTGCTGGTTTAGGGGATATTTCTTTAGGCGCACGTTGGGAACCATTCCCATTGAAGCAAGGTCGTTTGCCACTGATTTTATTTGGTAATTTGTCTACGAAAACAGGTGATAGTCCATACGAAGTCAATGCAGTAAATGATCTAGCAACAGGTAAAGGTTACTATTCGGCAGGTATCGGTGCGAGTACGCGTAAATATATTGACCCCGTTGTGTTGTTTGCATCTGTTTCAGCTAACTATGGTTTCAAAGAAACGGGTTTAAACCAACGTCGTGGTACGCGTGTCATTGAAGAGTTTGAACCGGGAATTAGTGGTGGTTTTGCATTCGGTTTTGCATACTCGTTTAACTACGATGTTTCCCTCACCATGTCATATCAACAAAGTTTCAACACCGGCGCAGAATTTACATATAGCAGTGGCGAATCCTATTCACCTGCAGACCAAACCAGCTCAACTCTCGCGATTTCTTTAGGTGTACGTGTATCTCCAGATACGATTGTGAACGGTACGGTGGGGCTAGGTTTAACTGAAGATGCACCAGACGTGTCTTTAGGACTTTCTTTCCCGTTAGATATTCTAGGTTTTGGAAAAAAACTTCGTTAAGAGGGCTGTCGTATGCGTAAAATTCGACTCAGCCCACTTTTTAGTGCGATCGTTTTAACGGGCTGTTCTAGTGCTGCTTTTGCACAATTGGGTACCAACCTTTCAGTTGATGTACGGTCACTTGCATTAGGGAATGCAGTAACTGCTGATCCTCCGGGGATTAGTGCCGTGCATTTTAACCCTGCAGCATTAACTAAAATTGAAGGTTTGCAAACCGATATGCAGGGGATCATTGCAAACTTTGATATTCAACGTGAATTTACCGTCCCTGCGGGTTATAACGTCTTTGGTTATTCAGATGACCCAATGGTCTGTAATGATGGCCCTGAAGTAACGGCAGATATTTGTACGGACTTTAAAGATAAGGTTTCTGGTGATGTTGAATATGCATCCCTATATGTACCTGTCTTAAAAAAGATGGTGGATTTTGGTGCTGGCCAACCCATTGCCGCACCAACGATGGGGATTGCCTATAATCCACCAGGTTCTAAAGCAACATTTGCATCCGCCGTTTATGCGCCTTTGATTGCGGGTTTTGGTGCTGAAAATGGCAACCCCGGTAATTTTATGGGGCAACAAGTTGCTCTAGAGCGTATTACTTATCTATCGCCAACTGTGGGTTATCAAGTTAGTGATGAGCTATCGATTGGTGGTGGTGTAGGGATGTCCTATCAAGCCATTGGATTGAAATCAGATCTACGATTTCCCAATGAGTTGATCGGCATGTTAAGGATGATTGATGAAGTCGTCTGTACGCCATTCAAGGAAAATTCGGACATTATTACCGACATCTTGCTATTGGGGATGTGTAATACCGAAGAAGGGATGAACCCATTTGGCAAATTTGGTCAGATGGAATTGGCTTTAGAGCAGTCACTAAGCCCAAGTTATAACTTAGGGGTTTTGTGGGAGCCACGCGAAGATTTTAGTTTTGGTATGGTGTACCAAAGCGCTGCGAAAATGCGCATGAAAGGCCGTTATCGCATTCATAATGCAAAAGCGCCTCAGGAGATGATTAAGGGTTTAATGTCATCACCAACAGGTCAAATTTTAGCTGCAATTTTAGGTTTCCCAAATGCCGTGCCAAATTCGGAGTCGGGTTTGGTTTCGATGGATTTTGAATATCCACAGCACGTACAGGCCGGGATCAAGTATAAGGTCATGCCTGATTTACAAATCAATTTTGATGTGGGCTGGACCGATTATCGTGCTTGGGACAAATTCCGTTTTGAATTCGACCGTCAAATTTCAGCGCTGAAAATTGCAAAATTATTATCTGAAAATGTGACCGATAATTCTTTGGCCTTACCTTTGAAATTTACATCGCCTTGGAACTGGGGTATTGGTATTGAATATTCTGCAACAGATCGTTTGAAATTACGTGCAGGCTATGAACCAAGGAGTACCTCTATTCCTGATGGTAAGCGAAATACCATGGTCCCAATTAATGGTGCGCAGCTCTTTGGTATGGGGATTGGATATCGTTTTGATGCAGATACGGATTTAGATTTATCAATCGGCTTTTTACGCAGTAAAGATAACATTCCAGCGAATACTAGTAGTCTTGCAAACTTAACCGGTGTGAATAACTTACTTTTAAATCCATATGCTGGACTGAATGTAAAAACCGATACGAAAATCACCATCCTAGGATTAAATTACAGAACTCGTTGGTAGGATAAGCAGACAGAATGAAAAGGATTTTATTCATAAAAACGTTACTTGCACTGTCTGTGGTGCAAGTGTCGTATACCAACGCTGGGGCGTTTCATACCATTATTGGGCCAGATGGGCGCCCAATGGTGGTACAAGTGCAAGAAAAACCAGCAAAGAAACCTAAAGAAAGTCCAACTGCTAAAACGATAGACTCTCAACCTGTACAACAAATTATTCAACCATCCGTAAGCATTAGTCCGTCTCAAACCAAGACACCGATGACACGTCAAACGAGTCCAACAGCACAGGCTGTTGGACCGGTGAATTCTCAACATTTAAGTATACGCGAGCCGGAAAAACGGGATGAAATTAAAGCTGTCACAGTAGATAAAATTAAAGACGTCTCAGGGGATAAACTTCGCAAATCTGAAAAGTCAGCACAAGCGGCAGATACGACAGCAAAAGTCTTGCCTTCAACCGCATGGACAGAAAATTTACAGCAATCAGAGCTAGCCCAACCTCGTGAAGCGTATCAGTCCAAAGTTCTAGCTGGAAAAGATAAACCTGTCGTTGAGAAAAAGATCCTTGCTGAGAAAGTAGTCAGTACTGATCAATCCGTACGATCTTCAGGTGAAAACTTAGAAAATAATCCTTCAAAACAATCGGCTAAGGCAAAACAAGAGCAAGGCTTTTCGACCATGGCTGGTGAAAAGTATGTCAATAATGAATATCTTGAAGATAAAGAGTTTAACTTAGAAGGCAAAAAGCGCTTTTACACCATGCCCGAAGGCGTTATTGATAGCAAGATGGGGCAAACGCGGATGCAAACCATTGAACGTGAAAAAGGTGTCAGTCGCTCCGTCATTGATAATTTATTTAAACGTAATCAACCCGAAGATACAGGCCCAATCACTTTAGCCACATCATATTATCGGGTGTCACAAGCTGACACCATTCAAGGTTTAGGTCAGCAATGTTTTTCGAATAAAAAAATGAAGAAAGCCAAAGAGCTCGACTTAGCTCAAGATATTAACTTATGGCCTCGAGCACCATTATCTGACGAATTTGACTATGAAGTCGTAAAACTAAAATCACCATTACAAAATATTCGTATACATTCATTTGCATCCAAAGTACAAAATCCTACATTTTATTGGCCATTTGCGGTATTTTTAGACAAAAATGGATGTGTCATGGAAGGCGCAGGTGGATTCAAAAATAACCAAGGTGAAGCGGATCATCTTTACCATGAAAAAATTGAAGGCGTGATTCAAGTGCCTAAAGGTAGCCAGTATTTATTTTTAACGCCTTTAGCAACAGCAATTGACGTCGATGGTCGCGTATTAACCAATCAAGGCCAACTTAAATTAACAGCAATCCGTTAAGGACATAAAAAAGAGAATTAGGATGAAAAATAAAATTTTATTACCGTTTGCTTTAACGGCATTGGTTGCAGCGCTCAGTGGCTGTGGCGGTGAAAGTGCAAATGTGAATCCTGAAATTTATGATACCAGTACAACCAATGGTACCTGTAAAAGTAATACCGAAGGCTGTGTTGAGTTCGTTTTAGATTATCCAATTGAAGGTCTGAATTTTAATTGTTCGAGCGACGTTAAAAATACCTACATTACTTTATTTGATCTAAAAGAAGGTGTTTCGACAGGTGCCTGTAAAATTGGCGATACGGTGACTTTCTTTGTTCAAGGTGAAAAATCACGTCGAATTGATTTGGGTAAAGTAGATTTGAAACAAATTTCAAATGTAGCTAGTGGCACGACACCCCCACGTTTGACCTTATTGGATTTGGCTGCCGGCATCGCGGGTAAACCTGCTGCAACGATTTCAAATACCGACGCAACAGTTAAAGTGGCCATGCGTTTGGCTAAAATTATTCAAGCCTTGGCTTTGAAAAATAACAGCGCAGTTACAGCTACAGATATCCAAGCGGTTTATATCAACAATGCAGATAAAGTATTGATTGATCAAATCACTCGGAATGTCGCGACAGCGGATTTCAGTATCAGTTCAGATACGGAATTTAATGACCTGTTTACACCTTGGCTAGACTTGTCCGAAGTCAGCAATGAAAACGCATTTACCTTAGTTTCAAAACTCATGAATATCTCAACCGCTGCGGTATATCAGCCTGAGTTTGCGTTATTTTCAACGGATGGCGTGATTACCAATGCCAGCGGTTCAAATGGACTGGTGGGCTGCGACAAAAATGAATGTTTGCCGACCGATAGTTCAAAAGTCAATTTGTTTGGTCATTTCATGTTAATGACGGACCGCCAAGGCATGACTTTTGGTAGTGGTTTACAGTGGAAGGGTAAAGTTGATCAACAGTTGAGTACCATTGGTGGTGTGAATGTCTTGCTCTTGACGCAGGTACGACCAACACGTTTAACTGCAACGCCACAGGATAATTGGATTGATCCGCTTACAAAGCAAATTGATAAACCTGGCATACTGGGTTTCCGTTTTGATGCAGAAGAAGCCAACTCTGGCCCTTTGATTATTAAACAAGGGACGCTACTTGCCGACAAAATGGTGGTCGGTACAGGTGGAAGTTTATATAAAACGTTAATGGCTAAAAAAGATGATTACGTTCTGACGGCCGATGATAAGAAAAAATTAGGTCTTTGGGAGCAAAACATTAACCAAGTGCAATTTAAAGGCACGATGGATTTATACAAGCTTTATCCGTTATCGTATTTAGACAAAAAAGTCTTTAAGTCTGTTGAAAATGTTGCTACTGGACAAAATTATATCTTCCCCTTGTATGCAGATTTAACCTTTAAATTTACCGATACTTCGATTAAAACAGTGAAATTGGGTGTGGTGATTGACCGTAATGGTGATATTCGCACAAATATAAAATCTGGCGTGCCAGACGATGTATTTACTCGTCAAGATAGCCAAATTGTCGACTTGTCTACACACGCGACGGAAGGCTGTAGCGGAAAAGATGTGCTTGACCCACTGTTAATGAAAGATGACAAAGGTGTACAGCAATATCGTATCGGAACGACAACCCGTACCTTTACGCCTGAAGGAAATATCAATCCAAATACCATTTCGATTCGTATGATTTTAGCTGACCCATATTTCCATACCCTTGATGGCGCGCTGATTGGAATGAACTCAAGTGTGAAAACTTCAGCGGATACATCAATGGTTGTAGGCGGTGCTTTAGTGCAGTTACACAATATGATTAATGCCAATGCAGGCACACGTCCCTCTGGCGTTGCTTTGACAGATTCGGATAATAAAGTGGTGAAGTGGGGGAATAGTTTGGCCAGCTTTAGTTATATTTATAGCTTAAAAAATCCAAACGATACTGCTGCGGCTCAAACGGCGAAGTTAAGCGGTGGTGATATTTCTTTAGAGTTGGCCCCTTGTTACACCATCAAGACAAAATAATCGTCAAATATGAGTAAAATAAAAAAGCCCATCAGTGATGGGCTTTTTTAATATTGAGAGCAGCAAATTAACCAGTGTGATCGAGTCGCGTACCAAGGGTTTCGAGATGCATTTCAAACTGACCTGTTTTGCGGTCAGCAAAATAATGCCGCAGCGTTCTTTCCACACTTGGAAAGGCTAAATCATCCCAAGGAATATCTTCTTCACTAAACAATCGTGATTCAATGGTTTCATCACCCGCACCAAATTCACCATTGATTAGTTCAGATTTGAACAAGGCATAAATTTGCCCAATACGGGGAATGTTATACATGCAATATAGTTGCTCAATGTTGACTTCTGCTTCGGCTTCTTCGCGAGTTTCACGCGCTGCACCTTGCTCCATCGTCTCATAGAGTTCCATATAGCCAGCGGGCAATGTCCACAGCCCATAGCGTGGCTCAATCGCACGACGGCAAAGTAAAACTTGATTGTCCCAAACGGCTAAAGCACCACAAATGACTTTAGGATTCACATAATGAATAAACCCACATGCGGTACAAATACGGCGTATCTGATGATCTCCAAGCGGGATCGCTTCTTTTGTTTTTTGTCCGCAGTTTGAGCAAAAGTTCATATTCATCGTCATGGATTGTGTGAACCGTCAGAATAACTTAAAAATAAAACTTTGGCATCATTTCTAACCAGCTTGGCCGAAATTCAGCTATGATGAAAATAAGATAATTATAAGGATGTAATGTGGATGGATGAGGGTTTATTGACTCAGCGATTGCAGCAACGTTTACGTTTTTCTAAGCGTATTCAACCTGCGCATGCTGCTGTATTGATTGCGATTACCCAAGAAGATAATCCACGCATTTTATTGACCCGCCGCTCACTCTATATGAATAATCATGCCGGTGAGGTGTCCTTTCCCGGTGGCAAACGTGATGCCCAAGACACCAGTAATATCGTGGTGGCGTTAAGAGAAGCTCAAGAAGAAACCGCTCTAAATCCATTTGATGTGCAACTTTTGGGTGATTTACCAATGCAAAAAGCACGGAATGGAATGTTAGTTAAACCGATCGTGGGATTGATCCCGCCTGACGTAAATTTAATACCTCAACCCACTGAAATTGACCGTATTTTTTTTGCATCATTAAGACAGCTTTTAGAAACACCGCCAACGCCATATGAAGTTCGTTTTGCCCAGCAATCGCTTTATTTTCCCAGTTTAAGAATCGAAAACGAAATCGTATGGGGCTTGACTGCACGGATGCTGATTTCCTTATTTCAATATGGTCTGAATTATCAAAAAGAATGGCCTTTTTTATTAAATTCTCCTTCATTTCATTTGGGCCGTGAGCCATAAATCATTTTTAGAAAGTCAAAATAGGATGTTTGATCATGTTGTACAAATTTCAAGGATATAGCCCGAAAGCCACGCATCAACCTTGGGATGGTTGGGTTGCAGAAAATGCAACGGTCATTGGGAAAGTTGAATTAGGCCGAGAAGTGAGTGTCTGGTTCGGAGCCGTCATTCGAGGGGACAACAGTCGTATCAAACTGGGTGATTTTACCAATGTACAAGAAAATGCGGTGCTGCATACCGATGCCGGCATTGAAATGATCATTGGTGATTATGTCACGATTGGGCATCAAGCCATGCTACACGGATGTACCGTAGGTGATAATAGTCTGATCGGAATCAATGCCGTGGTTCTAAATCATGCTGTGATTGGTAAAAATTGCATCATTGGTGCGAATGCTTTAATTCCAGAAGGGAAGGTGATTCCGGATAATTCTGTTGTGATGGGTTCACCGGGTAAAGTCGTCAAGACTTTAGATGAGCAAGCCGAAGCACGTCTAAAAATGAGTGCCTTGCACTACGCCGCTCATTTTAAACATTTTACTCAACTCGAAGTCGCTGAACTTTAGAGCGCTATACATGGTAAGCAAAAAAGCCTCGACGTTTGTCGAGGCTTTTTTATAGATTAAATACAGAAAGCGCTGAGTCTGTGGTGGAAAATCTCGCGAACTGCGATGGAGTGGAGTATCATATTCAACGTTTTTTAAGATTAACTTTAATTAAGGTTGCGCATGAAATTACTGGCATTGGAAACTGCCAATGAGCAGTGTTCCGTCTCGATTGTAGATGAAACTCAAGAGCTTTATTTTCAACTCGATTTACGGGCAAAAGCGCAGACACAAACCATTCTCCCAATGATTGAGCAAGGGCTTAATCAAACTGCTATTGAGTTAGCGGGTTTAACTGCGATTGCATTTAGTCGTGGGCCTGGCTCATTTAGTGGTGTCCGTATTAATGCAGCGGTAACACAAGCCTTGGCATGGGCCAATGACGTACCTGTTGTTCCAGTATCGACTTTGCAAGCTTTGGCTCAAGCGGCGCATCGTCTACATGGTTTGACTGAAATAACTGCAGTCCTTGATGCACGCATGCAAGAAGTGTATATCGCAAGCTATCAACTCGATGCCAATGGCATTATGCAGGCTGTAGATGAAGAACAATTATTAAGCTACGCAGATGCCACACCACAGATCAAATTTACTGTCGTGGGTTCTGGTAGTGAGCTCATTCAATCAGAACAAACACAATACAAAGACTTAAGTGCAACAGCACAAGATATTGCTACTATTGCCCGCGAAGCGGCGCAAAGAAAAGCATGGGTGAGTGCTGAACTTGCATTGCCCGTATATTTACGAGATAACGCCTGGAAGAAAATTTCAGAACAAGGCAAGCCATAATTAGGGTTATATATGGATCTTCTACTGCTGCTCAAAGCGGCAATCATGGGTATTGTTGAAGGTATTACCGAATTTTTACCGATTTCAAGTACAGGGCATTTAATTCTGGCTTCAGAATTAATGAACTTTTGGACCAAAGAAAAAAGTGATGTTTTCGTGATCGCAATTCAAATGGGTGCGATTGCGGCGGTGATTTATGAATACTGGGGCCGCCTGTGGGGCGCAGCAACCGGTATGGTGACTGGTGAAGAAAAAGGTCGCCGTTTAGGTTTTGGCTTAATTCTCGCTTCGATTCCAATCGTGTTGATTGGTTTGACGTTTGGTCAGACGGTGAAAGAACTGCTGTTCAATAACATTGCGATTGCTATGGGGTTGATTATCGGTGGTTTGATCATTATTTGGATCGAAAAAAATCCACCGCAGGTGCGTGCCAAAGAAGTAGAAGATTTAACCATTAAAGATGCGATTTGGATTGGTTTAATTCAAGTTTTGTCTTTAATTCCAGGGACTTCACGTTCAGGCGCAACTATTATTGGTGCTATGTTCTTGGGTGTTTCTCGTAAAGCAGCCACTGAGTTTTCATTCTTTTTGGGTATTCCTGTTATTGTCGGTGCAGGTTTGCTGGATTTATATCAAAGCTATGATGTATTTCAAGGCACTCAAGATTGGACTGTGATCGCCGTTGGTTTAATCGTTTCATTTGTCTCTGCATTGATTTTAATTCGTGCGCTTGTCGCTTATGTGGCAAAACGTGATTTCATGATTTTTGCGTGGTATCGAATTGTTTCAGGTTTATTGATTTTATTGTTCGCATTTACAGGCTGGAAATTATGGTAAGCGAAATCCGCTTATACACAGAACAAGAGTTTCATGAGAAAGCACAGCAGTATTCTGCTGTGCTTTCTTCACGTGGTGTATCTGTAAATATTGAATTGATTGAAAAATTAAACGCGCGTTTTTTACGTTTAAACTCTGAACTCAGTTTGTGTGTCGACGCAGATGGTTTGTGGTTAGCGGCCAATGGCATGAAGATGCAACCCGATTGGAAAGCAGAAGTGGGGCGTTTAAAGCGAGCATCCTTAAAGTCTGAGATGATTGCACGTGCGTGTAATTTGGCTGAAAAGCCACAGCTTGTGGATGCAACCGCAGGGCTAGGGCACGATAGTTTATTGATGGCACATCTGGGTGCGCATGTGACCCTTGTGGAACGTCATCCAATTTTATTTACCCTATTGGAAGACTCACATCAACGCGCGCAGAAAGATGCATTTTTAAGTTCGGTTGTGGCACGAATTGAATTGGTCTTTTCAGATTCGGCAGACTTTTTGAAACATTTGTCGACGACCAATCAAATCTTTGATGTGGTTTATCTCGATCCGATGTTTCCACAGCGAGATCAAAACCAGCAAGCCGTCAAAAAGCAAGCTCAGGTCAAAAAACAAATGCAATTATTGCATTTGCTGTTACCTGAAGATGGTGAGATGGATTTAGGTGATAATTTACTGGATTTAGCACAAAAAATTGCTAAACGTGTCGTGGTTAAACGTCCACGATTGGCGGTTTTTTTAGCGAATCAAGAGCCACAACATCAGTGGCAAGGTGATGCTTGTCGCTTTGATGCATATTTCCAACATGATCTTGTGACTTAAAATGATATTTGCTTCAATATTGTTCAAAGATTTGTTATATAGTTAAAAAATAGCATTGCTAAAAACGACATCAGGCATAAAATTATTTGTGCAATTAAGCGAGCCAAGGCCACCATTAGAACTCTATGATTGATTTCAAACCCTCCATCAATTTTTGGCATGATTTTAAAAGCAACCAAACTGCGGGGATGTGGTTATTTTTTGGGTCTCGTCGTTCTTTACAAATCGTTCGTCCATCGATTTTACAATTGGTGTTTTGGGGGATTTTAGGTGGTTGTGCCAATAGTTTATTTAGTTGGCTCAGCACGGGGCGTATTGGTGAATTTAACGCTCAAGGTCTTATAAGTTATGCATTGTGGCCATTTATTGCTTTAATTGTGGGGATTTTCCTATCACAACGTGTAAATAATCCACGGTTAATGTTGGTCCCTGCATTGCTTTGGTTGGTGCTTGATACGCACATCATGTTGTTTCAATGTTTGATTCAATATTTGGGAGATCTCGATTTTCTCCCATATTTTCTGTATGACTACATTCCAACGTTATTCATTATTCTATTTGTTTGGCAAAGTTTGGCTGTCGTTTGGGTGTTTTCACGTGAGCTGAAATGGCCATGGTGGGAGCGTGCACTGATTATGGGTGCGACGCTATTTACTTTGGTCGTATGGCAAGTCTCAGTCAAAGATCAGCCGATTTGGAAAGTAGAAGAAGTTCCTCCAAGCTTTGCTGAAGATGCATTTTATGCACAAAGCCGTTTACTCAATAAATCCTTAGATGCAGTGGAATATGGTGAATTTGCCCAATCCCATTGGTACTTCTTAGGGGTGGCGGGTGCGAGTTATCAAGATGTTTTTAAACTGGAAATTGAACGGATTAAAGAACAGTTTGATACACGTTTTGGCACCTATGGGCGTTCGGTTGAGCTGATCAATAACCCTGCAACGCGCACTGAAATTCCGCTGGCATCTAAAACCAGTATGGAGTTGGCGCTGCGTCGTATTGGTCAACAGATGAACCGAGAAAGTGACGTCTTATTTTTATATATGACCTCACATGGTTTACCAAATGTCTTTGAAATGGAAAATGCACCTTTGGATTTGGCGCAAGTCGATCCTAAATGGTTAAAAGAAGCCTTGGATGCATCCGGAATTCGTTGGCGTGTGATTGTCATTTCTTCATGTTATTCAGGCAGTTTTATTCCAGCACTGCAAAATGATAATACTTTAATCATTACTGCATCGGCAGCTGATCGACAGTCTTTTGGCTGTTCGAATGAAGCTGAATACACCTATTTTGGTCGTGCGTTCTTTGATCAGGCGATGCGTGAGCAGACCAGTATTCAAGCGGCATTTAATGAAACCAAAGCGACTGTAGCGAAATGGGAAGCAGCGCAAGGTTTCGAACCTTCTGAACCACAGTGGTCGATGGGGAAAAACATGGCATTAATGTTGCCTCAATTAGAACAACGATTGTTCCCGCCGACGACTACTGCACCGGCTACGACGGTTACGCCTTAAAAGATCAAAAAAGTTTAGGATAAAGATCATGGAATTAGTACAACGAAATACCTGTTTTGCGGGTGAGCAGCGCATTTATCAATTGGATTCTTCAAGTCTAAAAACCCCAACAAAGTTTGGTATTTTTCTGCCAGAAGCAGCCTTGCAAGGCCAAGCGTGTCCTGCATTGTTTTATTTGGCGGGATTAACCTGTACTGAAGAAACCTTTGCCATTAAAGCGCATGCTCAGCGTTTAGCTGCGCAGCTCGGCCTGATTTTAATCAGCCCTGATACTTCTCCACGTGGGGAACAGGTAGCGCAAGGCGATCATTGGGATATTGGGCAGGGTGCGGGCTTTTATATTAATGCAACGGAACAACCGTGGGCCGAGCATTATCAAATGGAACGTTTTCTTACTGAAGAATTGTATTCGCTGGTACAGGCTGAATTTCCGGTACAAAAAGCTGCGATTGGCATATTCGGACATAGTATGGGCGGTCATGGTGCATTAACTTTAGCGTTGAAGCATCCTGACCTGTTTAAATCGGTTTCTGCTTTTGCACCGATTTGTGCGCCGAGTCAGTGTCCATGGGGCGAAAAAGCTTTTAGTCAATATCTAGGTTCAGACCGTCAGCAGTGGCTTCAGCACGATGCTACAGCTTTAGTGCAATCCAAAGGGGCTTTGTTTAAAGCCATTTTGATTGACCAAGGCATTGATGATCAATTTTATAGCCAGTTAAATCCGGCTTTGTTTAAGAAAGCGTGTGAGCAAGTTGGGCAGCCACTCGAACTGCGTGAACATGCAGGCTATGATCATGGTTATTATTTTATTCAAAGTTTTATGGACGATCATTTGCAATTTCACGCTGTCCAATTGCAAACAGCGGTTCATTAATTCTAAAGTCAGTGGTTAAAAATATTGAGGCATAGCTTGCTTTGATATACGTATAAATAAAGCATGGTGATGAGCATTGCCATGCAAATGAATAAATTCGACATACCAAAAAAAATAATTTAGGGTACTTATGCAAAATTCACAAATTGAAACGCCGCTTCCGCCAGAGCTGCCCGTGATGAATCCACCGAGTCTATTTGGTGAGACAGAACAGGCTAATGTTTTGGGACGAAATTATCATTTTAGGTTTAAAGGTAATGCGTCTGAATATTTCGGTATTTGGATCGTGAATATCTTACTGACAATTGTCACGCTTGGACTTTATGCGCCTTGGGCAAAGGTCCGCCGTTTACGTTATTTTTACGGTAATACTTGGGTATTTCAGCGTCGTTTTGACTTTACTGGTTTGCCTACAAAAATTTTAGTTGGGCGCATCATTGCGCTAGTGGTCTATGGTGGTTTCTCTTTTGCTGCAAAATATTCTTGGGAAGCTTTCTTAGCGGGCTTTGTCCTGATCTTTTTCGCAGTTCCTTGGCTCATTCGATCTACGATTCGTTTCCGTGCTCGCAACAGTAAGTTTAGTAATAGCCGATTCTTTTTTTCAGGGACGAATAAAAGCGCGTATTGGTGCTTTGTTAAATGTCTTGCGGTGGTTGTCTTTACCCTTGGGTTGTTTACACCAGTTGCGGTCTGGCTATATAAACGTGAATGTCTGAATCATTTGTATCTGGGGCAGTTGAAATTTAATCTGAATAATACGTGGGGCGATTATATGCGCGCCATGTATGTGCCTTTATTTCTGTTTATGGGTTTTGGTGCATTGCTGGCAGTGATCTTTGCGATATTGTTTGGTAGCTCAGATGGTTTAAATGACGCATCTTATGTCTTCATTATTTTTGGTATGTATTTGATTGGCTATATGTTTATTTGGCCACTCACAGCTGCACGTATTTTTATTACCACTTGGAATAACACCACGTTGAGCCGCAGTCAGTTTCATACGGACTGTAATCAATGGCGCTATGCATGGATTGTCTTGAGCAATTGGTTGGCTAAAGTGATTAGCCTCGGTTTACTGACACCATGGGCAGTTGTACGACTATATAAATATCAGACGGAATCTTTGCATTTAATGTTGGTCGATGATCCTGATCAATTACAAAATCAAATGCAGCAAGATCACAATGCAATTGCTGAAGAATTATCCGATATTTTTGACCTAGATATTTCCTTATAACGCAGGTGAATTACATGAAAACATCAGTAGTGAATGCAACCTATTATGATGGGAAAGTGTCAAAACCCTTTGTTGCTCAAATCAGCGCAGATGGGGAACATGCTGTGATTGTGCGTTATGGTCAAGACCTAGAACAAACGCAGCATTACACCTATCAAGATATGACGCTGATTGGTGCTTTAGGGGATATTCAGCCGGTGATCGAGTTAAAGGACGATGCTCGTTTAGAGTTTCATCAGCCTTTGCCAGAGTGGTTCAATCTCGATGTAAAGTCGCGTTGGCATTCGATTTGGAAGTTAGAGCGTTCTCCCTCCTTAATCATTTTTAGTGTGATTTTCGTGGTGGCTTTTGCTTTTGTATTGATTAAATGGGGCATACCTGCGGCGTCGCATGTGGTGGCCAATCAACTGCCTGAGACAGCGTTAAAGAGTTGGGGCGATCAGGCGGAAAAATATATTATCGATATGACTGAACCCACAAAATTGCCGCAAGCACGTCAAGACAAGTTGAAGCAAGAATATCAACAATTGGTGGCTGAAAATCGTCCTGCGAAGTTGTTATTCCGCGGTGGTGCCAGCATCGGTGCAAATGCATTGGCGATACCCAATAACACCATTATCGTGACAGATGAGTTGGTTAAATTAGCGAAAAATGATTATGAGCTCATAGGTGTGCTTGCCCACGAACAGGGGCATTTAGTTCAACGCCATAGTTTGCAGCAAAGTTTGTCAGGTTTAGGCATCAGTATTATTTTGTTGATGATTACAGGGGATGGCTCAGATATTCTCACCAGTTTACCGGTTGCTGCGGTGGGTGCGAGTTACTCACGAGACTTTGAATCTGAAGCAGATTTATATGCCTTAAAACAACTTTCAAAACATCAAATTCCAACGGCACATTTTGCAAACTTCTTACAACGTATGGAAAATGAAGCTGATGGTGAAACAGCAAAAGAGAAAGGTGCAGAGGATGAAACTGCAAAAGATCAGAGATCTTGGACAGACTTCTTTGAGTCACACCCAGCGACGAAAGCCCGTATTGATGCAGTTAGAAATTATCAATCCCATCAGCATTGAGTGAAAGGCTTTGACAATATGGCGACGTAGACTACGGTTCGCGTTGCCATGTTGCACTGAGTTCTTCTTGTCCCATGCGGATCAAATGATCTAATACCACATGTTCCAATTGATCTAGATTTGTACTTGGATCTTGGGCTGAAATCACCACATCTAAAAATGCAGCTTGTGGTAAAAGACTGACCTCTGCAGAGGGCAGTTGAATCTTGAATGCAGTATTTTCTCCAATGATCTGTTCATTGACTTCAAATTTATGTTTCCAATGATTGACTAAGCGCTTAGCAACACGTGCTGCTTGGGCGGTGGTGATGTGTGTTGAGCTTTTCATAGATGCAATTTTATTGTGGAGTCGTCAGTCCTTTAACTTAGCAAAGTACATAGATACCCGTTAAGTCTAAAAATGCAACGCTGTGTTTCTATCCCAGAGATCTTTATCCATATTAATCACGGATGTTACGCAAGCAAAAAATAATTTTGCATTTTTAAAATGATATTTAAGTCAATTCGCCGGAGTCTTACATCTAGGGCTTAAATAAAGGGATTAGCCTTCGGCTGGAGGTACTCTTACGAAACGATGTTTCGCATTAGGCAAAATGAGCAGCGAAGCTTCGCAAGGAAACCATCCTGCAGAGCAATGCTCCTCACCGCAAAACTCGCTCTCTAGCGTCTATTTATTTAAAGTATTGCAAAAACATTTTTGATGAGAAGTCGTGCTGTCTCAAACAATTGCGGATGACGTTACCGCGTATCGTTTTTTTATTTGAATCAAATTTCGCGTCTGATATTACTAAGTAACATCAGTTCATCCTAGGTTTTTTTATTATAGAGATCTCAATCATCGGCATCGAAAAAACGACTAAGGGCATAGGCAGCGAATAGGGGGACAATTTGCTATAATGCGTCAATCACTCCCTTTTCAAAGCTAGGTTTTTCATGTCCAAGCCATTCTTAATCGCACCTTCAATTTTGTCAGCAGACTTTGCGCGCTTAGGTGAAGAAGTTGAAAACGTTCTAGAAGCCGGTGCAGATGTTGTTCATTTCGATGTCATGGATAATCATTATGTACCGAACTTAACTTTTGGTGCGGGCGTTTGTAAGGCATTGAAAAAATACGGCATTAAGGCGCCAATTGATGTGCATCTAATGGTTTCACCGGTAGACCGTATGATTGGTGATTTCTTGGAAGCTGGCGCAGATATCATCACTTTCCACCCAGAAGCGACTGACCACATTGACCGCTCTTTACAGTTAATCAAATCTGGCGGTGCGCAAGCGGGCTTGGTGTTTAACCCTGCGACACCTCTGCATTATTTAGACTACGTTTTAGATAAAGTTGACCAAGTCTTGTTGATGAGTGTGAACCCAGGTTTTGGTGGTCAAAAGTTCATTCCAATGACCTTGGAAAAGCTGCGTCAAGCACGAAAAATTATTGATGCTTCAGGTCGTGATATTCGCTTAGAAGTGGATGGTGGTGTTACTCCAGCCAATATTCGTGACATTGCTGAAGCCGGTGCAGACATGTTTGTTGCAGGTTCAGCGATTTTTGGTAAGCCTGATTATAAAGCTGTGATTGATGACATGCGTTCAGAGTTGGCAAAAGTGCATGCTCAAGAGGCTTAAGCCTTTGGGTATAAGTTATTCCTTGCTTGTGGATAACTATATGGATAACCGTATGGATATCTGTGTAGATAACTATATGGATAACTTGGATAAATTATAAACGATTGTACATCAATGGTTTAATAATTAGACGTATTAAGTATAAAAAGGACTCAATTGAGTCCTTTTTTTATGGGGTAAAGTGTTTGAAATGCTGTATGTTTATTAATCTATGGTAAATAATTAATCAGTTTAAAAAATAACTTTTATGTTTTAACTGGAAGATATGCGCTGATTTTTATGACAGCGCAATAAATTTAAAACTGTTGTGAATAACTGCACAATTAATTATGCTGTTAGCAACTATTGAGATACGCTGTGACTGGCAAAACACATCATCGATCGCACTAGATAGTGCTTTTAGATATTTCTGAATGTATCGTTCATGATGGATAAATCGGTCGAGCTGCATGTCATGTTGATACAAATGTCATGTGATTGCATTTGAATCGTAAATAATATCATCATGGTGTTTCATGCGGATTTCGGCTGAGCTGATCGCGTGATGTTTCTAAAGATGTGTTAATAGGGATGTGTTGTCACAGTGCATCATTGGGTTGAATTAGGATACTAAATTGTTCAATTTTTTGCGTAAGCATCTTGGCTTTGCTTGGCTCATGGCGTTTGTCATGGGGTGGAGCAGTGTGGTCAGTGCACAGCAAAATTTTCAACATCAACAAATGATGACTGCGAATGCCCATCAGGCATCAGTTCATGCAGCACATGCTGATCCTTCGCATTTAAATATGACAAATTGCCATCAAAATCAGCGGCAAGCTGCTCCTGAGCATGCAGTACATCATGGCAAGCAAGCAACACCTGAAGTCATTTTTACGATGGATTGTCATCAATCTTTAGATGCGACATCTGCACTGCAAGATGGTCAGGCGCATCATTCAACGACACAAAGTACAGACTGTCGTCAGGACTGTACACTCGCACATTGCCAAATCAGTACCTCTTATGTCGATAGCGCCTTGGTCGCATTGCAGACCTTCCATGTGCATCACTATGCAGAACCCCCTCGTTTCATTTTTGCTGGACAGCATTTAAAAGGCTTTTGGCAAGAAATTCTAAGACCTCCGCAAGCTTAACCTGAGTATTAAATACGTTTTTTCGTTATTTTATAAAGGTTAAGTCATGTCTAATTTATTTAAATCAGGCCTCGTGCTCGGGGTATGTCTGCTGTCACCAACGTGGGCGTTTGCAGCCATTAAAGAATATCATCTGAATATTGATGAAAAGACCATCAATTTGACTGGTAAAGCGGTCAAGAAAATCAGCGTCAATGGTCAGTTTCCAGCACCATTACTGGAGTTTGAAGAAGGCGATGATGCGGTCATCCATGTGCATAATCAGCTCAAAAAACAAAATACCTCGGTGCATTGGCATGGTCTATTGCTGCCCGGTTTAATGGATGGTGTACCCGGCTTTAATGGTTTCAATGAAATTCAGCCTGATGGTAGCTTTACTTACAAATTTAAAGTCCGTCAAAGCGGAACCTATTGGTATCACGCGCATTCCAAAGGCCAAGAACAAGACGGATTGTATGGCGCTTTGGTAATTTATCCGAAAGGTAAACAAGCACTTGCCGCACATGAACAGACTCAACGTGATTATGTGGTCATGTTGTCTGATTTTCATGAATCATCTAGCGCTCAGATTATGGCAAATCTGAAAAAGTCTGCTGAATACTATCAAAATCAGCGTGAAACAGTTTCAGATGTATGGACGCAAATTCAACGAACAGGTTTAAAAAACACTTGGCAAGATCGTTCGATGTGGAATCAGATGCGTATGCTGAAAACGGATTTGTCTGATGTCACGGGTTATACGTTTTTAGTAAACGGCAAAACACCACAGCAGAACTGGACGGGGATGTTTAAGCCCAATGAAAAAGTCAGACTTCGTTTTGTAAATGCTGCGGCCATGTCGTTTTTTGATGTGCGTATTCCTCAGCTCAAAATGACGGTGGTCAGTGCAGACGGTCAAGCGGTCAAGCCGGTCGCTGTAGATGAATTTCGCATTGGTGCTGCAGAAACCTATGATGTGATCGTAGAGCCTAAATCTGCGCATTATCAGATTGAAGCTGAGTCGCTTGATCGGACTGGATTTGCGATTGGCACTTTACATGATGAAACGCAGCCTCAGCACTCAGGCATTCACATGCCAAAAGCTCGGCCACGCGCTTTGCTGACCATGGAAGATATGGGCCATGGTTCAATGTCGGGTATGGACCATAGCAACATGGGACATACGGCTACAGGTTCAACCCAAACTTCAGCAAGCCAGCAAGCGAATGCTCATAAGCACAATGTGCATACTAAAAATCAATCAAAGATTCAGACGAATCAAGCACATGATCATGCTGCAATGGGGCATGACATGGACCATTCCCTAGTGACTGCACAGACTGCTTTGCAGCATCCAGACATGCATAAACAGAACATGTCTGATTCAGCACATGCCAATATGGATCATAGCGTGATGGATCATTCCTCTATGAACCACTCCTCAATGGATTCATCCATGAAACATGATATGCATACAGCGATGGATCATGCACAGTCTAAAGGAGAGATGCATGCAGTTGAAAATTCAGCAACGGTTATGGGTTGGGCCAATGCTTCAACACCTGTCGGTGATAAGGCCTTGCAATATAGTGATTTAAAAGCGTTAACCCCGCAGCCTGATACACGTGAAGCGACGCAAGATTTGGTTATTCATTTGGGTGGAACGATGGAACGCTACATGTGGACCATGAATGGCAAAAAATTCAGTGAAGCCGAACCACTGCAGGTGAAATATGGTGAGCGAATTCGATTGAAATTTGTCAATGACAGCATGATGGCGCATCCGATGCATTTACATGGCATGTTTATGCAATTGGAAAATGGGCAAATGTCTTCTGAAATGCCAAATAAACATACGGTGATTGTGCCGCCGGGGAAAACTGTCACGGCTCTGTTAACGGCCAATGAATTAGGGGAATGGGCGATTCATTGTCACTTGCTGTATCACATGTCCGCAGGGATGATGAATAAACTTGTGGTCGCAAATGTCGCGGAGAATACTAAAACAGCATCTGTGCCGAAAAAGGAGGTGTCTCATGCGCATCATTAAACCATGCACATATACAGTACTGGGTTTAGCTTTGGCATCTGTCACTCAAATGACCATGGCGCAAGATGCACATCACAGCATGCTGATGTCAGCTCAACATGAGTCACATTCCTCACATGATTCGTCGCATCAAGAGATACAAACAGCGATTGAATCGAGCCAGATGGAGCATACTGCAGAACATGCAGAACATGCAGAACATGCAGAACATGCAGAACATGCAGAACATGCAGAACATGCAGAACATGCAGAACATGCAGAACATGCAGAACATGCAGAACATGCAGAACATGCAGAACATGCAAATGCATCATCTATTGCGTCACGTGCTGCTTCTGCGCAGCATCCTGTTGATCATAAGCGTGAACATGGTGGACAGATTTATCAAGCGACTGAGATCGACAGTCGATGGCTCAATAATGCCGATGGTCGTGGAAGTTTAAAGACTGAAATTGAGAGTCGAATCGGGACCGATGAAAATAAGCTCTTCATCAAACTACATGCCGATAAAGCAGAATCTCAAGACGCTGATTATGCGGCTCAATTGATGTATAGCCGTATGATCTCCGACTTTTGGGATGCGCAAATTGGTGCGCGTTATCGGGTCGATGAACATCAAGTGACGGACAAAGAACAGTTAGATGCTGCGGTGGGTCTGCATGGTCTGGCACCGTATTTCTTTGAAACCGATACTTATTTATATCTTGGTACAGATAAACAGGTCAGTTTTTCTTTAGAAACCGAACGTGATTTTCTGCTGACGCAAAAATTGATTTTAAAACCGTATCTGAACCTAGATGTGGTGCTGAGTGATGATTCCGCCTATGCACAAAAAACAGGACTCAGTTCTGTATGGCTAGGGCTAGAAACACGCTATGAAATCAATAAAAAGCTGATGCCCTTTATCGATGTCGCTTACAGCTATGAAAAAGGCAATCAGCATACGGCATGGCAAGCTGAAACTGGAAGTGAAAAGCAATGGTGGTATGGCGCAGGTCTTCGTCTGAAGTTCTAATCGGCGAATAGACCAAATAAAGAGGGTATCATCAATAGGTTTTGGTGATGCCTTTTTTATTTCTGAATTTGTCCTTTGAACAGACATGCTATGTTTTGGCGCAAATCATCAGCACTAGAGTTTTACTCAACTGAATAACGCCCTGAATTTGGTCAAAAAATGTAAAGACTGCACTAAAATTCAGCATATTTGCTATACTGAGAAAATATTCGGAGGAACGACCTCCCTTACATCTTTGTTCAAAGCCAGTAAGAAAAATCGTCAGGACGACCTGACTCTATTAATATGGAGGAAGGCATCATGGCTTGGGTTGTTCTGGTATTCGCTGGTATTTTTGAAATCGTTTGGGCCTATTCGATGAAGCTCTCAGAAGGCTTTACAAAACTTGGCCCAAGTTTAGTCACTTTATTTTTTATGATCCTGAGCTTTGGTTTGTTGGCCTATGCCATGAAAACGTTGCCTCTGGGAACAGCTTATACCATTTGGACAGGAATCGGCGCGATTGGCTCTTTCGTCGTGGGTATTTTTATACTCGGTGAGCCTGCAACTGCCATGCGGATGTTAGCCGCAGTACTGATGATTTCGGGTCTAATCTTGATGAAATTATCTTCAAGTTAATATGTTCTAAAGCACAGAGGTAAAAGCCTTTTGTGCTTTTTTTTATGGGTAAAAATATGGCTTGGGTTTTATTAATTGTAGCGGGATTGCTTGAGGTGGTCTGGGCATATTGTATGAAAGTCTCTGAAGGCTTTAGCAAACTGACGCCAAGTATTTTGACCATTGTTTTCATGATCGCAAGTTTCGCTTTGTTGTCTTATGCAATGAAATCCTTACCGCTGGGTACAGCTTATACAGTGTGGACAGGGATTGGTGCAGTGGGATCATTTATCCTCGGCATCGTTGTATTGGGTGAGCCTGCAACTGCCATGCGGATGTTAGCCGCAGTACTGATCATTTCTGGTCTAATCTTGATGAAATTATCTTCAAGTTAATATGTTCTAAAGCACAGCGGTCATTGACCCCTGTGCTTTTTTTATGGGTAAAAATATGGCTTGGGTTTTATTAATTGTAGCGGGATTGCTTGAGGTAGTCTGGGCATATTGTATGAAAGTCTCTGAAGGCTTTAGCAAACTGACGCCAAGTATTTTGACCATTGTTTTCATGATCGCAAGTTTTGCTTTATTGTCTTATGCAATGAAATCCTTACCGCTGGGTACAGCCTATACCGTGTGGACAGGGATTGGTGCAGTGGGATCATTTATCCTCGGCATCGTTGTATTGGCTGAGCCCGCAAATGCCATGCGCATGCTAGCTGCGGTACTGATTATTTCAGGACTAGTCTTGATGAAATTATCGTCCTCCTGAATAATGAAGTGCTGCGATTTTGAGCTTGGAGTATCTCATGCAACTTTCTTATCAGTTTTTAAATTCGCCCGTTGGACAATTAAAACTTGTTGCACATGAAACCGCATTGGTGGCTGTGCTTTGGGAAAATGAAAATACTAATCGTGTAGGATTGGCGGCTTTGGTTGAAGATCTGCAACACCCGATTTTGCTCAAAACCGCACAGCAATTAAATGAATATTTTGCGGGTAAAAGACAGCAATTTGACTTGCCACTAGACTTTGAGGGTACTGCATTTCAGCAACAAGTTTGGCAAGCTCTACTGACGATTCCTTTTGGAGAAACTCGCAGTTATAAACAAATTGCAGAGCAGATCGGCAATGTCAAAGCCGTACGTGCTGTGGGTGCAGCCAATGGTAAAAATCCAATTTCAATTATTGCACCCTGTCATCGTGTCGTGGGCGCAAATGGAAAATTAGTGGGTTTTGCGGGTGGTCTAGAAAATAAAGAAATATTGTTAAAAATTGAGAAATTACAATAAAATAGAAAATATACTTATTTAAAATAATGAATCAAATCAATGAATATTTCTCAAATTTTTGCACCGCTCATTTCGACGTTTTGGTGGCTAATTCCATTGTTACTGATTGTGGGGGCAATCAAAGCATTTAAACCATATTTAAAGGGGAAAATGGGGGGAGTTTGCTGTCGCCGTTCATGTCAAACTTTATTTGAAAGACCATTATATATTGTTAAATGACTTGACCTTACCGGATGGTGAGGGAGCTACCACTCAAATTGATCATCTTCTGTTAAGCCCTTTTGGTGTGTTTGTGATTGAAACTAAAAACTATAAGGGCTGGATTTTTGGGAGCGAGAGACAAAAACAATGGACGCAAAAGATTTATAAAAAAGTTTTAAATTTCAAAATCCAATTCACCAAAATTATAAACATATGAAAGTGTTAGAACAGGTGTTGAGCGATATTGTGGATAAAGACAATATGCATTCTGTGATTGTTTTTATGCCTGAAGCAGTGTTTAAAACAGAGATGCCGTCGAATGTTTTTCGGGGTACAGCTTGGGTGGACTATGTTCAAACCTTTCAGCAACCCGTGGTCTCTGAAATGAAACTTAAACGAATACAGTTGCGTTTAGAAAAAGAAATTTTAGAAAAATCGTGGAAAACAAATCGACAGCACGTTGAAGATTTAAATCAACGGCATAATTCATAAACTTCCTGTATGCTGTGGATTGTGAACAGTATCTGAATGATAAAAATAGACGGACAATAACAATGAACGACACGCTTCAACACCTTTATGAATCGACTTTAGATCATCCTGAGCAATACCAAGACTTTTATCAGCAACTTTTATCCAGCCAAGTGTATTGTTTGGGTGAGCGTGATGCTGAGCAGCATTTACATTTTCAATTGATGGAAACGGAGCAAGGCGAGCAAGCCATTCCATTTTTTCTGAGTCTTGAGATGCTACAACAGGATGTTGGTGCAGATGCAGAGTTTGTCATGATCAGTGCTGAAAAATTATTTGCGATTACCAAAGGCGCAAGCTTGGTGATGAACCCGACTTCGGAACATCCTAAAGAGTTCTTGGCAGATGAGATCGACGCAATTTTAGAGTTTGCCAAACAACAAAGCCTTTGAACACTGTAGGTGTAATCAAAGGCTCTGCGGCTACGCTTAGATAGGTGTTTTCACACTTTTTCATTTTCATATTGGGCGATGTGCTTTAAAACTTACATACCGGCTTTGAGTTTTTGCACGATTTCATCAAGTGGTTTGACACGTTTTACTTCATCCCAAAGGAGTTTGGCTTCTGGATAGTGCTTCGACATCATGCCGAGCCATTGTTTATAACGACCGACCATATTCATTTCTTTTTTATACGAGCCATTTAAGAAACGAATTTGTAATCCAAGTAGTTCATGCCATGTAATCAGCGGTTCATCGGTATTACGACGGATACACTGTGTAATGTCAGGAGTGGTCACCGCAGCACGACCAATCATTAGGTCTTCACAACCGGATTCGAGTTGGCACTGTTTGGCATCGGCATTATTCCAAATTTCACCGTTGGCAATCACATTGATTTTCAATGCTTCACGAATGGGTTGCAACTGATCCCAAAAGGCAGGCGGGGTATAACCATCGGCTTTAGTCCGCGCATGGACTGTAACCCATGCAGCTCCGGCATCTTCGATGGCATGCGCATTTTCCATAGTGAAGTTACGGTCCATATAGCCCAAACGCATTTTTGCCGATACAGGAATATGACTCGGAACAGCATCACGCACAGCTTTGACTAACTCATACACCACTTCAGGCTCATCTAGCAGAACTGAACCACCACGGTGGCGGTTGACGGTTTTTGCAGGGCAACCAAAGTTCATATCAATCGCAGGGGCACCAAGTTCTACCGCGCGTACAGCATTTGCCGCGAGCATAATGGGATTGTTACCTAAGAACTGTACATGAACCGGTGTTCCTGCTGCAGTTTTGCCTTCATTGTTTAGTTCAGGACAATAGCTATGATAAATATGATCGGGCAGGACAGAGTCCGTGACACGGATAAACTCGGTTACACACCAGTCAAAACTCCCCACATGCGTCAACACATCTCGCATAATTGGGTCGGTTAAGCCTTCCATCGGCGCAAGAACAAGTTTCACGGTCACACAGCCAAAAATTGAAAAACGGAGTTATACGTGGTTTTGAAAGGGATGTCTAGGTTTTGTGCTTATGGTGACGCGGAACACGAAATGACAAGATTTTATGTAACTATTTGGTGAAATTAGGACCAAAGTCGTAAAGTATTGACTGACATAAAACTTTAACAATAAAATGAGTAAATACATATGGATAGTAATAATAAGAAGATGGCTTGTACTGTTGTTTTTTAATGGAATCAACAACATATACTGTGCTTGAATCTTTTAAGATTTCATGTATGATGGCTGCAACTAGAAAAAAAGTATTGTTTCGTAAATTTTCTTTAAGTATCGCAGTGTTAGTCATAATCCTTCGTTTTTTACAGAAATGAAGTTCAATTCTTTATTATTTTCCAAGTTATAGTCAGTCATCATCCAATGGCTAAATCAACAAATTAATAGGTATTATTATGTCTAATACAGTTACTGGTACAGTTAAATGGTTCAACGAAACTAAAGGTTTCGGTTTTATTGCACAAGACAACGGTCCTGACGTTTTTGCTCACTTTAGCGAAATCACTGGTTCTGGCTTCAAAACTTTGCAAGAAGGCCAAAAGGTTTCTTTCAGCATCGCTCAAGGTCAAAAAGGCCCGAATGCTGTAAACATCGTTGCTCTATAATTTAGACGTAATGAAAAAAAAGCGCTGTATAGCGCTTTTTTTATGCCAGTTATTTCTGTGTGAATAATCAAGCTATAATAAAGAGAGCCTTAGCTCCCTTCTTAATAAAACTTAAAATCGTTTCATCGTCGACTTAGCGGCCCAAAACCATTTCTAAAATAAACTTAGAACCAATAAAGCCGACTGCCAAGAGACAAAAACCAATGATGGTAAAGCGAATGGCTTTTTGACCACGCCAGCCGAATCGATAATGCCCAATGAGCAAGGCACCATAGACGAACCATGAAATGATGCTAAAGGCAGTTTTATGCGCCAAATGCTGTGCAAAGAAGTTATCGATGGTGAAGAAACCAAACCCAAGCGCCACGGTCAGTAGTGCAAATCCAGCAATCAATAAATCAAATAGCAAAGATTCCATGGCTTGAAAGGGTGGAAGCAGGCTCACCCATACACGTTTTTTCTGCTTGTTTTTCAGTTCACGGTCTTGTAAACGCAAAATAACCGCTTGAATAGTTGCCATCAGCAGGACGGCATACGCGGAAAGCGACAAAATAATATGGATATCTAAACCCAGTGAATGTTGCTCTATAAATTGATTTTGTCGACTAAATGCGAAGCCCAAAATCAACCCTGTCGCTGCCACAGGAATGCCCAACAGGTTCATTGCAAGCACAGGTCGATAGGTACTAAATAACACACTGAGTAATAGCATGAGACCTGAAGTAAAAGACATCAGGTTGAACACGTCATAGTTGACACCCATAGGTGTCAACATGTCGTTATATAAAACACCTGCATGCAATAACATGCCTAAACCAAGTACAACACCAATAAACCAATGGTTCGGCGCACGTTTAGACATTAAATGGCTGAATAAATACCAAAAAGACGTGGTATAAGCGATTAATGCTAGGATCGTGTAAACCAAGGGGAGACTGATCATGTCAAACCTTTTTCAGGATGTTGAATATTCATTTATATAAATTCTGCAAGAACTAAAGTATCCTATAGCATTCTATGCATAAATTTTCTATTTTAAGAAACAATTTTTTGCTCATGGCTATTTTAAGCGGATTTTGCAATGTTTGATACCTTAACAGAACGACTCACGCAGAGTTTAAGAAATGTTACTGGCTCAGGGCAGCTAACCGAAGACAATATTAAAGATACGTTACGCGAAGTACGTATGGCACTTCTTGAAGCCGATGTTGCGTTACCTGTAACTCGTGAATTCATCGCGAAAGTTAAGGAAGAAGCATTGGGCCAAGAAGTGATGACTCAGTTATCACCGGGGCAGGCTTTCGTCAAAATCGTTCATGACGAATTGACCAAAATGATGGGTGAGGCGAATGAAAGCCTAGACCTAGCGGCAAAACCACCAGTTGTTGTGCTTCTTGCAGGTTTACAAGGTGCGGGTAAAACAACCACTGCGGCAAAACTTGCACGTTTCTTACAAGAACGTCAAAAGAAAAAAGTAGCAATGGTGTCTGCCGACGTTTATCGTCCAGCAGCGATTAAACAGCTACAAACAGTTGCGGGTGAAGTTGGCGCGATTTTCTTTGAATCTAGCGCAGACGAAAAACCGATTACCATCGCAAATCGTGCGATTGAGCAAGCAAAAATTCAATTTGCTGATGTCTTGATTGTCGATACAGCAGGTCGTTTACATGTAGACGACGAAATGATGGATGAAATTAAAGAGCTACATGCAGCAATTAAGCCGACTGAAACATTGTTCGTGGTTGATGCCATGACCGGTCAGGATGCGGCGAATACGGCAAAAGCCTTTAATGATGCCTTGCCGTTGACGGGTGTGATCCTGACAAAAACGGATGGTGATGCACGTGGTGGTGCGGCACTTTCTGTTCGTGCCATTACTGGCAAGCCAATCAAATTCTTGGGTATGGGTGAAAAACTCGATGCCCTAGAGCCATTCCATCCTGAACGTATCGCACAGCGTATTTTGGGTATGGGTGACGTACTTTCTTTGGTCGAAGAAGTTGAACGTAAAATCGACAAAGAAAAAGCCGAAAAAATGGCGAAAAAACTGCAAAAAGGCGGTAGCTTCAACTTTGAAGATATGCTGATGCAGTTTGAACAAATGAACAAAATGGGCGGCATGATGGGCTTCCTGGATAAACTTCCAGGCATGAGCAACTCAGGGATTCAAGATGCGATTGCACAAGCAAATCCTGAAAAGCAAGTGAAGAAAATGGAAGCGATTATTCAATCGATGACCATTAAAGAACGTCGTAACCCAGACTTGATGAATCCAAGCCGTAAAAAACGTATTGCAGCAGGTTGTGGTATGGATGTTGCGGAAGTGAATAAACTCATCAAGCAACATGCGCAAATGGCGAAAATGATGAAGAAATTTGCCAACCCAACGGGTATGGCAAAAATGATGAAATCATTGGGCAATATGCAAAAACAATTTGGCGGCGGTGGCATGGGTCCATTGTTCGGCAGTAAAGATCCGAAGTAATTTGGACTTAAAAAAGGCGCATTTAGCGCCTTTTTTTATGGCTGTAATTTGATAAGACCGCATTCAAACAATTGCTACGAGAATTATAAGTAAGCACTGGATGAAGGAATTTGTATACGAACTGATAAATACCAATTGAGCTAAATCATTACAAGAACATGCGAAATTGACATTGAGACCGTGTAGATGACAGGTCTAAAACAGAGGTGAAAGTTTGCTGAACTGCAAATTGAAAGCTTTACCCATAATAAGCATCAAATCATGAATACACCGCATACGCCAGAAAGCCAAAACATCTATCTGATTCATGCTCATCAGGCTTCCCCTAATGAGTATTAGTTTCCTTATTGAGACAAAAGCAGCAAGGGGTAGGACATTATTCTTGGCGCATTGATATGGCAAATGCAGTACAACCAGATTTTGACGAATGTTAGAAATTTATTTTCCTGCAAATGCCTAAGCTCGATGAAAATAAAATTATTATTGCGCACAGTTTGGGTTGTCTGACAGCGCTGCAATGTTTGACAGCACATTTCAGCCAGCGGTAAGGCAAGATTTGAGCGGGCATTTTTATTTCTGGATTTGTGTATTCCTTTAATTTTTTTCTGAATTAGGCAGCTTTATTTTAAAATGCAAATTGAACCGTCATATGCTGCATCAGCATTTGCCATTGGCCGTGCGCATGCTATCCAGTAATGATCCTTTTGTTCCGCCACTGTTCACGCTGAAGTTATCAATAGTGATCCAAAGGTAGAACACTGAAGGGAAAATACAGGACTTTTACGGCTTCATAATGTTTCCAGAATTGCTGGATATTTTGAATCAGCTCATGAAAGTGTTCTAGCAAATAGTCAAGTTTTGCAAAAATTCACAATTGTTTACCCTCAATCTCTAATTTTTATTTCAGACTGAATTCAAAAAGAGGAATGGAGCATGAAATGGCGCAAGTAATTGTGGTGCATGGCTATACCGCGAGCCCTGAAGAGAATTGGTTTCCGTGGATCGCGCAAAAGGCAAAAAAAGCGGGCGTCAGCCTCAAGGTGCTTCGGCTTGATCCATCAGAAACACCCGTCTTAAATGTGTGGATGAAGCAAATGGATGCGCAGATTGACGCATTAAATGAAAACTCTATATTAATTGCCCATAGTTTGGGATGTATCGCTGCACTGCATTATCTGTCGCAAAAACTGCAGCATCAGAACATAAAAGCTCTTGTGCTTGCGGCCGGTTTTAATGGCCGCTTGGGACGTCTAGAGCAGGTGAATCCTTTTATTGATGCAGCTAAAATAGATTTTGACTTGCTAAAACAGCAGGTTGAGCATCGGGTAGTGATCTATTCAAAAGGCGATGAGCGAGTGCAACCCGAATTCAGCTTGGCTCAGGCAAAAAGCCTAGATGCACAGGTGATTGAAGCGCGTCATCAGGGGCATTTTATTGACTCTGAAGGCTGTACCGAATTGCCCGAAGTCTGGGATGCTGTGGAGCCGTATTTGATCCGGGCTTAATCTACGGTTGTTGGCCAATATAGCTTTGCAGGCCTTTTAAAAGCAGATCATTATGGACTTCAGGCGTAAAGCGCTGCAGGTATTTGGCAAATAGCGCAGCATCGCCCCCAGTTAAAATTAAGCGACTGGGATATTTATCAAGCACCTTTTCAATGGTGCTGACCAAACTGAGCAATATGCCATGATGAACAGCGTCGATGGTATTTTTACCAGGAGACAGCTCGTCAAAGATGGCATCTGGAATTTTAATGCCTTTGGTGTTTTGGATGAGCGAATCACGTTGCAAATATAAATTTGGCAAAATATAGCCACCTAAATGTTGTAATCCATCCGTTAAGTCAATGGTGAGTGCTGTTCCACAGCTAATCACACAGTATTTTTGTGTAGGGTCTTTGACCACAGCCAGCATTTGCAGCCAACGGTCGATCCCGAATTTACTGGTATCTTCGTAGGCACAGCGCAAGCCCGCATATTCGGCATGAACTTTGGCAATGGTGACAGGAATGGCTAAAAATTTAAGAATTTTTTGAATCCGATCATTATTTTTCTTGTCGAGTACCGAGGAAATCCCGACCTGATCTAAGTCCAAACTTTTAAAGTGCTGGATTAAACCGAGTAGGAGTTCGGCAGGCGACTGTAAATGCAGTTCCGCAGCATGTTCTATGATTTGATCGTGTTCAGTAATCCAGTATTTCAGCCGAGTATTACCGACATCGAGCCATAATTTTTTCATCAGTAGGCCTTTGCAATCCTGTTTATGATTGATCTGCTAAACGTAAGCGACCTTGGAAATGATTTTCTAAGCGCTGCGAAGTTTGGATGTTGATCGAACCATCATTTTCAATACCGAGAAAGAGACCTTGGCTTTTGCCTTGTAGGTGTTCAAGCTCAACAGGCTGTTGCATAAATGCAGCATAATGGTTGAATCGTGCAGCGAGGTTATAGCAGTTATGATCGAACCATTCACCTGCAAGTTGAATCGCGGCATACAGTTCAGCAATTAACTGCAAACGGTTTGGTGAGGGAAGTCCGAGTTCAGATAACGAGGTTGCGCGCTGCTCAATTCCTGCGGATGGAATCGGAAATAAGTTCATCCCAACGCCGACGATCGCTTGATGTGGCGAAATTGGTTCAATCAAAATCCCGCCCCATTTGCCTTGTGGGCTATACAGGTCATTGGGCCATTTCACTTGTAATGCGAGATTTTGCAAACTTGGCATTTGCAAGATATTTAAGGCAATTTCGAGTGCAAGCCGTCCATCTATCGCTGTCTGTAAATTCAGCAATGTGCTTAAATAGATATTACCAACGGGTGAGACCCATTGATGATCGCGTTGCCCACGGCCCTGAGTCTGTTGTTCACTGCATACCAAAACATGTTGAATGCCTTTTTTTGCAATCTCACGGACATCGTCATTGGTCGATGTAGTAATGGGCTTCAGTAATAAAACTTCAGGCGGTTGAGGTACTGTGCTCAGCAATTGCTGTAAGTGTCTGGTCTCTAAATCCATTTGAATCTGAGAGTTGTGGAATAATATTGATGGAGTTAATCATATATTTACTGATTGGTGCAATCGCTGGTTTTGCTGCGGGGCTATTTGGTGTTGGCGGTGGCCTGATTATTGTGCCGATTTTATTCATCGTCTTTACCCAACTTCAGTATGACCCCAGTGTGATTATGCACATGGCGGTGGGCACCTCTTTGGCCACGATTATTGTGACCTCACTCAGTTCGGTTTCGGCTCATCATAAAAAAGGTGCAGTGCTGTGGAATGTCTTTCGGAATTTGGCACCGGGTTTGGTGATCGGTTCATTTCTCGGTGCAGGCATTGCAGATTATTTATCAGGGCAGGGTTTGCAACTGTTAATTGGCTTTTTTGCGGTCTGGGTGGCCTTTAAAATGTTTCGAGGTGCAGCAACACCTGTCGATCCGAATAAACATTTACCCTCACAAGCCATGCAAATGGCAGCAGGCGGCGGCATTGGGATTGCTTCTGCGATCTTCGGTATTGGTGGTGGTAGCTTAACCGTCCCGTATTTGAATAAAAACGGCGTCATTATGCAAAAAGCAGTCGCGACATCTGCTGCATGTGGTTTACCAATTGCGATTGCTGGGGCACTCGGCTTTATGTGGTTTGGTCATCAATCCGATATCGTGGTTCCCAATACCATTGGTTATATCCATATTTATGCATTTATCGGGATTAGTGTCATGAGCTTCATCACTGCGAAATTGGGTGCGAAAGTGGCTCATATGTTGTCGCCATTTATGCTAAAGCGTTGTTTTGCATGTTTATTAACAACAGTCGGCTGCTATTTTATTTACCAAGGTATGCAAGCCTTTGGCGCATGATTGTCCGTTTTGACTGAAAAAATTGGCTTTGTTGACACAAGATTGTCAGACAATGTCATGTTCAATTAGGTTGCTTATCGTTTCTAATGCAAATAGATTGAGTGTAAATCTGAACATTGCATCTTATAAAAAAAAGATAGGAACAGTATGCAACAACAAGAAGCGGACAGTTTGTCAGAACAAATTGCCAAACACATCGGTGAACAAATCATTCGCGGTGAGTTGGTCGAAGGCGAGCGTATTCAGGAACTTAGAATTGCGGCCGAATTGGATGTGAGCCGTGGCTCTGTTCGTGAAGCTTTATTGATTTTAGAACGGACCCAGCTCATTGAAATCTACCCACGCCGTGGCGCCTTAGTCTCTGAAATGTCGGCTTTACAAGTGCGTTCATTATTTGATATTGCAGCATTATTGTTGGGTCAAATTGTGCATCGTATGGCGGAAACGTGGCGCAGCCATGAAGCTGAACGTATTCAGTTATTACTTGAACAATTAGACGTGGAAACTCGCCAAGGCAATACTGAAAAGTTTTATGATCTGATTTTTCAGGGCATGGCTCGTCAGCATGAAATGGTGGGAAATACCTACCTGATGCGTTATTACCAAGAATTGTTGCCATCACTCAGACGTAGTTATTTCCTGACACTGAATATTTCACGACGTGAACTACAAGAATCTTTTGATTTGTTTAAATTAGTGACTGATGCAGTTTTAATCAGAAAATCACATCAAGCCACTTTATTTATGGAAGATTTTTGTCGACACTTACGCAACCTTGTGTTGGAATCACTAACACGGATGAAACAAATCGAATTAGCGTGGGCGAGACGTTCACGCCGCTGATCAGGACATTATGCGTTTAAGCAGTTTAAAACTTTCCGGCTTCAAATCTTTTGCCGATAGCACAACTCTAAAATTTGAAGGCAACCGTAGTGCGGTTGTTGGACCGAACGGCTGTGGTAAATCCAATGTGATTGATGCCATTCGTTGGGTTATGGGGGAGTCCAGTGCCCGTCAATTGCGTGGTGGCACCATGCAAGATGTTATTTTTACCGGAACGGCCAAGCGTAAACCAGTCGGGATGGCGAGTGTTGAACTGCGTTTTGATAATACCTATGGCAAGCTAGGTGGCGCTTATAATGCCTATACTGAACTAGCAGTTCGTCGTCAGGTCAATCGTGATGGTAAATCCGAATATTTCCTCAACGGCACCAAATGCCGCCGTCGTGATATTACCGATATTTTCTTAGGTACCGGTTTAGGTCCACGTTCGTATGCGATTATTGAACAGGGCATGATCAACCGTTTGGTCGATGCCAAACCTGAAGAAATGCGTGTGTATATTGAAGAAGCCGCTGGGGTTTCTCGCTATCAAGCTCGTCGTCGTGAAACTTTACAGCATCTAGAACACACCACTCAAAACTTAGAACGTCTCGAAGACATTGCATCAGAACTGAAATCTCAGCTGAAAACCTTAAAACGCCAGTCTGAAACGGCGGTGCAATACAAAGAATTAGAAACCCAAATTCGTACTATTAAGATCGAAGTGCTGTCTTTCCAATGTGAGCAAAGTAAACGTTTACAGCAAGAATACACGCTTCAGATGAATGAGCTCGGGGAAACCTTCAAACTGGTTCGTTCTGAGCTGAATACTCTAGAGCATGACTTATCTTCCACCAGTGCTTTATTTCAACGGCTTATTCAACAGTCCACGCCATTACAAAGCGAATGGCAACAGGCGGAAAAGAAACTGTCTGAGTTGAAAATGACACTGGAGCAAAAGCAGGGTTTATTTGCACAAAATTCGGCAAGTTTGGTGGAGCTTGAGAAGCAAAAAGCTCAAACCAAAGAACGTTTACAGTTATTAGAGTTACAACTGGAAACGCTACAAGAACAGCAAGATGGATTTGTTGAACAATTACAGCGTCAAGAAAGCAGTAGTCAGGAACAGACCCAGCAGTTAGCCGATTTGAAAGCTCAGCATCAACAAGCGGTTCAACAATTTGAACAATGCCGTGGGCAAGTCGAAAAGCAGCAACAGCAAAAGCTACAGATGTTGGCGCAGAGTGAACAATTGACCAAAAATATTGGTCGAATTGAGCAACAGCGCGAGACCCTACAACAGCAACGAGGTCAAATTCAGCATCAGGCGCAGCAAGATGAGTTGGAGCAGTATCAGCAAGATAAGCAACAACTCGAACAGCAAATTGTGCAACAAGAGCTGGTGATTGCCGAAACGCAAACACTGCTTGCAGCTGCACAAGAACAGCAGGCACAGCACAAAAATACGGTGTTGCAGCTAAAGTCAGAAATACAGGTGCTGTTGTCAGAGCAGAAAAACCTAAATCAATTAATGATTAAAGCTAGTCCAAAGCAGCAAAGCCAGCGTCAACATTTAATGCAGCAGTTGCAGTTGAGCACACAAGGTAAACAGCATGCACAACTGGTCGAGAAATTTTTGTCTAAATGGCTGAGTGCCCAAGTCTTGGGACACAGTGATAATTTTCAAGACAGTGTTGCACGTCAGGTCAAAGGCAGTCACCACACCGCAGCACAAATCGTTGGATTAGATGCTTTGGCGACGTGGATTGAAGCACCACAGCTTTCAATCTGGCAGCAAGTCGCAATTGCCGAAACATTGCCGATGGCATTGAGCCATCAGGCTAAACTGGCTGCTGGTCAGTCGATACTCACGCTCGATGGTTATCATGTCGGTGCAGATTGGGTGATTGGTCTAGATTATGATGAGGACAGCCAAGCAGGGCAAGGTGCATTGAGCCACCGTATTCGCTTAGATGAATTGACTGAATTACTTGCAGAGCAGCAGCCAAAGCTAACGCAACTAGAAGGCCAATTGCCTGAGTTGCAAAATGCCGTACAAGCTTTACAGCAAAATCTGCAACAGCAACATAGCCAATTAAAAAATTGGCAAAAAGACATTCAAAATGCTGATGTTGCCATTGCGAAGGTACAAAGTTCCAATCAGGCTTTTGCATTACAAAAGCAGCAGTTAGAAGATCAATTACAGCAACTTGAAGCACAGCTTGAAGAAGATGCCATGCAAAAAGACGATTTGGAAATTGATTTGCATGCGCTGACGATGAAGCTTGAGCAAGCTTTGCCCAATTATAAAACCTTGCAATTCCAAGTTGAAGAGTTGAGTCTAGCACTGGAAAGTGCTCAGCAAGTGGCATTACACAGTCAGCAAGAATTGGAAATTGTGCGTCGTCAGTCTGTACAGACGAAACAACAGATTGAATTATTAGAAAAAGATACGGTCTTTTTGAAAGCGCAAACTCAGCAAATTATTGGACAGATGGAGCAGGCAAAGAAATTTGTCGATCCGGTACAGTTAGAATTACCTGCGCTTGAGTCACAGTATTCTGAACAGGCTCAAGTCACTGAACGTTTACAAAAAACCTGGAATGACTGGCAGCTTGAACTCAATAATGTTCAGAGCAAACAACATACATTGACGGAACAACGCCATTCACATCAACAGCAAGATGAAAAATTGCGTACGCAATTGGAAGAAAAGCGTCTGGCTTGGCAATCCGCGCAGTCTGATTTACAGCATTATTCTGAACAGCTGAAAGAAATGAACAGCGAAATGCTGACAGGTTTAAGCATTGATGTGGTATCCCATCAGCAAAAACTAGAAAAAGCACAGCAGCAGTTTGATAAATTGGGTGCAGTCAACTTGGCTGCGGCAGAAGAATATACTGAAGTTTCTAAACGCTTTGATGATTTAAGCCACCAAATTGATGACTTGCAAAAGACCGTTGAACAACTGCAAGCTGCGATGAAAAGCATTGATCAGGAAACGCGAAAACTGTTTATGACCACTTTTGATAAGGTCAATACAGAACTTCAAGCGTTATTTCCGAAAGTATTTAATGGTGGTGAAGCAAGCTTAAGCCTTGAAGATGGTTGGCAATCGGGTGTAAAACTTATGGCACGACCACCGGGTAAACGAAATAGCTCTTTGGCATTATTGTCAGGTGGTGAAAAGGCACTGACCGCATTGGCTTTGGTTTTTGCGATTTTCCGCCTAAATCCTGCACCATTTTGCGTTTTAGACGAAGTCGATGCACCTTTAGACGATGCAAATGTAGGAAGATTTTGTAATCTTGTAAAAGAGCTTTCAGAACAAGTGCAATTTATCTACATTACACACAATAAACTGGCTATGACAATGGCAACTGACTTACTTGGTGTGACCATGCCAGAACCAGGAACTTCAAAATTAGTGACTGTGAATATAGAGCAAGCCAAAGAATACGGTTTAGCTGCGGAGGCATAACATGGAAATCACCACTATAGTTGGGATTGTAATCGCTGTAATTATCATGGTTGTGGGCATTCGAATGATGTTTCGTAAACCTGCAGATGCAGCGCCATCACTTGACACCGAATTACATATTGATCCTGATAGTCAGCAACCTGTTATTCCGCGCCATGTACGCAATCAGTTAAATACACCTGAAATCACGCAACGTGTAGAGCCGACTTTGGCTGAGGAAAAAGTCACAGCGGTTGAAACGACTGAAACTGTTCAAGCGAGTGTGACTCCAAAAGTAACGGCAACGGAACAAGCAGAGCAGAGCGTTGAGGCTACGGCAAAGACTGAGACGACAACGACGGATCCCGTTTCAGTTGAAAACGCTCAAACTGCAACAGAAGACAGTACATTGTCTACAGAAGCAACTGAATCTACAACGGTTGCATCTGTAGCCGCCGATGCCAATGACGCAGCGACTGCTGTGACACACGTTCAGGCTGACGCTGTTCCTGCTGAAAAAGCGCCAGAGTTTAGTGTAAATAGCGCAATTGAAAAAGCTGAAATTAGCGATTTTGATGAAGAAAGCAGTATTTTGGATGCTCATTTACATGAACAAAAAATTGTTGATGAAGAAAGTGCTTTAGCAACTGCGGAAACTTATATCGCCTTAAATGTTTTCCCAGATAGCCGTGCATTGTCAGGTGAAAAAGCATTAAAAGTGTTGCTGAAGTACGGTCTGCGTTTTGGCGAAATGGCTTGTTTCCATCGCTATGATGAAGAAGGTACAAAGTTATTATTCTCTGTATTGCAAATGAATAATGATGGCGCTGCGCAAGGTTTTGATCTTGAAACTTTATCGACTGAAGAAGTAAAAGGTTTGGCTTTCTTCTTAGCGCTGCCACACAGCGATGTACAAAATGCCTTTGATACAATGGATAGCATTTCACGTCTAATTGCCCGTGAAATTGACGGTACTGTGTATGATCAAAATAACCAAGAATTTACACCGCAGATGCGTGAACATTGGCGTCATCAAGCGATTGATTATCGTCAAGGTCAAGCTATCGAAGTCTAAGCGTCTTTGATTGAAACTCACCGAGTGGGTTTCTATAATAGCAACAGATAATGAAATTTGAGGGCGGAGCATGAACCGCCCTTTTTTATGGTGAATGTATGACACAACAATCCACTGTCGTTGCACAGATGCGACAACTGATTCAACTCTTGGCGAAGCATAACCATGCCTACTATGTCATGGACACGCCAGAAATTGAGGACAGTGAATATGATCAACTTTTTCACCAATTAAAAGCTTTAGAAGAGCAATACCCTGATTTAGTACAACCTGATACACCAACTACAAAAGTGGGTGGAAAGGCCTTGTCTAAGTTTGAATCTGTAACCCATGCTGTACCCATGTTGTCATTAGGTAATGTGTTTAATGCAGAAGATTTATTTGCCTTTGCACGCCGCGTAGAAGAGCGCTTGCCGAATCAAAAAATTGAATATGATGTCGAATTAAAATTTGATGGACTGGCCATTTCTCTCTGGTATGAAAATGGCATTTTAGTCCGTGGTGTGACACGGGGTGATGGTGAAACTGGGGAAGACATTACCCAAAATGTAAAAACCATTCGTAATTTGCCTAAAGTACTGACCTCTACACAGACTGAAATTCCAAGTCTGCTTGAAGTCCGTGGTGAAGTTCTGATGCCAAAATCAGGCTTTGAAAAGCTTAATGCTGAAAATGAAGCTAAAGGTGAAAAAACCTTTGCCAATCCACGAAATGCAGCAGCAGGAAGCTTACGTCAACTCGACCCTGCAATTGCAGCTTCGCGTCCCTTGGCTTTTTATGCTTATGGCATTGCACAGTGCGAACCACATCATGGTCAAACCACCATGTCTGCAAGTCTTGAGTGGCTGACACAGTTTGGTTTTGCTGTCGGTGAACGTCACTTTATATGTGACAGCATTCATGACGTACAAGCTGCGTATGAGCAAATGATCATTGATCGTCCAAGCCTGAGCGTTGAAATTGATGGCATGGTGATTAAGGTAAATAGCCTGAAGCAGCAGCAAACATTGGGTTTTTTAAGTCGTGAACCACGCTGGGCAACGGCATATAAATTCCCTGCAGTCGCAGCGCTGACGACAGTTGAAAATATTGATTGGCAAGTGGGGCGTACAGGGACTTTAACCCCAGTCGCGCGTTTAAACCCTGTGGCAGTCGGTGGCGTAACGGTTTCCAATGTCACTCTACATAATATTGGTGAAATTCACCGTTTAGATGTCCGTGTGGGTGATACAGTCAGTGTCTACCGTAGTGGCGATGTGATTCCAAAAGTGGAAAAAGTATGGCCTGAATTCCGTCCTGTAGATACGGTAGAAGTTCAGTTACCTGCATGTTGTCCAGTCTGCTCTTCACCTGTGGTGATGCCAGAAGGTGAAGCCTTGGCTCGTTGTTCAGGTGGTTTGTACTGTGCTGCACAGCGTATTGAGGCGATTCGTCACTTTGTATCGCGTAAAGCTATGGACATTGAGGGCTTGGGTGACCGTTGGGCAGAATCACTTTTACATCTAGATCTACTCAAAGATGTTGCGGATATCTATAGCTTGCATGAGCACCGTGAAAAATTACTGACCATTGAAAAAATGGGTGAGAAGTCAGTTCAAAACCTCATTGACTCCATTGAAAACAGTAAGAAAACGACACTAAGTGCATTTATTTATGCACTCGGCATTCGAGGCGTGGGTGAAACCACGGCACGCATGCTCGCGAATACTTTCCAAACCTTTGATGCGATTCGTCATGCAGATCTAGAATCCTTGAAAAAAACGCCAGACGTTGGTGATATTACCGCTGAATGGATTGTCGATTTTTTCCAAGCGCCGCATAACCTCGAAGTGGTTGATCGTTTGTTGGCAGCTGGGATTCATTGGGATGCACCTGTTGCACCAAGTCGTCAGCCGCTGAATGGCGAGAGTTGGGTGATTACTGGGACATTGAGTACCATGGGGCGTGATGAAGCGACGCAAATGCTTCAAGCCTTAGGCGCACGTGTCAGTGGTAGTGTTTCGGGTAAAACCAAATGTGTAGTTGCAGGTGAAAAGGCAGGTTCTAAATTAGAAAAGGCTGAAAAGTTGGGTGTACCTGTGATGAGTGAAGAGGAGTTTGTTTCCTTTGTACAACAGCAAAATGCTTCTTAAGTATTGAAAAATTTAACCTGAAAACGTAGTTACTTTTTGAACAAACGCCTGATGCATTGCATTGGGCGTTTTTATTTTCGGTGCTTAACATGATTGAGTGAGCGTATCAGTTGTTGGTGATAGATCAGACAGTATTCCTCAACATTACTCACGAAATATTTTGCTAAAGCGTGAATGTATTGAGATACAATTTTAGCTATAAAAAAGCAGCCCTTAGGCTGCTTATTTTTATTTAGTGATCACATTATTCTTGATCAACTTTCATTGGTTTTACATCCATTTCTTGATATTGAACCAACTTGGTTTTGTGTTTCCACTTATAACCGAACCAAATGGCAAGGAATAAGAAAATACCAATATAGGTAGAAACAACGGCCAACCATTCACCATCTAAAACGGCTTGATAGTTCTGACCAAGGACTACGATGGCACACAAAACAAAGGCAAACCACGGTGCAAATGGGAAGAATTTTGCACGGTAAGCAAGATCTTCTAATTTATTGCCTTGAGCCAAGTAGCCTTTACGGAAGCGATAATGTGAAACTGCAATACCGAGCCACACAATAAAGCCACACATACCTGACATGTTCAGTAACCAGTTAAATACCGCTTGTTCACCGATAAAAGTGGTTAAGAAGCACAGTGCCGCAATCGCCGTTGTTGCATAAAGCGCATTCATCGGTACGCCACGTGCATCTAAGCGACCAAAGACTTTCGGCGCACTGCCTTTACGTGCCATATCAAAGAGCATACGAGTAGAGGAGTACATACCAGAGTTACCCGCTGATAAAATCGCAGTCAAGATCACCGCATTCATCACCGATGCAGCAAAAGCAAAACCTGCTTTTTCATACAGTAAGGTAAATGGTGAAAGTGCAATATTTTCAGTAGATGCTGCTTGTAATAAACGTGGGTCATCATAGGCAATGAGAGTGCCGATAATGAAAATACACACGATATAAAACAACAAGATACGCCAGAAAATTTGCTTGATGGCAATAGGAATGGTCTTTTCAGGATCTTTCGATTCACCTGCAGCCACACCAACCATTTCAGTCCCTTGGAAAGAGAAACCGGCAATCATGGCTACACCAATCAAGGCAGATAAACCACCAACAAATGGGGCTTCACCCTTGGTCCAGTTGGCAAATGTTTCTACGCCCGGTGTCAGCATGATTTTGCCAATCATAAACAGGCCGATAATGATAAAGGCAACAATTGCGAGCACTTTAACAAGCGAGAAGAAGAATTCGGATTCACCGAAGCCTTTTACGGTCAGTGCATTAATAGCAAAGACGATTGCGAGGAAAATCGCACTCCAGTAAAAGCCCGGAATATCTGGAAACCAGAATTTCATAATGAATTGGACAGCAACCAATTCAAATGCCACGGTAATTGCCCAGTTATACCAATAGTTCCAACCCAAAGCGAAGCCGAAACCACCCTCGACATACTTTGTGCCGTAGGTAAAGAATGCACCCGAAGTTGGATTATGTGTTGCAAGCTCACCTAAGCTGGTCATCAAGAAGTAAATCATGATACCAATTAAGCAGTATGCAAGCAGGGCGCCACCCGGGCCTGCATTGGCAATGGTTGCTCCAGAGGCAAGAAATAAACCTGTACCAATTGAACCACCAATTGCAATCATGTTGAGATGGCGAGCACCCAACTTACGTTGAAGTTGAGCTGGTTTTTGAATTTCGCTCATCATTGTTCCTTAAGATTTTTTTGCGTGCTCGCAAACAAGACTTTAAACCCTTGTTGGTCGGCTTTGATTGTACATTGACCATAATGTTGCTCAATTAAAGTCGGATAATTGAGGAATCGATTGGCTACAATCCAAAGTTCGCCCCCAGACTTTAAATGTCTGCGCGAAGTTTTGCATAGATTTTCACTGGCATTGTAGTCGGTTTGAATCCCTTGATGGAAGGGTGGATTGCTGACTACGGCATGTAAAAATAGTGGTGCATCCTCGATTCCTGTGACCGCTTTAATCTCAAGTTGTTCAGGTTCAAGCAAATTTTGTTCAAATGTCATTTGTGTAGAAGCCAGTGCAAAAGCATCTACATCCATGGCAAAGATACGATTTTTAGGATTCAGTTTGGCTAAATAAGCACTGATGACACCCGCACCACAGCCGAAATCAGCAATTTTGCCCGAAGTGACTTGTGATAAATAAGGCAATAAGGTAGCCGTACCCACATCTAAACGGTTCTGGCTAAATACGCCCGGCAGTGCGCAAATCGTAAGCTCACCATTTGGAGTCTCAACTGGATATTTTTGCACCCAATCTTGTAGTGGCTTGAGTGTTACAGTTTTTTCTAAGAGGGTTTGCCACATTTGACAGTGACGCGCACTATCAATTTTTAGGGTTTTACCAAAGGGTTGTAATTGTTTTGCTGCGCGTTCAACACCGCCTTTTTTCTCACCCACGAGGAAAATAGACGCACCTTGAGCAAGGTGACTTGCCACATTGTGTAATAAATAATTCAGCAGTTCTTTTGATTTAGGAACAAAAATAACCGCTTGATCAAACTGACCTTCAGGAAAATCGACACCAAAATGGACGTTTGACTGTTGATTTTGAAAGTACTGAAAATCATTAAAATTCCAGCACCAAATCGATGGCTTAATATTGTCATTCAATTGACTGAGTAAGTCATCTGTCGGTGCATTTACGAAAAGCACGCGATCTTGTAATAAATCGATCTGTCGTATAACGACTTCACTTGTGAGATCCATAGATTTCTCCATCATAAAAAACACTGCCTAGGGCGGAACCTAGGCAGTGTTCTTTGACAAATGAACTTACTTCTTCACTTCAGGAAGAACAATATTCAAAATAAGGGCAGCGATACCACCAGTGGCAACGCCTGAACTGAAGATATTACGGAACAATTCAGGAAGATGTTCAAGGATTTGTGGTACTTGTGCAACACCTAGACCCAATGCCAATGAAATCGCAATGATTAATAGTGCGCGGCGGTCTAAATGAATGCCTGACAAGATATTAATACCCGAGGCAGCCACGGCACCAAACATCACCATCACAGCACCACCAAGCACGGCTTGTGGAACTGCCTGAATGACACCTGCTACAGCAGGAAGTAAGCCTAAAATAACCAATAGGGCAGCAATCCAAATGCCTACATAGCGGCTTGCAACACCTGTTAACTGAATGACACCGTTGTTTTGCGCGAAAACAGAACTTGGGAACGTGTTAAAGATACCGGCAAGGAATGAGTTTGCACCATTCACCAATACACCACCTTTAATACGCTTCATCCATTCAGGGCCATCTACAGCTTGATTTGAAAGCTTAGAAGTCGCGGTAATATCGCCAATCGCTTCCAAAGATGTCACAAGGTAGATAAATGCCATTGGAATAAACAAGCTCCAAGAGAAGCTTAAGCCAAAGTGCATCGGTGTTGGAATTTGAACCAGTGGCGCATCTTTTAAGCCATCAAAGTTTAAATGACCCATAAAGCCTGCAAGGATGTAACCCACGACTAAGGCAATTAGGATGGCAGAACTTTTTACCCATGTAATACGCACACGGTTCAATAAAATGATCAGTGCCAAAACGGTACATGACATGATGAGGTTGTCTGCATTGGCAAATGTTTTATCGCCCATAGCTTGATAACCACCACCCATGCTGATCAGGCCTTCTTTAATTAAAGTCAGACCAATCAATAGCACCACAATACCTGTTACCAATGGGGTAATCAGTTTTTTCACCCACGGTAAGATCCGTGACACACCCATTTCAATGAATGAACCCGCGATCACCACACCAAAGATAGATGCCATGACTGCTTCTACAGGTGTGCCTGCCGCAACCATCGCAGAACCAATACCGATAATAGGACCAATAAAGTTAAAGCTGGTTCCTTGTACAATCAGGAGACCTGCACCAAATGGGCCGACTTTTTTACATTGTAAAAAAGTTGCGATACCAGAGATCACCAATGACATCGAAAGAATCATATTGGTGTCTTCTTTTGATACACCAAGTGCTAAACAGATCAGCAGACCCGGCGTCACAATCGGGACAATAATGGCCAATAAATGTTGGAACGCAGCGAGAAAAGCAATAAAAGGTTTTGGTCGATCATTCAATCCATAGACTAAATCGAGTTGATCTTTTGCTTCGGGAGATTGGTTTAAATCAGACATGCGGCACTGAAAATTAAGGCTAGGTGGCGCTATTCTAATCTGTTTACACAGCTTTACAAAACCAAAAGCGTACCAGTCGTCAAAAAAAATGCGATTGTCAATAAACTGTCACTACTAAAATCTATATTTTTTCTGTATAATTTGCCCTCAAACTTTAGGCGTATCGAATTCACATGTCAGATATTAAAACTCTCCGTAACATTGCCATCATCGCGCACGTCGACCATGGTAAAACTACTCTTGTAGACAAACTTTTACAGCAATCAGGTGCTCTTGGCGATCGCGCAGGCGAGATCGAACGTGTAATGGATTCTGGCGCTATTGAAAGTGAACGTGGTATTACCATTCTTGCAAAAAACACTGCAATCAAATGGTTAGACAAGCGTACTAACACTGAATACCGTATCAATATCGTGGATACCCCGGGACACGCCGACTTCGGTGGTGAAGTAGAACGTGTAATGTCAATGGTTGACTGCGTACTTCTTCTTGTTGATTCTCAAGAAGGCCCAATGCCACAAACTCGTTTCGTAACGCAAAAAGCGTTCGCACGTGGTTTGAAACCAATCGTAATTATTAACAAAGTCGACAAGCCAAACGCTCGTCCAGACTGGGTAATTGACCAAGTATTCGATTTGTTCGACAACCTTGGTGGTTCTGACGAACAGTTAGACTTCCCAGTTGTATATGCTTCAGGTCTTCGTGGTGTGGCTGGTCCATCTCCAGAAGAACTTGCTGAAGACATGACTCCATTGTTCGAAACAATTGTAGACATCGTTGAACCACCAGCGGTTGACGTTGACGGTCCATTCCAAATGCAAGTGTCTTCACTTGACTATAACAGCTTCGTAGGTGTTATCGGTGTTGGTCGTATTCAACGTGGTTCAGTGAAATTAAACACTCCTGTAACTGTAATCGACAAAGACGGTAAAACACGTAACGGTCGTATCTTAAAAATCATGGGTTACCATGGTTTAGAGCGTATCGATGTTGAATCAGCTTCTGCTGGTGACATCGTTTGTGTAACGGGTATTGATGAACTTCATATCTCTGACACAATCTGTGATCCAAAAGCAGTTGAAGCTTTACCTGCACTTTCTGTAGACGAACCTACAGTATCGATGACTTTCCAAGTAAACAACTCACCGTTTGCTGGTAAAGAAGGTAAATTCGTAACTTCACGTAATATCCGTGAACGTCTAGATCGCGAATTGATTCACAACGTAGCATTACGTGTTGAAGATACTGACAGTCCTGACCGTTTCAAAGTATCTGGTCGTGGTGAGCTTCACCTTTCAGTTCTGATTGAAAACATGCGTCGTGAAGGCTTCGAAATGGGCGTATCACGTCCACAAGTAATCATCAAAGAAATTGATGGTGAAAAACAAGAGCCATACGAAAACGTAACGTTTGACGTTGAAGAGCAGCACCAAGGCGCTGTAATGGAACAAATGGGTCACCGTAAAGGTGAAATGACCAATATGGAAGTTGACGGTAAAGGCCGTATCCGTATTGAAGCAACAGTTCCTTCACGTGGTTTGATTGGTTTCCGTTCTGAATTCTTAACTATGACTTCAGGTACAGGTATCATGACTTCAAGCTTCTCGCACTACGGTCCTATGAAACAAGGTACTGTGGCGAAACGTCAAAACGGTGTGTTGATTTCTATGGTTCAAGGTACTTGCTTGGGCTATGCACTATTCAGCTTACAAGACCGTGGCCGTCTATTCGCTAAACCTCAGTTAGAAGTTTATGAAGGTATGATCGTTGGTATTAACTCGCGTTCAGACGACATGACTGTTAACCCAACTAAAGCGAAACAGTTAACTAACGTACGTGCTTCTGGTACTGATGATGCGTTGACTCTCGTTCCGCACATTGAATTTACGCTTGAACAAGCGCTTGAATTTATTGAAGACGACGAATTAGTTGAAGTAACGCCTAAGTCAATCCGTATCCGTAAACGCTGGTTGACTGAAAACGAACGTAAACGTAACCGTAACGGTTAATTTTACAGTTTCAAAAAAACCGCTGACTTAGGTTAGCGGTTTTTTTATGCATGGGTGTTTTGAATAAAAATGCAAAAGTTGAATGACTTTATTCATTTAATTCGACATGCATAATTTTGATAAATCCTTTTTAATAGAATGTATTACCAAAATCAAAAATGTTTTGTGTGAATTTTTATACATGGTATTTAGAATCTAATATAAACCAAGTAAATTAGGTGGAAATAGTTATATAGATATAATGTATACTTCGTCACAAAATTAAAGCTGAAAAAAATTTCTGGAGATCACATGAGTATTATTCAAGAATTTAGAGAATTTGCCGTAAAAGGCAACGTGATGGACTTGGCTGTAGGTGTCATCATTGGTGGTGCTTTCGGTAAAATCATCGATTCAATGGTAAAAGACATTATCATGCCTTTTATTTCTTGGATCCTTGGTGGTGACGTTGATTATTCAAATTGGTTCTTAGTATTGGGCGATAACCCAAACAATTTAACCACGCTAAAAGCAGCACAGGATGCAGGCCTTAATGTTTTGGCTTACGGTAACTTCCTAACCATCTTAATCAACTTCTTGCTTTTGGCATGGGTCGTATTCTGGTTAGTGAAATTGATGAACAAATTGCGCCGTCAAAAAGTTGAAGAGCCAGCTCCAGAGGCGACTCCAGAAGATATCGAATTACTTCGTGAAATTCGTGATGAATTAAAACGTAAAGGTTAATCCTTTAGCAGTGAAAACGGCGCTTAAAGCGCCGTTTTTTATTGTGAATTTTGTTGAGGCGTCATTTTCATAAACTTAGGTTCTGATGTCGAAAAAACAATGCCATTTCGAATGCCTGTAAATACTTCATTTGCTTCTTCAGGTGATTCGGGTGCGCAGGCTTGTTGACCTAATATAAATAAGACTAAAGGGTGATTTTTGGATAATTTGCTAATTTGCTGTATCGCATCATACCATTTTGATTCATCGTTACGATTCCCATCTAAATCTAGTGCCAACTGGACTTCACCATGAGGGTTCATATCTTGATCATCATATAATGCTTGGATAAGTGCATGCTTTCGTTCACCTCGAATGATTGTAAAATCTGTTGTATCGACAGTGCCAAGACGAAAATAGTTGTAATAGCCCAATGGAATGTCCTTTATTTATTATTAAGTAGAATTGATTTAGTGCAATGTTATCTGGTTGCTATGATTTATATTATATGATTGAAAACCGCCAGCCAATGTTCTGAACGATTGAAAAAAATACTGGGATTATGTGCTTTAAGATGAAAAGCACATATTCGCGATATACTCGTTATAGCATGTTCAATGTGGGTGCTATGTTACATCCGAAACTTAATTTCTAATAAATGCCAGCCAAATTGGCTTTTGATCGGACCATGCAGTTCACGTTCGGGTAGGGTAAATACCGCCTTATCAATTGGACCAACCAGTTGGCCTTTTTTAATGTCGCCAAGCTCACCGCCTTTTTTACCCGAAGGGCATGTCGAATGCTGCTTTGCAATTTTGGCAAAGTCCGCACCGCCTTTGATTTTCTTTTTCAGTTGCTCACATAGTTCTTTATCTTTGACTAATATGTGGCGAACAATCGCAGACTTCATGCTTTATTTCCTTTCACGGTTTTCTTAGTCAGCATTTTAACCTTTTTTAAAGGCTGACACTCTGGGCAAAACACCGATGCACGTTGCCCTAGTTTGATATTGTGCAAGATGGTTTCACAGTTGATGCACATTTCACCGGCACGTCCGTAGGCGAGCAGAGTTTGTTGGAAATAACCATTTTCGCCCATCGCATTGGTGTAATCACGTAACGTCGAACCGCCTAAATCAATTGCCTGTTTTAAAATACGTTTGATTTCGATGACCATTTTTTCAACTTGTTCAAAACTCAAACTTGATGCAGGCTGCGCAGGGTGTATGCCTAAGTTAAATAAGCTTTCCGTTGCATAGATATTGCCGACACCAACCACAATATGATTGTCCATGATCGATACTTTGATACTGGTCTGCTTATTTTTAAATTTTTGGAATAAGTATTCAGCATTAAAGTCATCACTCAGCGGTTCAGGGCCAAGCGTGTCAATCAGTTTGCTTTGAGACGATGCATCTAACCATAAAATACAGCCAAAACGTCGTGGATCGTGATAGCGCAATTGCATATCTTCAAAATGAATCACCAGATGATCATGCTTTCGTAATGCTTCATCACCTTCACAAATCCGAAAACTGCCAGACATGCCCAAATGCCACAACATGCTGTCCTGTTCAAATTCAGCCAAAATATATTTTGATCGACGGCTGAGCTGAAGCAGCTTTTGTCCGACGAGTTTTTGAATGTCGTCAGGAATTGGCCAACGCAGACTCGACTGAAAAACCTCAACTTTGAGAACCTTTTCATTCAATAATGGCAATAAACTGGTTTTAGTGGTTTCTACTTCTGGTAATTCAGGCATAAAGGTCGAAGCAATGGATCATTCAAGTTATGCATACTATTGGGTCTAGCCCTACAGAATGCAAGTTTCATCGCGGCCTAAGGGAGTGTATGAATAGGTTATTGATTATTAATTGTGAGAATAATAAACCAACAAGTCACAATAATGAGTTTGAAAAAGCGATCAGAAGTTAAACAATTGAATTAATAGATATATAAGATATTGAAAAATAATCACTAAAAATATTACATAACAATAGATTTATTTAAAGTCACTTATTGATAAATTAAAGTTTTGTGAATGATAAAAATAATGCTGAGATAGAACGTGAAAAATTATGTAATTTTTGTGACATTAGATTTCAAGCCATGTGGCTTGTCTAGAGACTCTCTCCAGATTTAGGTTTTACCATGAAAAAATACAGTCTAGCTCTTCTACCTGCATTTGTTGCAGCAGCCATGACACATGTTCACGCCACAGAAGCATTCGACACTAAAGGTCAGTACATGCTCGGGGATTGGGATGGTAAACGTACCGAACTTGCACAACAAGGTGTGAAGTTTGAGGCCAATATTGCTGTTGATGCTGCCTATCTTGCCGATGGCGGTCGTAATCCGGGACATTCAGCAACGGTAGCCAGCCAATTGTGGTTAGGTACACAGCTTGATATGGAAAAACTCGCAGGTTGGGATGGCGTGACTGTGCGTGCTGTAATGACTGCTCGTCAAGGTCAAAGTACCTCAGTTCGTGATTTGCAAGGGGATGTTCCTCAATTGGCAAATGCACAAGCCAATTTTGGCCGTGGTAACCAAGACAGCCGCTTAACCGAGCTTTCGATTGAAAAGAATTTCAAAGAACAAGGCATTAGTGTAAAAGCAGGTCGTTTAGGTCTAGGTATGGACTTTAACGTGATGGCATGTGACTTTGCCAGCACCGCATTTTGTGCAGCGCAAATGGGTAAATGGCAAGGTTCTATGTGGATGAATACTCCAGTTTCACAATGGGGTGGACGTGTGAAATACCAAGCAACGCCAGAACTTGCGGCACAAGTCGGTGTTTACGAATTTAACCCTGACAATGGTAATGCCAAAGCAGAAGGTCAAGGTTGGAGTCTAGATACAGATCATGCTGATGGCGTAACTATTCCCGTAGAATTGGTTTGGACACCAAAATCATTGGTCAATGGTTTACCGGGGAGCTACCGCTTTGGTGCGATGTACAACACCGCAGATAATGTAAAAAATCAAAAAGACATTATTTCGGGTGAAGCTGAAGATCGTACCTTTGGTGGTTGGGTCGCGATTGAGCAACAGTTAACGTCTACTGGTGAAGGCAAACGTGGCTTGCATAGCTTTGCTAATTTTACTTGGCATGATCGTGTCACCACAAAAGTTGATAACTCACAGCAGCTAGGTTTGAAATACATTGGATTGGCCGATCGTTTACCAAACGATATGGTTGGCTTGGGCGTGAACCGTGTGCATGTCAATGATCGACTTTCTGCTGAAAAATTTGATGCAAGCGCAGAATATAATGTCGAGTTGAACTATAGCCATAACCCTACGAAATGGTTGATGATTCGCCCAAGTTTACAATATGTGATTAACCCAGGCTCAACAAATCGGGTTGATGATGCTTTCCTAATTGGTTTAAGCTCTAAGGTAATATTCTAATGTCAAAATAGGTGCTCTATGCAAAGTAAATTTAACGTCACATCATTTAAGACACATTTACTTTGCCTGACGGCATGTATTAGCCAACAGTTGTATGCAGAAACAGGTTCTACGGAACCTGTTTTACTTCCTGAGATTACCATTGAAGCACCACGAACCAATACCACATGGTTAAAAACACCGGCATCGGTATACCGGGTACAGCAGGCTGAAAATAATAACAATACGGGTGTGAATCTGTCTGAAACCTTAAAAGGTGTGCCCGGACTACAACTGAATAACCGTGAAAACTATGCACAAGACTTGCAACTGTCTATGCGAGGCTTTGGCGCACGTTCAACATTTGGTGTGCGTGGTATCCGTTTATATGTTGATGGAATCCCTGCGACCATGCCGGATGGTCAGGGACAGACATCAAATATCGATATGAGTAGCTTAAATCATATCGAGGTATTGGGTGGGCCATTTTCCTCTTTATACGGTAATTCTTCGGGTGGGGCAATCTTAACAACAACCAAGCAAGGTACTGGAAAAGACTCTATCGAACTCGGCTATTCGGGCGGCAGTCATCATAAAAGTCGTGCTGATATTGTGCTGCAAGGTGGCTCAGAACGGGCCAATGAGCCTAGCTATGTTGTCAGTTCTTCTTATTTTGAAACTGATGGTTACCGTGATCATAGTGCTGCAAATAAGGTACTCAGCAATGCAAAACTGACTTGGGATCTGGATGATGGTTCCAAGGTCAATTGGATTGTGAATCATGTGGATATCAATGCCGATGATCCACAAGGGTTGACTCGCGCACAGTGGCAAAATAATCCGAAACAGCAAGTAGCATTTTTAAAGCAGTTTGATGTACGTAAAGAAATTAACCAAACTCAAACTGGCTTAACATGGAAAAAACCATTGAATGATCAGCATGAACTCAATGCAATGGTATATATGGGGCAACGTGATGTAACCCAGTATCAATCGATTCCTAAAGGTGAGTATTCAATAAATTTAGGCTTAGATGAAGATGGAAATCCAATATCATCAACAAGTCAAAGAAACCCTCGCCATGCAGGCGGTGTGATTGATTTTAGCCGTGACTATTATGGAACAGATATTCGCTGGACAGGCAAAGACCTCTTACCGAATACGCGTTTAACTGCAGGCCTTGCCTTTGATTATATGGATGAAGACCGTAAGGGCTATGAAAATTTTGATGCCAATGGAGATTATGGCAAGAAGGGGAATATTCGTCGAAATGAAAATAACACCTTGTGGAATTTAGACCCCTATGTACAAGCTTCGTGGAGTTTTTTACCCAATTGGACATTAGATACAGGGCTACGATATAGCAATGTACACTATGAGTCTAAAGATCATTATCAGCAGCAAGCAGTATATGCAGCAGATAAAGACAATGGTGACGACAGCGGTAAAACTGACTATGACAAAGTTCTACCATCAGCAGCATTAAGTTGGAATATTGCACCTCAACTGAATGCCTATGCCAGTTATGCCAAAGGTTTTGAAACACCGACCTTTACAGAAATGGCCTATTCCAAAGATGACGGCATGAATTTTGATTTAAAACCAGCCAGTAGCGATAACTACGAGCTTGGGCTTAAATCACAAAATGCATGGGGGAATTTCACTGCAGCGGTATTCCAAAGCAAAACTCAAGATGACATCGTCTCTGCAGGAAGTATCAATGGTCGTGCAACCTATAAAAATGCCGATAAAACTTTACGTGAAGGTGTTGAGCTTTCATGGAATAAACAGCTATGGCGAGATTTAAGCGCGCAAGCAAGCTACAGTTATATCGATGCCACTTTTGATGCCGCAATTCCTGACAGTGATGTCGTCAAAGGCACTTATATACCGGGTATTGCCAAAAACCAAGCGTTTGCCGCACTGAATTGGCAGCCAGATATTGGCTTTAATGCCGGCCTAGATGTGCGCTATATGGATAAAGTCTATGTCGATGATGCCAACAGTGATGCCGCGTCGAGCTATACCGTGATTTCTGCCAACGCAGGTTATGTGTGGAAACAAGCAGATTGGAAAGTTAAAACCTATGTACGTGCAGATAATTTGTTTGATGAAAACTATGTCGGTTCAGTGATCGTCAATGATGGAAATGGACGCTTCTTTGAACCCGCGGATGGGGTGAATTGGAGTGCAGGATTGAGTGTGACCAAAGCCTTCTAAAAGGAGAGTGATGTGGCGTTGTTATTTCAACCAATTCAGTTTGGAACATTGGGGCTGAGTAATCGAATCGTGATTGCACCCATGTGTCAATATTCTGCCAATGAGCAAGGGGAGTTAAGCTATTGGCATGAACAACAATGGGCGAATTATGCATTGTCAGGTGCCGGACTTTGTATCGTCGAGGCAACAGCTGTACAGGCAGAGGGGCGCATTAGCTATGCAGACCTCGGCCTTTGGAATGATATGCAACGCGCACAGATGAAGGCACTATTGGCTAAGGTGAAATCACTTTCACCTATGCCTTTTGCAATACAGCTGGCACATGCGGGGCGTAAGGCATCGACAGATAAACCGTGGGTAGGACGTGGACAATTACCCCCTGATCATCCTCAAGGATGGCAAACTGTTTCAGCAAGTGATTTGCCCTTTAATGCCACAGATCATGCACCCCATGCTTTAAGTCGAGATGAAATCCAGCAGATCATTCAAGACTTTGCCGATTCAGCAAAACGAGCGGTAGATGCAGGCTTTGACTTAATTGAGCTACATGCCGCACATGGTTATTTGCTGCATCAATTTATGTCACCATTGTCGAATCAGCGTAGCGATGAATATGGTGGCAGTCTGGAAAATCGCATTCGGCTGACGCTTGAAGTGTTCCAAGCCATGAAAAATGCCGTTCCTGAAGATTATCCAATTGGGGTACGTATTTCTGCAACTGACTGGATGGAATATGCTGAAGCACCGAGTTGGGATCTAGACTCGGCTGTTGGTTTGTCAAAAGCGCTTGCACAACTAGGCACAGCCTATATTCATGTTTCTAGTGGTGGCTTAGATGTGGCCCAAAAAATTCAATTACAAGCCAGTTATCAAGTGCCTTTTGCAGAAGCCATTAAGCAAGCGGTTCAGGTTCCCGTAATTGCTGTGGGTTTAATTACCGAAGCAATGCAAGCCGAAGGCATCTTACAATATGGCATGGCAAATGCGATTGGTCTTGCTCGTGCAATTCAATATGACCCGCGTTGGCCATGGCATGCCGCTGCTGAACTCGGTGAAAACCTAAAAATTTCTCCGCAGTACTTACGCTGTCAGCCGCATGCACAAAGAAGTCAATTTACGGCTTTCTAATTATCAAAATTTATAGTGGTCCGATCTACACTCTCAGGTTGAGGGTGTGGATGGAAGAGTCTATTACACAGGATATTTCGTATGGTCTTTGAGGTGATTGGTCCAATCTTTTTTCTTTTGGCCTTGGGATATCTGTCGGTAAAATGCAGTTTATTGAGTAAAGAACAGGTCGGAACCATTGGTGCATTTGTGATTAAGATTGCACTGCCGGCTTTGTTTTTTCAGTCATTAGCATCTAAAGATTTGCATCAAATTTGGTATCCCGGCTATTTCTTTGTTTATACCGGAGTCACATTTTTATTGTATGGCATGGCCTATTGGCTATTGTCGACACATTTTAAAAATAATATGTCGCAAACAGCGGTACTGTCACTAGGCGCTGGCATGTCTAATACAGGTTTAATTGGCACTGCAGTCCTAAGCTTATTGGTCGGTCAAAATGCGATGACCTATACCTCACTAATCGTCATTATTGAAAGTGTGCTACTGATTCCAACGGTGCTGGTCCTTGCGCAATTAGGAAGTTCACAGCAAAAAGCCAATATTGGCGACATCATCAAAAATACCTTAATGACCCTGTTAAAAAATCCATTGTTTGCAGGGGTAATGTTAGGGATTGGATTTGCAATTTTCCAAATCCGTTTGCCACCTCAAATCAATGATGTACTGGCGATGTTAGGTCAAACAGCTTCACCATTGGCGCTGTTTGCAATTGGTGGGGGAATTGTCGGTATGAGCTTAAAGTATGTGAATGCTCAGAGCTTCTATTTGGTGATTTCAAGCAACTTGGTTATGCCTTTACTGACTTATTTAGGCTTACGCTATTTGACCGATGTCAGCCAAGAGATGTTATATGCAGGGACGATTATTGCCGCATTACCGATGCCGACGATTTTTGCCATTCTTGGGCAAGTTTATGGCTTAAATGAAAAGACCTTAACGCCTTTGTTGATGAGTACCATCTTGGGCTTTGTCGTAACAGGTGTATTAATCAGTCTGTGGTGGGCGTGATTTTGATCAGCTCAAGATTTGCTTAAACCCATGAAAAAGCCCTGCATGTGCAGGGCTTTTTTTAATGCTTAATTAACTCTTTTTCGCATTGGCTTTAGGTGCTTTGGCTTGTTCAGCAATCATTTTATCCACGGTTGCCAAAGATTCTTTGGCTTGGGGAATATTTTCTTTGGCTAATGCGCTAAATATTTTTTTAGCTTCAGGCAAATTTTGCGGGATGATATTGCCATTTACAAACATATTGCCCACCGCCATCAATGCAGGGACATAGCCTTTTTTTGCTAATTCTTGAATGCTATTTAGACCTTGCTGAATAGGCTTTTCATTTTTAGCTTTAAAGCCTGCACTGATGTCATAAAGTGCTTTGGCATGAATCGCAGGGTAGTTGCCTTTTTTAATCAGCGGATCAAGTTTGCTGAGTGCCAATTTATCTGACTCAGGTTTATTTTCTGCAAAAAGTAAAATGGCATAGTCGATGGAGGCATCGTCAAACCCTGCCGAAGATGCGCGTTCTAAATATTGTTTGGCCTTGTTGGTGTCTTGTTTTAAGCCCAGTGTGCCCGTTGCATAATTTTTACCTAAAACATAGTTTGCAACAGGGTAGCCTTTGGCTGCAGCCTGTTCATAGAGTTGGATGGCTTTTTTCTCATCCTTCGCTACGCCTTGACCTGTTTGAGTAAGATAGCCCAAATTATAAATGGCCTGAGCATTACCTTTTGCTGCAAGCTTGCTTAGTGTTTGGTAGGCGCCATTCATATCTTTGGCCTTGACCATAGCTTCCACTTTAGCAAATTCAGGATCGACGGCATCTGTTTTGGTTTCAGCAAAAGCCAATTGAGTGCTCATTGCTAAAATGCTTGCGAGTAGGATTTTTTTCATCTTGAAACCTTTTGTAAATCATACACATAATTCCGTTTATGTGTTTTGGTGGTTATTTTTGTCGGTTTTTACATCATAGGTAGATTTACGTAAATGTAAAGTGAGGAATTGTGATTTAAAGCGTTTTTATAAAATAATGTTGATTGCCCTTAGCGCTTTAAATGCCATGACTTTATTGCATCAAAAGCCTTTGCAAAAAAGCAGGACTCTGATTTAATCGCGCATTGTTATTTTCTCAGAGGCAGCGCGATGTTTATTAAAGGCATTAAACGCAATTACGATAAAATTAATGCAGATGAATCGATTGCAGATGAAGATAAAATTGATGCGCTTTTGATGAAACTGGGCGCAGAGTTTTTAGTCAGTAAAGAGGATCGTGTTTATATTTTCAAAAAAGGCGATTTAGAAGCTAAATTTGATGCCAAACATGCGCGCGCCTATCATTTTAAAGAATATGTATGCAAAGACATGAATAAGTTGTTTCATGGATTTTGATTAAAATCATGATTTAAAAACGAAAACATGAGGGGGAATAAAGTTCCTCCTTATTTTTGTTTGTTGTGTACTGCACCAGCGTATGTGATTTAAAAAACCTTAATTTTCAAAAGTATAATATTTTCTAAAAATATAAATTGAATAAAATAGATACAAGGCATCTATGATGAATACAGATATACATGATTCATTGAGATGTATTTAAATATGATAAAAATAAGTGCCATCTTGATCCTTAGTTTCGTCTGTTCAATAACCAGTTGGGCTCAACAACCCAAGCTTGTTCCGCATCCAATCCATTTAAAAAATGGCAAGCAGTTTTCTTTAAATTTGCCTGCAAATTTCGAGATCATTCCTGCTGCTGAAGGTCTCAAACGGGTACGCTTTTTTGCGCAAGCGCCTGATCGCAGAATGTTTGTCACGGATATGTATGATCTAACAGATAATAAAAAAGGTGCTGTGTATATATTGGATGATTGGAATGCTGACACCGGTAAATTTGGCAAAATCATTCCTTATCTGACCGGTTTGAGAAATCCAAATTCAGTTCAGTTTTATACCGATGCTCAAGGACAGGATTGGCTCTATTTTGCGGAAACGCATCAACTGACACGGCAAAAATTTAGTAGAGGAGAAACTCAGCCTTCGAGTAAGGCTGAAGTTTTAGCGACATTTCCAGATTATGGTTTGAGTTATAAATACGGCGGTTGGCACCTGACACGGACGATTGCTATCGGTGGGAATGGAAAAGTTTATGTGTCGGTTGGTTCGAGTTGTAACGCCTGTGTAGAAAAAGAAAAAGTGCGAGCATCCGTCATCGAGATGAATCCTGATGGTTCAGAGCAACGGATTTATGCGACAGGTTTGCGTAATGCTGTTGGGCTAAAATCGATCGGCAGATTTCTATTTGCAACTAATCAAGGTTCTGATCATTTGGGAAGTAAAAAGCCAGATGAAACTTTTTATGCGTTAAAATGGGATGTCGATTATGGCTGGCCCGCATGTTATTCATGGCAGGGCAAAGTATTAGCGGATCCTAAATTTAAACGTGCATCTGGCTGTAAAAATGTTCCATCGCCCTATGCCTATTTCCCTTCGCATTCCTCAGCACTGGGTTTTGATTATTTTGATGACCCTCATACCGATTCCACCATTAAAAATGCTTTTTTAGTGGCTTTGCATGGCTCTACCGACGAGGCGATTGGTCATGGCTATCAAATTGCAATTATGCGTAAAGGACAAAAACTTGAAACCTTTATGGATGGTTTTTTAGTCGGTAAAACGGTGCATGGGCGACCTGCAGATATTTATAAAATCGATGAAAAATCTTTTTATTTTTCGGATGATCGGGCAGGGGTGATTTATTATGTGAGGGAAAAAATAAGTGATTAAAAAGCCAAAGTCTTTAGGCTTTGGCTGTGGGTTTGATGTTATAAAATATGATCATTAATGAGAGAGGATTCTAACTCTTCTATTTCTATGTTTGCTGTAGAGTTTCTTTTAAAATTTTTCTAAAACGTAAGAATATAATTAACTCAATAAAATTTAAACCAAAGCCCCAAGGCAAAGTTCCAGCTGTATTGAATTTTATTGACGTGTTGTAGCCTATATGTGCTTTTAGTAGATAGAAAAAAGAATCAGGAGTTGCTTCTATGTAAAAACCAAAAATAAGTGCAATATTTGGAATATATAAAAAATAAGGCGTACATATAAGGAAGATCAAACTAAAACTTATCCATTTTAGGGTTATTAAACCTTTAATGTTTTGTTTCCAGTAAAGATAACTGCCAGAAATTGTAATGATAAGTTGAAGAAGGAACAGTATATAAATAATATTGTTAATTGAGAACAGATTAAGAAAACCAATAAAATAAAATATCATTAAAACTGCTAATATTAAGCCTCTTTCATAAATCAAAAAACGAACAGTCTCTTGCTGATTATTTGTACCGAAGAATTTTAAATATTCATGCATAATCTGCGGATGAAATATATCGATTCAAAGAAGCTTTCTGAAACACA
>NZ_VPBM01000001.1:0-4286 GCF_013418745.1 Acinetobacter sp. YH12126 | reverse complement strand
AATCTAATCATGAGTAATAGCTAATTTTTAGTCTTTGCGTCAGTGTGTGTGATAATCATCGATGATCTTTGTTGCTTTCAAATTTTTTACAAGACTTCAATTCTAAACGTTATGATTTGAAGCAAATAGATGACAGGTAAAATTAAAAATGGGCACTGTTACTGTTCGACCAACTGTTGAATCAGATTGGGAGATACTGAAAAATTTACGGCTAGAAGCATTACAAGACAGTACCGATGCATTTACAGCAACTTATGAAAAAACCAAAACTCATAGTGAGTTTGAATGGCGTGATAGAGCTGCGCAAAAAATACCATGTCAGTTTCTATTGGCATTTGACGGAATAAGAGCAGTCGGCATGGCTGGAGGTATTATTGATGAACAGCATGAATTTAATGTGGTTGCAATGTGGGTACATGAGAATTATCGAGGAAAGGGTGTTGCTGATCTTTTAATATCTCATCTAAAAAAATATGCAGCAAACCAAGGTTATACAAAAATTGTACTTCGTGTTGAATTAGGTAATTTACGAGCTATTCAATTTTATTCTAAGCAAGGTTTTATAAAAGTTCTTGAGCAATCTTCTTTAAAATCAGGCTTAGAGCTTAGTAGTCAAAAAATGGAGTGCTTGTAGTCCTTTTAATGGTCAACTTTTTTCGTATATAAGTGCTTAAAAAGAATAACTCTAATTTTTATATTATCAAATATTTATATTAAACATTTGTTTTATTTTTCATGTAATTGTCATGGGATTGCAAGTGTATTGTCATACAGAGTCTTTAGGTTATTGCAGTATTTCTCAAGGACCAAAGAGGTTAGACGTTGAATTACAAAGCACTCATCTGCTGTATGGTTTTCACCCCCATGCTGACAATGCAGGCAGCACAAGCAGAATTTATTAAAGATAGTAAAGCAGAAATAGATTTTAAAAATTATTATTTTGATCAAGATCAAGAGCCTAACGATAAAGATTCGACAGTTTTGGGACAAGGTATTGAATTGAGTTATCAATCTGGCTTTACCGAAGGTCAAGTCGGTTTTGGTTTAGATGCTACTGCGGCAGCAGGTATACGTTTAGACGGCAGTAAAGATAAAGCCAAAAATTCGTTGATGTTTCCTTTAGAGGGTGATGGTAGTCCAACAAATTATTGGACACGTACATATCCCACTTTAAAAGCGCGCTATCAGAAAACTGATGTAAAAGTCGGAGAGTTACGCCCTAATTTGCCCATTTTAAGTCGAAGCTTTGCTCGCTTGCTCGAATCTGCCTATTTAGGTGGTCAAGTCACTTCTAAAGATGTAAAGGGATTGACTTTAACGGGTGGTTACGTCACTAAAGCAATTCCACGTGCATCACGAGATGCTTCAAAGCTTTCTATTAAAGGCGCAACCGAAACCAGTGATGGGTTTATGTTTGGCGGTGCGGACTGGAAGCCCAATAAAAATTTAACGCTACAGTACTATGCCGGTGAGCTGGATGATTTTTATGTACAGCAATTTATCGGCGTGAAACACAAATTTCCATTCAGTGAAAACCAGAGTTTTAATACGGACTTACGTTTATTTGATACTCAAGCGACTGGAGCTAATGAGCGTGGTGAAAAAGGCTATGGTGCCAAAGTAGATAATCAGACAGCCAGTGTAGACTTCAAATACAAATTTAAAAATCATCAGCTGCAATTTGGCGCGCAAAAAATTGGTGATGATGGCGATTTTCTGCATATGAATCAGGGCAGTTTAGATAATGGTGCGGATGGTACGTTCATTTATTTGCCAACAAATCGTTTGTTGCAGAACTTTACTAATGCAGGCGAAAAGTCCACATGGTATGGCTATCGATATGACTTCAATAATCAATACTTAAAAGGCTTAAATGTATCGTTCCTGAAAGTACAAGGACGTGACTTTGGTAAATGTGGTTGTGCAACTGAGTCTGAAATTGACTATACCTTGCGTTATAAAGTGCCGGAAGGCAAATTCAAAAATTTAGGTTTTACCGCTCAATACGGAAAATTCAAAAAAAGTACAGGAACAAAGCAGGAACAAAGCCGTATCTACTTGACCTATACCATGCCAATTTTCTAATCCAAAACTGATCAGATTAATTTATTAATAAGTTTATAGAGAAATAAAAATGAATCATATTAATTCGAATCGTCGTCAATTCTTAAAGGGTTTGATGGGAGTCGGGTCTTTAGCGTTATTTTCTGGACTGAGTCCAGTAAGCACGTGGGCAAATGCCAAATTTCCGATTAGCCCATTTCAATTAGGTGTTGCCTCAGGTGAACCTTGGCCAGATGGCTTTGTGATTTGGACGCGTGTTGCACCATATCCACTTTCTGTAGATGGTGGGATGCCGAAGGAAGCTGTTGAAGTGGATTGGGATATTGCTACAGATATTGAATTTAAGAAAATTGTGCAAACTGGGAAGGCGCAGGCACATCCTGACTTACATCACACAGTACATGTAGAGATAAGTGGTTTAGCACCGATGACACGCTATTATTATCGATTTAGATTGGCTGGTTATGAAAGTTCTGTAGGTACAGCAAAATCGGCGCCAGCAGCACATCAAATGCCAGAACGAGTTCGTGTTGCTGTAGTAGGTTGTCAGCATTATGAAACAGGCTATTACACGGCTTATGATTACTTGAGCAAAGAGAAAGAGATAGATTTAGTTTTCCATTATGGTGACTATATTTATGAAGGACCAGAGGGTAAAGGCGGGGGACGTGCAATTGGAGATTTAAGAATTTCAATTCCTGCACGTCAACATATTGGTCCTGAAATTCAAACTTTACTGCAATATCGTATTCGTTATGCACAGTACCGTGCAGATCCTGATTTACAAGCTGCACATGCATCTGCACCTTTTGCGATGACTTTTGATGATCATGAAGTGGATAACAACTGGGCTGCAGATATTGAAGAAAAAGGTGAGAAGAAAGACATATTTTTACTGCGTCGCGCAGCAGCGTTTCAAGCATGGTATGAATATATGCCTGTGCGTTTAAAACAGAAGCCGAACGGCCCAGATATCCTTGCTTACCGCACTTTAGATTATGGCAAAATGCTACGGATGAATATTTTGGATACACGCCAGTACCGTTCTCCAATTTTATGCACCAAAGCTCAGTTAGAAGATGGGTTTGATAAAGTAGATTACTGCCGTACTGAGAATAGCCGAAATGAGCAGGTTCTTGGTAAAGCACAAGAGCAATGGTTGGCGAAGCAAATGCGCCATGATAAGCGTTGGAATGTCTTGGCACAGCAAATTCAGGTTATGCCTTGGGTACGTTATAACAAATCAGGCAAAGCTTATTTTGGGAAAGATACGTGGAATGGCTATCCATACGCACGCGAGCGCTTGATTGAATCTATCAAAAAAAATGCACCTCATGGTAATACAGTAATTTTATCAGGAGATTTGCATCAATATTTTGCAGCGAATATTCCAAGTGATTTGAATGATTTTAAGAGTCCATCGATTGCGACCGAATTTTTAACTACATCGATAACCTCTACCGGCAATGGTCAACCAATCCGTCCAGGGCAGGAAGATGTGCTGAAGTTAAATCCACACATCAAATTTATCAATGATCAACGCGGTTATCAGACTTTAGACTTTTTTAAAGACTATATGCGTACAGACTTAAAGGTTCTAGACTTTATTGAAAAACCAGGTGGAAAAATGACGACCGTCGCCAGTTTTGAAGTGGCTTACGGCAAGCCAGAACTGAAGCAGATTGAATCTTAATAAAACGATATCAAAATACTTCTGCTAAATTAAATAAAGCGCTTAGATGGTTCTAAGCGCTTTATTTTTATATTGGACATGCACATCTATTAAAAACCACTGCCCATGCATGTGATCTACTATCTATGCAATGAGACAAGATGCTGATTTTTTTAATCAGATTTTTTGTGTGTGGCAGAAATAAGATGGTTAATTTCAGTTTTGGCTTTAATCATATCGGCTTGGAACTGTGGATCTGCCTGCAAGCGTGAAAATTGTGCTGCACCCATAATACGGCCAGCATCGACATCACTTTGCCAATGCATATTGCACACGACTCGGCTTTGACCAAATTCAATGCCACGTTTGAAAATTTCATTTTGGCGCTCAGGACGTAACTCTGCTAAGACTAATGCATAAGTCTGTTAGCGGCAGTGTAAAAATGACCCCCTAATGGCATTTAAAAACTGACCCCCTTGGTTAATATAGCGGTCATTTTGGACTGCTCAACATGTTAACTTTGGAGCAAGCAGTGACAATCCAAATACTT
>NZ_VPBM01000022.1:0-70868 GCF_013418745.1 Acinetobacter sp. YH12126 | reverse complement strand
CGGTAGATGGCATTGCGACAGACTTCCCAACAGAAGCAGGCGGTTTCCAAGACCGTATTGATGCGTTGACAGATATCGTGATTCCAGCGGTAACGGATAGCAACAACAACGGTGTTGATGATGCAACTGAAATTGCAGCGGTAGAAGACTTGGTAGCAGCGGCAGAGGCAGCGTATGCAGCAGCGGATCAAGCCCTAGCTGATGCGATTGCAGACAATGCAGTGACGCAAGCAGAAGTGGATGAATTAACCCAAGACCTAGCTGATGCGATTGCAGCAAAAGATGCAGCACAAGCAGCGGTAGATGGCATTGCGACAGACTTCCCAACAGAAGCAGGCGGTTTCCAAGACCGTATTGATCTCTTGACGAATATCGAAATTCCTACGGTAACTTTACGGGACGCAATAGATGATGAAAAAGACCTTGATCTAGGTGAAGAGCAAACAACGGTTACTTCTCAAAACCATAGCAGTATTGAGGTGATTAATTTACTTGAGTCAACTGGTGGCGTTGATAGTGGTGTAGCTGTAACACTTACAGGCTCAACAAATACACTTTCAATATCTGTCTCACAAACATCTTTGCTTGCAGTCGCAGATGCTTATCGTGTTGATGTGTATGATGACAATGGAAATGTTGTGTATTCAGCAGTTACAAACGATTCTGAATTAGTCGGTGATGTTGCTGGGTTAGATATCTTAGGTATTACTGGTGACAATACATTAACTGCAAATGTAACTGGTCTACCAGCAGGTACATATCATGTCGTAGTGAGTAATGACGCAAGTGCATTAACCAATTTACTTGATACAGATGGTGGTGGTGTTTCACTTCAAGAACTTGGTGATGCTGGTGTGTTGTTAGGTGCTGATAATCAACAAGTCATTCTTGATGCTGTTAGTAATGCTTTAGGTGGTGGTGCGATCGCAACATTGGTGACAGATATCATATTACCGCCTGTGCTCGCTTTAGTGAATGGTCTACCAGTAGATGAACTTGTTGGTGCATTAAACGAAAGTCTCTTAAGTAATGCTAATGCGATTTCTATACTCGGTTTCAGTGTAACTGGTTTGTTAGATACAATTGTTGATGCAGCAGCAACAGCACTGCTTTCAAACACTTTAACTTTATTGCAAAAAACTGACATTAAGACAGAAGTAACGTCTATAACATTTGAAAATGACACAGTCTCAGATAATGTCTTAGACAACGACAATAATGGCAGTTCGGCAACAGTTACTCACATCCAATTCGGAACAGAAACAGCAGAAACTGTGACTGCAGCAGGGGTAACAATTAATGGTGCGTATGGCGTATTAACAATCTATGCTGATGGATCATACGAGTATGTTGGAAATGGCAAGCTTGAATCAATCGGAAAATCTGAAGTATTCACTTATACAATGTTGGGTGCAGATGGTGTAACTACGGATACAGCAACTCTAACCATCAATATTTTAGATCACTATGCTCCTGATACTCCTGTTATTCATCCTGTAAATGGCACAAATGACATTACAGGTACAGCAGAAGCAGGTTCAACAGTAGTCGTAACAGATGAAAATGGTAATGAAATTGGCAGAACTACAGTTGCTGCTGATGGGTCTTGGTTAATCACAAATCCAGGCTTGGCAGACGGAACTGTAATTAGTGCGATTGCAACTGATAATGCAAATAACTCATCTCAACCAGCAAGTGTGATTGTTGATGCTTTAGCACCATCTATTACACTCGATACTGCTACAACAGGTGATAGTACGCCAGCATTAGAAGGTACGATTGATGATCCTACTGCAACAGTTGTTGTGACTGTCAATGGTATTGATTATGAAGCGGTAAATAATGGTGATGGTACATGGACACTTGCTGATGGCAAACTGCCTGAATTAGTAGATGGTAGCTATAACGTCACAGTGAAAGCGACGGATACGGCGGGTAACGAAAATACCATTACACAAGGCTTAGTTGTTGAAGCAGTTTTGTTCGCCAACGATGATTTAAATAAAGTTAATGTGCTAGATACGGTGACAGAAGATAACTTAAATGGTGTAAATGGTTATACATTTGGGTTGCTGAGTGCGGATGTGTTATCAGGAGTAGTTGATGTAAACATAGGTACTAATGGTTTCAAATTCACAGTTAATGGAGATACTACTCAAGATATTTCTATTGGTGTAAGTGGAACAACAGGTATTGATGTGTCTATTGGTTCTGTGACTTATGCAAATCTTTTATTAATTAATATAGATACAGGTGAAATTGTTGCAACAGCACAAAATGCTTTAAAACTAGAGCCATGGTTATTAACTACACGATTGGTGGCAGATAATGTAGAGTTTACCAATATTCCAGAAGGCAATTACACAATAGGCTTTTCTTCTACATCTATTGATGGATTCTTAAATTCATTATTAGAAGGATTTGTTGATTTAAATCTTCTCAGTGGAACTAAAATCAGCATCAATGATTCAACCCAATATTCAACAAAAGAAGCAACAGGCAATGTATTGGAAAATGGGTCAAGTACTGATATCGCTGATATTGGTGATGGTATGAAGGTAACAGCTGTTATTTCTGCTGAAACGACATATGCGCTGAATACACCAATTGCAACTGATAATACAGAAACTGCGATCGCAGGTAACTACGGTATTCTGTATATGAAGGCAGATGGTTCATATCGTTATGTAAGTAATGGTGATACCAATGATGTAGGCAAGGTTGATACATTCACTTATACAGTGTCTGATTCAGCAGGAAATACATCTCAAGCCTATCTCAATATCCGTACTGATGCAGAAGGCGCAACAGTTGTTTGGGATGAAGATGATCATCAAGCTGATGGTGTGATTACTGTTGAGGCACTGGACGATGATATAACTGTATCAATTGTTCAGACCAATAAAGTCAGTGAGTTGTTGTCTAAAGTACAGGATACAAATAACGCAATTGAAGCGAAAGCTGTAAGTACTTCTACACCATCATTTGGAACAGTGACAGTGACGACCACTTTTACCAATACATATCAGTTATCTGAAGAATTTACAGTCACTAGTGATACAGTTGCAAATGGAAATTTGAATATTAATGCGAAATTATTAAATACTGTACTTAATACATCAGTATCTGAAGACTGGGGGATTGTCACTGCGACTTACACGATCTCAGGGCAAAATGGCGTAGAGATAACGGGTACATTAACGCTAACTGACAATACGTTAGGAGCCGATGGTTACTATATGGCAAGTATTCCAGTTAATAATTTAATTGCAGGTGATTATACGATTAGCGTTGAAGTGAAAAATGTTACAACACAAAGTACCCCAGCTGTGGGCAATACTCAAACTTTAATCAATGCAGCAGCTGCGCTACATTCAAATAATGGTGAGTTTGCAGTTGATACATCCATTCAGGTTACTGAAACATCATTAAACACTTTCACAACTGTAGATGGTATTTATAGTGAAGGAGGTAATTTACTAGAAAACGACACTGTGTCTGATCTAGCAACTTTCAGCATTCAGCAAGGTGCAGTAACATATCGCTTTGAGAATGGACACATCTATCAAAATGATGTGTTGCTACAAAATCAAGATTCTGTAGATATTAATGGTCTTTATGGCACTTTAAATGTGAAAGCGAATGGTGATTACACATATACTGCTATGAATAGTGAGATAGGTAAGACCGAAAGCTTCGCTTATACCGTAAGTGATACGGGTGGTTTCACAGACACTACAAACTTGAATATCGGAATAGGTGCTTCGATTACAGGTAGTGCTTATGATGATAGCTACTCAACTTATGCAGGTATACCCGATACTGTCATCTTCAACTTATTATCTGATGATAATAGTGGTGGAAATGGTCACGATACTTGGAATAATTTCAGTGTAACAGAGGGTGATAGAATTGATGTAAATGCTCTATTGCAAGATGGATTAAGTACGTCAGCTACTGACATTAATTATGTTGGTAATTATATTAAAGTTAATACATCTGGTAATGATACTGTGATTCGTATTGATCGTGATGGCAGTTCGACTGATTCGACATATACTGAAACTGAGTTGCTTACATTGAAAAATGTAAATACCACACTTCAAGAATTGTTAGATAATAACCAGCTTTTATTCTAATTAAATAGAATTTAAGCAATCAGAAAAGAGCCTCCTCGGAGGCTCTTTTTTATGGCTCTCAGAAACCCTCTAGATCCAAATAAAATGTGAAATTCATCAAATTAAAGTGAACAACATGTGTATACATCTCATACGTATGCGATTTTAGTGATTAAATTTATAAAAATAATAAATAAAATCAAGATTATAAAATTGTGAAAGGCACTAAATTACGCTATTTTTTAAGGGTGAATTTTTTGAGATTTTTGCTGTGAATTTAAAGGCAATTTTATGGGTGGGGAGTATTGGATTTGCATTACATGGTTGTACAACCATGCAGAGTTTAAACCCAAATTCATTTAATCATTATGCATCACCACAAGAAGTGATCAATCAAAAAGGGCTAAATAGCTCAAATGGAAAGGCGAAAGAATACGTCTATGATTGGGGACCACAAAAGAAAAATATGGAAGCAGAATCGCTCATACCCAAGCAAAATATGAGCAGTTACTGCCAAGCCAAAAATGGCAAATTTATTCAACTGAATAAAAGCAATTTGAACCAAGTCAAAAATGCATGGAGTCGTAAATTATTAGCGACCTATAGCAGTATAAAACAGAGCACAGGTGTGTTTCAGTGTAGTCAGGCAGATGGACAACGTTGGATGGTTGCTATTGAACCCGTTTCAGAGCGTAAATCGAATGACCGTTCTGAAACCCGCTTAGTGAGTTTGTATACAGCAATTATTGGACCCGAAGAACGTCGCAAAAACTATAATAAACAAGAAGAAACTGTAGCTAAAAAAGCCACACCAAGCAAAGCAAAAGCAACGACAACAAAAAGCAATGCGAAAGAGGAAGCAAAAAAAGAAGTAGAGACTAAAAAAGAAACCAAAGCCAAAGAGCCTGAAAAAAAACCTGTAGTGAAACCAGTTGCAGAAACATCGCAACAGATACAAATGCGCTTATATGTGAATGCACGACGTGACCTGAATGCCGGAAAAAATCAAGTCACCGCTTGTAATAATGCACAGCGCGCTTATAGCTATGGCAAATTAAATGGTGCAAATGCCAATAGAGCCTATGCTGAATCAGGTATGCTCGTTGCAAAATGCTTAACCTCAGTGCCTGCATATAGCAAAAGTTATCCAAACGCCAATGCAAGAGCAAAAGGCATCTTACAAAACTTAGCGACCAACTATAACCATGCAGGGGCAAAAAATATGTTGAATCGTATGAAATAAACTTCAACAGGATAAAAGCCATTTGGGGAAATAGGCTTTTATCCTGATCCAATGATGTACTCAGATAAAGTTTTAAAAATAATAAGGAAAAACCATGAGTTCAGTAAATGAAATTTATTTTAATGCACCATTATTTGACCGTGAATTGACAGAAATTTTAGTTGATATCGAGCAAACACCCTTCTTTTTGAATGATCGTGGGCATCCAACATATTTAGCATCACTTGGGGCGGGGATTCATTTAATTACAGAGTCAGCCACCAATGCGAAAATGACGATGGGAAATCCCTACGATGTACCTTCCGAAATTTCGACTAAAATTACCAATTGGGGGGAGCAAACGGAGCTTGAATTTGAAGGGCAACACTTCGAGTTTATGCCATTGGTGGCGACCAAAGAAACCGCGGCAGCTTTTGGTATCACCTTAGTTCAGGCAGATGAAGCGATTCAGATTCATTCAAATCAAAAACGACTGTCAGAAATTCATTATGAATACGGCATGATGGCAGGTCATTGTTTTGCTTATCTAGACGGCGGTAAGCCTGACTGTAGTGGAAAAACCTTATTTCCTTTTGTGGCTACTGATTTAGAACATCATGACTTTCCGCATATTTTTTGCTCGACCGATCAGGATCAATTGCCTCTGGTCATCTCAGTGGGACGCTATTTTCCAAATCTAGGTAAGATTTACTTGGCAGATTTATGGGTCAATCCGGGAGATGTTTTATACATTCCTGCGAAACCCAAATATTCGAATCCTGAGTTTATTGACCTACATAATAACCGTAATGCAGCACTTGCCTGCTGGCGAGGGGATAGCAATAAATCGACATTGACCACCCATAGTTTGCTCGATACCCACGGACATTTTTACTGGTATTGGAATAGAAGGCCAACGATTCATCCTCTCATCTATGCACCGACTAGCAAAAATGAATAGTTGAGTTACATAGACCAAACAGCAAATACAGTACTTCATGATACAAAGGTGACTCAAGTATTGGGAGTTTGGTCTATGGCTTACGGTTTATCTAAAAAATTACATCTACGTTTTTCACGACCTGCAGGTTTAGCTTTATTGACGCTCATGATGCTTGGGACGACGCAAGTGAGTTTAGCGAGTCCGACGGTCGATCAGCTCAGTCAATGTTTAGTGAAATCGACCACTGCCGCAGATAAAACCACGGTTTTGCAATGGACCTTTTCTGCCTTGGCAGCGCATCCAGATTTAAAACAATACAGTAATGTCAGTGATGCGCAAAAAACGCAACTCGATAAAAATCTGGCTCAAGTGATGCAGCGAATCTTGGTTGAGCAATGTTCTACGCAAACGCAGGCCGTAATTAAAGCCGACGGTCTACAGGCTGTAGGCGAAAGTTTTCAAGAGCTTGGTAGTATTACTGGGGATGAAATATTAAAGACGCCTGAAATTAAACAACAATTACAAGGCGTACTGCGTTATGTCGATTTGAATAAATTGGTGACCAAATTTTTAACCCCAGAAATTTGGAATAAGTTAGGTGTGGTTCGTTAATTTTATTTTGAGTAAATAAAAAATGCTCCTTTTATACAAGGAGCATTTTTTATGGATTCACCCTAAATGGATGATGATCCAATGCGTTTTAGTTTGCTGACTCAAGCATTAAATGGTAATCGTCGCGCCTAATGCTTTAACAAATTGCGCCATCCACGCAGGGTGAGCAGGCCAAGCAGGAGCAGTAACTAAATGACCGTCGGTCACTGCATCCGTGACTGCAATATCTGCATACTGACCGCCAGCCAGTTTAACTTCGGCTGCACATGCTGGGTAAGCCGAACAGGTACGACCTTTTAGCACATCGGCTGCCGCTAGAATTTGCGCCCCATGACAAACCGCTGCAATCGGTTTTTTCGCCGCGTCAAATTCGCGTACGATTTCAATCACACGTGTATTCATACGTAAATATTCAGGCGCACGACCGCCCGGGATCACTAAGCCGACATAGTTTTCTGAGTTAACTGCATCAAAGTCATAGTTAATCGCAAAGTTATGACCGCGTTTTTCGCTATAAGTTTGTTCACCTTCAAAATCATGAATGGCTGTGGCAATGCTGTCGCCAGCTTTTTTGTCAGGACAAACGGCATGAACGGTATAACCAAGACCAACTAAAAATTGAAAAGGTACCATTGTTTCGTAGTCTTCAGCATAGTCGCCCACGAGCATAAGAATTTGTTTTGACATGATGTAACCCTCTGTTGAAATATGATTTATATCAATTTTTCATTTACCTTAGCATATTGGAATGACAGTTTTAAGCAGGCTGTAAATTCTTTAGTTGTATATTTTTATTTAGATTTATAAAAGTTATAGATGGTTATAGTTCAAATTATGATGAGTCTAGTAGGCTAGCTGTTATCAATTATTAATGACTTTAATGTTTTTCACAAAGTTTTAAAAAGTTAAATATTTACCTCTCCCTTGCGCAGCACTGCTGCTTATCTCCTAAAAGGAGAGGGGGGATATCCAAAAAATCGTTTAAGTATTTATTCACTTTGAAAGCTCCCTCTCCCATTGGAAGAGGGATAAATCACAGCAAATCAGGATAAAATTTTTCATAGTCTAGATTTGGTTCATGCGTTACTTTCAGCTTGCCTTTAGATCCTGTGACATAGCTATTGATCTCTTTAAGTGGTTTCTCATGCCAACCGATATTGAATGCACAAAACGTATTTTCTTTTTTAAAAAATTCTAGATGACTGTATGGCAAGTGATTGTGAATCCAATATGCAATCTGTTTCCAATTATTTGGGTCTTTTTCAATTAAATCGATGAGTGAGGGAATGATATACACGCCGTTGCACCGTAGCCTTTTGCGTCAGGATAGTCCCAAATATGGCTTGCAAAGTTTTTTTCATTACTCGCGCAGTTATGTCCTTTTTCGTTGCCAAGTTGGTTGACGCTTGGTGAGCGATAAGCGGAGCGAATGGCAATACGTCCAAACTTTTCTTGTAGAGGTTCGAGCAGTTGTTGGCAGAGTTCTGTGCCTGTTCGAATGGCAATGTCAGGATGGTCGGGGAAGTTGGGTACACCATACCAGTTTGCGATTTCGCTATAGAGGAAATCACGCATAAAAAAAGACTTTGACAGTTGAATACGTCCTAAGTCTTCGAGTTTTGCGATGGAGGATACTTTTTTCATTTAAGTTTAATATATATTTGCTTGTGGCCATTTTCCAAAATTCGTTCTTCATATTCAAAAATATCAGAATGATCTTTTATTAAGTCTACAACTTTTTTAAATCCATAATTTCTTGGGTCAAAATCATTTTGTAGTAATTTCCATTGTGATGTAAATGAAGATGCAGGAATCCATTCAGTATCATGGTTATCAAAAACTTGCTTAATAATATTTAAAGGCAGGGGAGTTTGTGATTCTGTTTTAAGCTGCTGTTTTGGTACTTCTTTAGCGATATTTTCTTTTTTAACTTCTTGGGGTGGAGTTTCTTTGACAGGTGGTTCTTCGTAATTACTTAAGTTTTCAACATAGGTGAAATGTGAACAAGCATTTCTAAAGGCTTCGGGTGTTTGTTTCTTGCCAAAACCGTAAACAGTTGCTCCTTGTTCTTTAATACGAATAGCTAAAGCTGTGAAATCACTATCACTTGATACTAAACAAAACCCATCAAATCTTCCTGTGTATAGTAAATCCATTGCGTCAATAATCATAAAACCATCGGTCGCATTTTTACCTGTGGTATAAGCAAATTGCTGCATGGGTTTAATCGCTAGACTATTAATGGCCTGTTTCCAGTTTCCATTTTGATTAACGAAGTTACCATAAATTCTTTTAACTGTAGCTTCTCCGTATTTTGTCAGTTCATTCAAAATATTCTCAATATCTTTTGCCGAAGCATTATCGGCATCAATTAAAACCGCTAATTTTGTTGTTTTTTCTTCTGAAATATTAAAAATTGTTTTTACAGCCATTATATTCTCTAAATGAAAAACCCCACATTAAGTGAGGTTTTTATAACATAAAATCAATTAATTAGCGAATAAATCAACCAATCAATTTCTTCATCAATTCATTTACTTGCGCAGGGTTAGCTTTACCTTTTGCTGCTTTCATCACTTGACCAACAAGACCATTGAATGCTTTATCTTTACCAGATTTATACTCTTCAACCATCTTCTCGTTAGCAGCAAGTACGTCTTTAATAATCGCTTCAATCGCGCCTGTATCAGTTTCCTGTTTCAAGCCTTTTTCAGCAATAATCTCGTCCGCAGTTTTGCCTTCTTCCCACATAAAGCCGAATACTTGCTTTGCAATCTTACCGTTAATGGTGTTGTCCACAATACGCGCGATCATACCGCCAAGTTTTTCAGCAGATACAGGAGAGTCATGAAGCTCTAGGCCTGCTTTGTTCAAGGCACCTGAGAATTCACCCATCACCCAGTTTGCAGCCACTTTACCTTGAGCAGCACCGCCAGCAGCTTTTACCACGTCTTCGTAAAACTCTGACATTTCACGAGTAAGCGTAAGCACGTGAGCATCGTACTCAGTCACGCCAAAGTCAGCTACAAAACGCGCACGGCGTGCAGCAGGCAACTCAGGCAATGCAGCACGTGCCGCTTCAATTTGCGCATCTGCAATGATCACAGGTAACAAGTCAGGATCAGGGAAGTAGCGGTAATCGTTCGCTTCTTCTTTAGAACGCATTGAGCGTGTTTCCATCTTCACAGGGTCGAACAAACGCGTTTCTTGGTCGATGGTGCCATCCCATTCTAGGATTTCCATTTGACGTTCAATTTCTACATTGATCGCTTGTTCAATGAAGCGGAAAGAGTTGAGGTTTTTCAACTCGCAGCGCGTACCAAATGGTTGACCCGGACGACGTAGTGACACGTTACAGTCCGCGCGGAATGAACCTTCTGCCATGTTACCGTCAGAAATGCCTAACCAACGCACTAAAGTGTGAATCGCTTTAATGTAGGCAACCGCTTCTTCAACCGAACGCATATCGGGTTCAGATACGATTTCAAGAAGTGGTGTACCTGCACGGTTTAAATCGATACCAGATTGACCTTCAAATTGGTCATGGATCGATTTACCAGCATCTTCCTCAAGGTGAGCACGGGTTACGCCAATACGCTTTACAGTGCCATCTTCAAGTTGAATGTCGATATGACCCAAGCCCACAATCGGGTTGTCCATTTGGCTGATTTGGTAGCCTTTTGGAGAGTCAGGGTAGAAATAGTTTTTACGTGCAAATACAGAAGCTTGGTCGATGTAAGCATCGATACCCAAACCAAAGCGAATTGCAAGATCAACCACTTCTTTGTTGAGTACAGGCAAAACGCCCGGCATTGCAAGGTCAACTAGGCTCGCTTGTGTATTTGGGTCTTGACCAAATGTGGTAGATGAGCCTGAGAAAATTTTGGTATTGGTTGCAAGCTGAGTGTGAATCTCGATACCAATAACAACTTCCCAACCATCAATCAGGTTAGATTTTGGTTTAGCAGCGTTTTTAGACATTATGCATTCTCCTCAGCAATCGCAGCGCGTTGTGTATGCCAATCCGTTGCTTGTTGGTACTGATGCACCACAGACAACAATTGAGATTCTGACCAGTAGTTACCAATCAGCTGTAAGCCAACAGGCAAGTTGTCTTTGTCAAAACCAACAGGCGCGTTAATCGCAGGCAGACCTGCCAAGTTCACCGCGATGGTGTAAATGTCACCCAAGTACATTTCTACAGGAGATAAGTTTGCACCAATCTTGTACGCAGTCGTTGGTGCAGCAGGAGCAGCAATCACGTCTACAGATTCAAATGCTTTTAAGAAATCTTGTTGAATTAAACGACGTACTTTTTGTGCTTTCACATAATAAGCATCGTAGTAACCCGCAGAAAGTGCGTAGGTACCAATCAAGATACGTTGCTGAACTTCCTTACCAAAACCTTCAGAACGTGAACGTTTGTACAAGTCCATCAAATCCACAGGGTTTTCTGCACGGTAGCCATAACGCACGCCGTCATAACGAGAAAGGTTAGACGATGCTTCAGCAGGTGCGATCAAGTAATACGTTGGTACGTAGCTTTCAGTCATGTTCAGGTCAATCTCAACCAAGATTGCGCCCATTTCTTCTAACTTTTTCAACGATTCTTCAACACGTGCTTTCACGTCAGCATCTAAGCCGGCAACGTTAAAGTATTGTTTAGGAATACCAATGCGTAAGCCTTTAACCGCTGTACCGTTCAGGTTCGCCACGTAGTTATCGACGTCTTTTTCAACCGAAGTTGAATCTTTCGCATCATGACCTGCCATCACGTTCATGAGGTAAGCACAGTCTTCAGCCGAACGCGCCATTGGGCCGCCTTGGTCTAAAGATGATGCATACGCAATCATACCGAAACGTGAAACACGACCATACGTAGGTTTAAGACCAGTCAAACCACAGAAAGACGCTGGTTGACGGATTGAACCGCCTGTATCTGTACCTGTTGCGAAAGGCGCAAGATCAGCCGCTACCGCCGCAGCAGAACCGCCTGAAGAACCACCTGGAACATGGTTTAAGTTCCAAGGGTTAGCCGTTGCGCCATAAAATGAATTTTCAGAAGTCGAACCCATGGCGAATTCATCCATGTTCACTTTACCTAAAGTGACAAGGCCCGCAGCTTTACCTTTCGCTACAACGGTCGCGTCGTAAGGAGAGATAAAATTGTCCAGCATTTTAGAACCAGCAGTGGTTTTAATGCCTTGGGTACAAAAAATGTCTTTGTGTGCAATTGGTATACCAGTCAACGCAGTTGCATTGCCTGATTTAATTGCAGCATCAGCCGCATCTGCTTGCGCAAGTGCTTGTTCAGCTGTCACGGTCACGTATGACTTGACTTGAGCATCGATTTTTTCAATGCGTTTTAAATAGTGTTCAGTCAATTCGCGTGAAGAAAATTTAGCGCCAGCCAAACCTTCAGACAATTCACGAATTGATAAGTGATGTAAATCTGTCATGAGAAATATTTCTTTACGTTTAATTTGAAAAAATGTTGATCTGAATAAAAATTATTCAATCACACGCGGAACAAGGTACAAGCCATCCTGTACGGCAGGAGCAACTGCTTGATATGCTTCGCGATGATTGGTCTCAGATACCACGTCTTCACGTAAGGGCTGTGGATTGTCGAATGGACTTTTTAGTGGTTCAACACCGTCAGTATCGATGCCTTTCAGGGTTTCCATCATGCCTAAAATTTTATTTAAACTTTGAGCATAGTCAGCAGATTGCGCTTCATCTAGCGACAATCGAGCCAGATGGGCAATCGCTGAAACTGTTTGTGCATTTAGATCTGTAGAATGCTGTGCATCCGATGTAGACATAACATTACCTAATCAGTATTAAAAAAATTCAAAATATCGTGGCTTATAATAAGCGATTGACTTGTTCAAATCATCACATTTAGTTAAAGTTGCCACCTTGCGTCCATATAAAAGTTTAACTGAGAACGTCCCCGTGATTCTAAAACGACTAATTGGCTTGTTTTCGCCGGATCTTGCCATTGATTTAGGCACTGCAAATACACTTATCTATGCGCCAGGACGAGGCATTATATTAAATGAACCGACGGTGGTGGCAATTCGCCACAGTGGTTCACAAAAAATCGTTGCCGCAGTAGGTCTTGACGCGAAGCAAATGCTAGGTCGTACACCTGCAAATATTTCTGCGATTCGCCCAATGAAAGATGGTGTGATTGCTGACTTTGAAGTCACTGAAACGATGTTGAATCAATTCATTGGCAAAGTGCACGAAAAACGTTTGTTCCCACCTGCACCGCGTGTCGTGGTGTGTGTGCCATGTAAATCGACGTTGGTGGAACGCCGTGCAATCCGTGAAGCTGTATACAATGCAGGTGCACGTGAAGTTCGCTTAATTGAAGAGCCAATGGCTGCTGCAATTGGTGCAGGTATGCCTGTTGAGCAAGCCTGTGGTTCGATGGTTGTCGATGTTGGTGGTGGTACAACTGAAATCGCGATCATTTCACTTCAAGGTTGTGTCTATGCAGACTCACTACGTATCGGTGGTGATGTATTTGATGAACAAATCATTAACTACGTGCGTAAAGCACATGGTTGTGTGATTGGTGAAACCACTGCAGAAAATATCAAAAAAGAAGTTGGTATGGCGCTTCCAGAAGAAGGTGCAAAACCTTTGGAAATCGAAGTCCGTGGTCGTAACTTGGCTGAAGGTGTACCTCGTGCGATTACCGTAACTTCTGATGAAGTGACTCAAGCGATTTCTGATCCACTGCAAAACATTGTGGCTGCGGTTAAATCTGCACTAGAGCAAACGCCACCTGAGTTGTCTTCAGACATCGCAGAACGCGGTATTGTATTGACTGGTGGCGGTGCATTACTTCGCAATCTTGATAAGCTTCTTGCAAAAGAAACAGGTCTTCCTGTAGTGGTTGCAGAAGATCCACTATCATGTGTTACACGTGGTGGCGGTAAGGTTCTCGAATTCTTCGATAACCCAAATCATGACATGTTATTTGTAGGCTAAGAAAAGGACTCGGCGGGTGCAAACGCAACTGTTTTCAAGACAACCGCCATCTTTTCGCTCATTTATCATTGCGGTGATTACATGCTTGGTGGTGCTTTTCTTTGATTGGCGCATGCCACATGTAATTCAACCGGCCAGAGACGTCTTGTATGCGGCATATAATCCAATTTATGCACTAGCAAGCTATCCAGTGTTATCGCGAGAATGGCTGAATCAACAAACCAAGTCTGAAGCTCAATTACGTCGTGAAAATACCGCGATGCAAGCAGAGTTAATTCAGGCTCAAGTCCGTTTACAGAAACTTTCTGAACTTTCTGCTGAAAATACTCGACTACGTGGACTACTCGATACACCACTCATTATTGATGGCCGTATGGAGATTGCCGAGGTCATTGGTACAGATGCTGATCCCTTACGTCATATTATTGTGATTAACCGTGGAGCCAGCAGTCAGCTTAAAGTGGGACAAACTGTACTCGATGACAAGGGCATTATGGGGCAAATTATCAATGTTTACCCGCATAGTAGCCGTGTCATGTTGCTCTCAGACAAAGAGCACTCTTTATCCGTGCGGATGGAGCATACCGGTATGCGCGCAATCGTTACGGGTACAGGTGACTTAGGTCGACTTAAGATGGAATACGTGCCAACCAGTGCGAATATCAAAGTCGGTGAAAAAGTCTATAGCTCAGGTCTAGGGGCACATTTCCCAGCGGGTTATTTGGTGGGTACAGTGTCGAAAGTCAGTCGTCACAATAGCGGTGAATTTGCCCAAATTGATATCAATCCTGCTGCCCAATTGGCAGGTGGTCATCATGTGGTTGTGCTATTTTCCGATTCTTTAGCGATGGAGCAACCGCATGTCACTCGCTAAGCTTAGTCGTCATACAGAGCGCGACCCATTATTTCCAATTATCTTTTCCATCATTTTGGCATCCGTGCTGATGGTGTATCCGCTTTCTTATGACCTATCGGGTTGGCGCCCATTATTCATGATGATGATCATGCTATTTTGGGTACTCTGTCAGCCGACATGGTGCGGTGTTTGGTTTGCATTTGCCACAGGTCTATTTACCGACTTATTGACTGATGCGCCATTTGGCATGAACGCACTGAGTTTTGTGGTCATTGCATTTGTGACACGCTTTTTGACCCGTGAACGTCGTATTCTCACATTTGGTAATTTATGGATTATTGCTGCAATGGCAATTTTCGCGCATTTACTGTTTGTGTGGATTGTTCAAGTGATGGGTGGGGCACAGTTTTCATTTGCTCGCCATTGGCAGCCAATTGTTACTAGCTTACTCATCTGGCCAATCATGTATTACTTGCTGAGAAAATGGCGCATATAATTTTAGCTTCGAGTTCTCCTCGACGACGTGAACTATTGCAACAATTGGGACTGGAATTTGACATTTTCAGTCCAGATATTGATGAGTCCGTGTTGGAAGGAGAACCTGTGGCGGATTATGTAGAGCGTTTAGCACGTGCTAAAGCTTGCGCAGTACAACAACAATTCCCTGATGCTATCGTTATTGCCGCCGATACCAGTGTAGGCGTAGATGAGCACATTTTAGGAAAACCAGCGTCGAAAGCACATGCTTTTTCTATGTGGGAAATGATCTCTGGACGAAAACATGATGTGTTTTCAGGTGTTTGTGTCAGTACAAAAGATCAAATATACAGTATAGTAGTGCGTACACAGGTTGAATTTCAAACGCTGAGTCTAGCTGACATGGAAAGCTACTGGGCAACAGGTGAACCAATCGGCAAGGCGGGAGCCTATGCTATTCAAGGAATTGCTGCGCGCTATATTCCTTGTATTGAAGGGAGTTACAGCAATGTCGTTGGGCTGCCTTTGCATGAAACCGTACAGTTATTACAGACAGTTAAGGCATTAAATTAACTGCTGCAACACAAGAATTTTTATAATGTTTTGAGTTTTGATATGTCTGACGAGTTGTTGATTAACGTCACACCGATGGAATGTCGTGTGGCGTTGATTCAAAACGGTACGGTCAATGAATTATTTGTTGAACGCACCGTGAAGCGTGGGTTAGTGGGCAATATTTATAAAGGGAAAGTTGTTCGCGTGCTTCCGGGTATGCAGGCTGCTTTTATTGATATTGGATTGTCGAGAACGGCTTTTTTACATATCAATGATATGGTCTGGCAACGCAATCAACCGACCCCGAACGTTTTTGAGCTGTTACAACCGGGGCAAGTACTCACCGTACAAGTGATGAAAGATATGTTGGGTACAAAAGGTGCACGACTATCAACTGATCTTTCTATTCCTTCTCGTTACCTCGTTTTAATGCCATATGGCAGTCATACCGGTGTTTCACAGCGCATTGAGTCTGAAGAAGAACGTGATCGATTGCGTAGCATGATTGAACACATTCAAAAGAAACACAATTTACCGGGTTCAGTCATCGTTCGTACTGCTGCTGAAGGTATTCCTGAATGTGAAATTGCGCAGGACATGGCTTATTTAGCAAAACTGTGGGAATATATTCAACGTAAACAACGCAGTATTGTCGTACCTTCTCTGATTTTTGAAGAGCTGCCTTTACCGCAACGCGTCATCCGTGATTTGGCCAATGAAGATACGTCTAAAATTCAGGTCGACTCACGAGAAGTACATGGCAAATTGCAAGAGTTTGTCCAAGAATTTGTACCAAGTATGCAAAATCGCTTATTGCATTATCCGGGTGAGCGACCAATTTTTGACTTGTACAATGTCGAAGAAGATATTCAGAAAGCCTTACAGACACGTGTAGCACTTAAGTCTGGCGGCTATCTAATGATCGATCAAACTGAAGCAATGACCACGATTGATGTCAATACTGGCTCCTATGTTGGTGGTCGTTCACTTGAAGACACTGTGTTTAAAACCAATATGGAAGCCACACAGGTCATTGCACGTCAGCTCCGTCTACGTAACTTGGGCGGGATTATCATTATTGACTTCATTGATATGCAAGAAGCACATCATCGAGAAGAAGTGATGAGCCAGTTTGAGAAAATGCTCGAGCGCGATCATGCTAAAACCAAGATCACTCAAGTGTCTGAGCTGGGTTTGGTGGAAATGACCCGTAAACGCACCCGTGAATCTCTGGAGCATCTGCTTTGTGATTCTTGCCCGACCTGTCAGGGGCGTGGTTATGTGAAAACGGCTGAAACAGTTTGCTATGAAATTTTCCGTGAAATCTTGAGATATGCACGAGCTTATGAGTCACAAAGTGGTTTTACCGTGGTGGCACATCCGTCGGTGATTGACCGATTGTTAACTGCTGAAGCACCTGCAGTGGCTGATTTAGAGCACTTTATTAGCCGTGTGATCAAGTTCCAAGTGGAAAATTTATATACGCAAGAGCAATACGATATCATTCTGAGCTGAAATTGTAACAGAATATCGTTAAACACTTGTTACAACTGAGATTTTACTTTTGAACTGTTATTTTGAATACTAGACACATCAAATAGCCAAAGCCGTTTTCCCGTAATGAACTTGAAAATGGCTTAGCAAAAAGAGGTGTATTATGGGTGTTAGTAAAACAGTAATGAAAAGTGGTCTTAAAACTGTCGTTGAAGCAAAAGCGATCCATTCAGGTTATATCGTGGATGAGCGTGGTAATGAAGTTCAAATTACAGCGTCTATGATTCGCTCTGCTTGTCATCAGTTACTTAAACAGTGCCGAGCAATTAAAGCTTAAATATTGAAATATAAATAATAATGTAATCCAGAGGGTTAAGGTGCTAACGCGCGATTCTAAATTTTTTAATGCGCTAAAATTTTATAAAGAATGGAAAATAAATTTAATTATCAGTGTGTATCTACAAGTCGTAATTAAACAATAACAACGAATTTGTTCACCTAAATTTTAGCTTATACACATAAATTACTCCAAAAAATTAATCAAAGTTCAAATACTAAAAAACCCGTCTAGATTGTTTAATTTAGACGGGTTTTTTAATTTTTGATGGTTCAATCTGCTGATGAACTGATACTAAGTTGTGAAGCAGGCGGTTAGCTAACCGCCTGTAACTTTGGGGAATCTTGATTCACAATAGCTTCAAATCGTTGGATTTCTTCTTCCAAATGCGTCAGTAAATTTTGCATTTTTGGCAGCGCATTACGACATGCCGTTAAACCCACTTCAAGCTTATCTAAATAGCTGGTCATGGTGATATTAAGCGCTTGACCATCCAAAACAATGGACGCAGGGTAGAGCGCTTCTAAACGTGCACCATTCCAATATAACGGCTCTTGTGGGCCGGGAACATTTGAAATGACCAAGTTAAAGGCCTGACGTTTTGGCATAAAGCCTGATGCAATATTTAAACCTGCTGCACTGTAGACAAAGGCACTGTAGTTTAAAATTTGATTCGAGTTCATGCGCTTAAAGCGTTCTTTGGCATTGAGCACACTACGACGCACAATCTTCAAGCGTTCTAGCGGATCTTCTTTATGGGTTCCTAGGTTTGCCAAAATCATAGTAATACGGTTAGACATATCTGAATCATCGGTACGAACAGATGCAGGCACCATGGCAATCAATGGCTTTTTAGGTAAAGCATTTTGTGTAATTAAATACTCACGTAATGCACCTGAACAAATTGCGAGCACAATATCGTTAATTGTTACACCAAGTGACTTGGCAATATGTGACAAACGTGAAAATTCAAAAGACTGAGCAGCGAAACGACGTGAAGAACTAACCCGTTGGTTTAATATTGAACTCGGTGCTTGGAAACTAGATACATAATCTGGGTTACGCCCCATATCTTTCATTACAGTTTGTGATAGTTCATACAAAACTCGTGGAGTTGAGTCAAGTTGTCCCTTAATGGTCGATAACAAACCTTTCATACGACTGACTTTAGGCTGCTTGAGGCGTTTTGCACGAGGGCCTTCCACACACCATGGCGGTACAATACTTTTAGCATCTGGGTCATGCGAAAGTGATTTTTCAACTAAACGCATACCTGCAATGCCATCGACCATCGCGTGGTGGATTTTGAAGTACATGGCAAAACGATTACCTTCAATGCCTTCAATAATATGGCAAGTCCAAAGTGGTTTTGCGCGGTCAATCAACGCACTGTGTTCCTGTGAAATATAAGTCAAAAGTTCACGGATACGACCGGGATGCGGCAGTGAGATATGGCGGAAGTGATGATCTAAATCAAACTCTTCGTCTTCATCCCAAAAGAAGCCGTTGAGTTTATTGTTAAAAGGAGGAATAGGAATGGATTTTGAATTACGAATATCTGCGACTAAATCTTGAATAAAAGTATCTGGTGCATTGTCAGGGATCTGAAATAAAAATAGACCACCTACGTGCATCGGTTGTTGCCGTTTCTCTAAATTTAAGAATATGAAATCAATAGGATGTAATGGACGCATAGCGTTGATTGCCTCACTGCAATATCTACAGCTGCTCATGTATGAGTAGCATTGTTAGAATTATTAAATTGTCATTTGCAGTATAGCGTTTTTACGTTGAAATGATACGGAATTATGTGTATCGATGCGTTGAAAAAACCACTGCTGTGCAGTGGTTTTGTGCTCTTTATTTTTTCATGTTGCCTGCGTGTAAGCCGCATTCTTTATGGGTTGCATCTTCCCACCACCAGCGACCTTCACGTTCGTGTTGATTCGGTAAAACAGGTCGAGTACATGGTTCACAGCCTATCGAAATAAAGCCACGTTCGTGTAGTGGATTATATGGAATTTCCATTAGACGGATATAGTTCCATACATCAGCACTAGACCAGTTTGCCAAAGGATTGTATTTAATTAATTGCTTGCCCGGACCTGAAAAACCTGGGTCAGCTTGTACTACTGGAATTTCATTACGTGTGCCTGGGCTTTGGTCCTTACGTTGACCAGTGATCCAGCCATCTAAAGTGGCTAGTTTTTTACGCAAAGGTTGTACTTTGCGGATACCACAGCATTCTTTATGTTCATCTTGATAGAAGCTAAAAAAGCCCTTTTCTGTTACTAGTTTTTGTACCGCATCACTTTCTGGGAAACAGATTTCGATATCAATTTTATAATGTTTACGGACAGTATCTAAAAATTGGTAAGTTTCAGGGTGTAAGCGACCGGTATCTAAACTAAATACACGAAATGGAATCCCTAAGTTCGATGCAAGATCTATCAGTACAACATCTTCTGCACCAGAAAAGGAAATCGCAACTTCACCTTGCTGGCTTAGCGCAAGTTTCATAATCTCAGAAGGTGATTTATCTGCATATTCGGATGCAAGTGCATCGACAAGGTCAATAGTAGGGATGGTAGTCATGAATGTCCTGGCTATAGGCTTGGAACGTTAACACCTATATTAATTTATTTCAGAACTATTTTAATGGAAATGCTAAAACACACTTATCACTAAAAAATAGATACTTATGAAAAAAATAGATTTAAAAAAGAACAATGCATTTTTTTATTCTTCCGCTATGATATTGAAAAATTTTTTCACTTAACAGAGGGTAGAGTGCATGGAAGTCGTTTGTTTAGATCTAGAAGGGGTTTTAGTACCTGAAATTTGGATTAATTTTGCGAAAAAAACAGGCATTAAAGAACTTGAAGCAACGACTCGTGACATTCCAGATTATGATGTGTTGATGACTCAGCGTTTAAATATCCTAAAACAACACGGTTTGGGTTTAAACGATATTCAAGATGTAATCGCAGATATGGGGCCATTTGAAGGTGCAAAAGAGTTTGTAGAGTGGGTGCGTACTCATTTTCAATTAATTATTCTTTCAGATACGTTCTATGAGTTTGCACATCCATTAATGCAACAACTTGGTTGGCCAACGATTTTCTGCCACAAGTTAGAAACTGATGAAAATGGCATGATTAGCGCTTATAAGCTTCGTCAACCTGATCAAAAACGTAAAGCCGTTCAAGCATTACATGGATTGAACTTCCGAGTGATTGCAGCAGGTGATTCTTATAACGATACGACGATGCTTGGTGAAGCGGATGCGGGTTTCTTATTTGATGCGCCTGACAATGTGATTGCGGAGTTTCCACAGTTCCCACCAATTCATGGCTATGCAGCACTAAAAGAAGCGATTCGTAATGCTTCAGTGCGTGATATTCCAGCTTAATTTGTTGTAAATGCTGAATAAGAGAAGGGCGCTTATAGCGCCCTTTCTTGTTTAATCCAAAGTTTTTAAAGCAACTTAGAAACGGTAACCGATTTTTAAGCTGTAACCGATTGCATCGTTGTCTTTAAAGTTAGCAACATTTGCAGCTGTTTCATTACCAGGGACAGAGTGTGAACCAGATTGTGCAGTCGCATCACCCAACCAGAAGTATTTAACACCAGCTTGAATAAACGATTGAGGTGTTGGACTAAATTGTCCACCTAAGCCAGCGCTCCAGTAACCTTCGGTTGGGCCTAAAGTTGACACTGGGTTACCTGCACCAGAGTCCCAACCGACCATGACTGTACCAGCCCATTGATCATTAAATTTACGGCCAACGCCTGCATTTACAGACCATTGATCCTTAGAATAGTCGACTAAGTTAAAACCATCTGTGTAGCCAACGATACCGTTAGAACCAGCAACTAAAGAATCTAAAATATTTGCTTTAATACCAAACTCATGAGGTTTAATTGCAAATTTAGACCAATCTACCCAACGTACATTTGCGAAGGCAACAGTGTTTTCCATGATGCCAGATTGCAAATCTAAATTTACCGATTGTGGCGTGGTAACTTTTGTTTTACCTTCTGGAAGTGAATTAGATGCAACTAATGCATTTCTTACTGCAATTACAGCATCACGTTGCTCTTTCGGTAATTTGGCACCCAATGGACCAAGCATAATGTTTAAGATTGGTGCACTTAAGCCAGTGAAGTTATCAATTGATTGGAATGACTCAGTTGCATTTACTTCATGTTCGATTTCAGATCGATATGTTAGGGATGCCTTTAAGGCAATTTCAGGAATTTGATATGCAAAACCCGCTAGCCATCCAAGATCACCTTCTTCTTTGATATTTGCATCATATCCAGACATCATGCTGTAAGCTTCACCACGCAGACTTACTTTACCTTCAACAGTTTGGTATACCGGTCCTGCGTAAAAATTCCAATTCTCATTAGGTTGAAAACCAAATAAAAGAGAAAGGTTTTGTGTTTTTACATCCACTTCAGTTTGACCAGTAACTTCAGTGGCCTTACTGTTAAATTGAGCGACTGTTTTGTGGTCTAGTGCACCTAGGACAGAATCAGTAGATTTTGCTGAAAAGACGCTATTTGAATTATATTTAGCCTCTGCACCAAAAGGCTGATCATAAATTAAACCAAATGAGAAATGCTCATTCAGTTGAATTTTTAATGCAGCAGCTGGGAAATAATAGTCCTCAGCCATATCACCTGTAGCTTGGCCTTTAATATCTACACCTGAGACGTTTGGATCTAAAACTGAAATCCCTGCTTCAAAATAATTACCCGGTTGTAAAAATGCAGAAATTGACTGCCCAGAGCGATCCATTGCTGCTGCAAAAGCCCCTGTCATTGGTACGCTGGCAAATAAAATGGCACTTGTTAATGCTTTTAAGTTCATTTTTCTACTTTTCTAGTATAAAAAACGCGTCAATGCGTTAATAAAAATATGAGATATGTAAATTATTTTTAATCATATCCATGTGCGAAAAATATCATAAATGAAAAAAGAGTAAAGACTCTAAAATTGAACTAATAGTATAAAAAAGTCATTGTTTTTATTTATTTTAGAGTTAAAACTTTAAAATATTTATTTAAGTTGCTGTTATACAAATAAATACTTTTAAATTAAGTATTAAAGTTTTTATAATTTATTTGGCTAAAAAACACTCTATTTATTGCTTAATAAATATAATAAATTGTGAAATACATCCATGTTGAATGTAAAAAAGCCCCAAAATGGGGCTTTTTTACATTACAAAATATAACTTGTATTAGAAGTTGTACCCGACATTTAAACCATAAGCAATTGCGTGGTTATCTGTGAATGTGCCTGCAGGGGTGTGTGCGCCCGTTACAGCATCTGCATCACCCAACCAGAAATATTTTATACCAGCACCGATGAAGTAATTTGTAGCAGGAGAGAAGCGTATACCTGTACCAATATTCCAATAACCTTCAGTTGGACCTAATGTTGTCACAGGGTTGCCTGCTCCAGAGTCCCAACCGATAGATACATTTGCAGCCCAACGATCTGTAAATTTACGACCAACACCAATGTTTGCAGAAATTTGATCATCTTTATAATCAATTAAGTTAAAACCATTTGGCTTAGTTGGAACCATACCAGATTGACCGAGTGTTTCACTAAGTTTTCCAAACTTGTAAGGTTGTACTTTAAATTTTGACCAATCTACCCAACGTAAATTTGCAAATGCAACAGTGTTTTCCATAATACCTGTTTGGAAATCAATATTTACAGACTGTGGAGTCGTTAGCTCAGTTTCACCTTTTGCAGAGTTTATAACAGTCATTGCACCATTTAAAGCGTCATTTCCAGTCATTCCTGCAGCATTAAAACGCTCATAGGCATTCATTTCATGATCAATTTCAGAGCGATAAGTTACAGAGGCTTTAAGCGCAATTTCTGGAATTTGATATGCAACACCCGCTAACCAACCAACGGATTCATCTTCACCTGTTCTAAAATCATATCCATTAAAAGCAGAATATGTTTTACCACGTAGAAGTACTGTGCCATCTACTGTTTGATATACAGCACCTGCATATACGTTCCAGTTCTCATTGGGTTGATAGCCCACCAATAAACTTAGATTTTGTGTATCTACAACAACAGATGTATTTCCTTGAAAAGGCAATGGACGGTTTTCAACAAAGTTATTTTGGCCAGAATATTCTGCATCTGCACCAAAGGGTTGGTCGTAGATTAAACCTACTGAAATTTTATCTGTGGCTTGGATTTTAAGTGCTGCATGAGGAAAATAATAATCACCCGCCATATCTGAAGCACTGTTTTTATCAGTGTCTTGTCCTGATACATTTGGATCTAGAATTGAAATACCAGCTTCTGCATAGTTACCAGGTTGTAAGAATGCAGAAATTGATTGGCCTGAACGGTCTAAACCACCAGCAATCGCTGTAGTTGCAGGCATTAAACTGATGATGATGGCTTTTGTAAGACTGTTGAGTTGCATACATTATCCCTGTTTGTAACTTTTGATGTTATTTCAATGTGTGGAAAGTAACATAAATAGAAAAACAGTAAATAAGAGTTGCTACTCTAAAAATGAACTGTATAAGTTAAAAAATAAGCAATGCTAGAGTAATTATTCTAGAAGGTGTTATTTATGTTTATGATTTATAAATAAAAAAATAGAGTATTTAACTTAATGTTTATCTTTGAACTTAAAAAATTCAAATGCTCAATCTATGAACATTTGAATTAAATTATTTTTACAATAGTAGATTGGATATATTTCCAATCTACTAATACCGAGAATTAGAAGCGGTAACCGATTTTTAAACCGTATGCCCAAGCATCGTTATCCTCAAATTCACCAACAATACGGCTATCTTCACCAAATTGAGCAGCTGTTTGAGATTTTGCATCACCGAGCATGAAGTATTTCACGCCACCAGCAATGAAGTAATTCGGTGCTGGACTAAATTGTAAACCTAAGCCGACATTCCAGTAACCTTCAGTAGGGCCAAGTGTTGATACAGGGTTACCAGCGCCTGAGTCCCAACCTACGGATACGTTACCAGCCCATTGTTCACTAAGTTTGCGACCAACACCAACTGTTGCAGAAATTTGGTCTTCAGAATATTCAACTAAGTTAAAGCCGTTCGGACGGTTAACTGCTGGTAATTGTCCAACTGCTTCAGACATTAAACCAAATTGGTATGGACGAATTGCGAAATTTGACCATTCAACCCAACGCACGTTTGCAAATGCAACGGTGTCAGCCATGATACCAGATTGGAAATCAAGGTTTACAGACTGAGGTGTAGTAATCGTCGAAGTGCCCTTAGCTCCAACTACATCTGCAGGGTTTTGACCAAGTAGCGTTAACGCGCCAGCAGTTGGAATTGTTTCACGAATTGTCGTTTCATGGTCAATTTCAGAACGATATGTTAAAGAAGCTTTAAGTGCAATTTCTGGAATTTGGTAAGCAACACCTGCCAACCAACCAAGATCACCAGTTTCTTTAATGTTTGAGTCATAGCCATTAAAAATGCTATAGCCTTGACCACGTAGGCTTACGCTACCTTTAACCGTTTGATAAACAGGACCAGCATAGATGTTCCAATTTGGCGTAGGTTGGAAGCCAAAAACAAAAGCTAAGTTCTGAGTGTCTACAGAAACTTTTGTATTTCCTTGGCCTAGAGCAACACCTGCATTATCTAAACGTTGTTGTAATTGCTGTTGACCTTGAATAAATGCCCCAGCTTCAACTTGTGGACGTACTGCAGCAGCAGCTGTATCAACATTACCACCTGCTTGAGTGATAATACCTGTCACTGTTGCTTGTAAAGTAGCATTATAAGCTGGGTTAGTTGGAGACATACCTTGTTGTGCAAGCAAGCCTTGCGCTGCTAAACCTACAATTTGTGTACTTGTAAGTTGATTTAAAGTTTGAGTAACTTCATTTCGAACCATGCTGTCTAATAGTGGTTGAGGTAATACCGTGTCAGAAGCTTGTGAAACAAAAGCATTGTTACCTTTATATTCAGCAGCGGCACCAAATGGTTGGTCATATAGAAGACCGAATGAAAACTTATCAGTTAATTGTAGTTTTAATGCGGCTGAAGGGAAGTAATAATCATCAGCCATGTCTTCAATATTACGACGTGTAGCTGTTTCACCAGCTTCTTTACCAGATACTGTCGGGTCTAGAACTGAAATACCTGCTTCAAAATAATTTCCTGGTTGTAAGAATGCAGACATAGATTGGCCTGAACGGTCCATTGCTGCTGCAAAAGCACCTGTCATTGGAACTGAAGCAAGAATCATGGCTGTAGCTAAAGTTTTTAATTTCATTCTTCGTCATTCCTTGAGATACGAATTTGATTTTTATGGTTAATGCATATATTCGTTATGGAAAACTTTTTAATACTCTTGGGCTTAATTGTTACTCCATGTGACAAAAATAGCACAATTAAAATAAGAGTAAATGCTCTAGATTGAAAAATATGATTGAAAAACGAACTATTTAGAGTAAATGTACTAATTAATACATATAACATTTTGATTATTATTTAATATTTTTAGTTACTGCATTATTTTCTAAACCTAAAAATAATTGAAAATATTTTGATATGGGCAGTCATAAATTGATTTTTTTGGCCTTATAGACCACGCCATGTGTCGTTTTTTGCATTGACAAATAGATGATTAGGGAATTTAAAAGTGCTATCCAATTCTTCTTAAAAAACAAACTCTCAAGAGTAATATCAGTAAAAACAAAGATTAAGTTAAAAAATTCAGAGATGAATTTTGAATTTGTAATTTAGATTTAAGAATTCTGAATTTAGTTTTATTGATAAATGTGAGTTGAAAAAATCAGAGAGGTGAGGTGTCCAAAAAAATGTGCGCTCTGCGGGACTCAAAACATTGTGCTATCTAATTGAATTTTAAATTGATAATTTATTGGGTAAATTTGTTTTACCGCAAAATATACCGTAAAAAATAAAAGTACTATTTTTATAATTGAGCATTGATCTGATAGCGAGTATTTCGTCCACGACCTTCTAACTAGATTATACACTCTTTTTTGAGCAAGTCAGACAAGTGGTGGGGTACTGTTGCTTTACAGACTTTCGCAACCTTTTGATATTGTGAGGCGCTGATATTATGTTCGAAGCTTTTCTCTGCATGATCTAGTAACTATTTTTAACCTGTTCATACATTTGTGTTAGGGTACAGTCTATGAATGTATGTTTATAGCGATGAAGAATGTTAATTTTTATTTAAGTGAGCCTTCAAAATGTATGGTTTGATATCTATTGAATCGAAAAAAATTGCATAGTTCTTGAATTTCTTATTTTGCCTATTCGTACACGCTGTGCCATTCAATTCTCATTTATTGCAGCATGTCAATCCAAGATTAACACGCTGTTTCTTTCGATGTACCAAATAGATAAGCTATTGAAATTAGCTTTCAATATTCACTCGGTTTTATTTAGAGAGGCCTTTTAGTATTTTAAATTTCCTCGCTCATCACACATGAGATCCTGATATTCTCTTTTTAATAGATCCTCCATGACTTCAGCTTCACTTTTATTTTTAAATTCAGCTAATTTCTCTAAAAAACTTTTAGCTTGCTTAGTTAATGGTAAATGATATTTACTTTTTACTTTATTGGAGGCTTTAAATTTATACTGTGACCAAGATTTTTTTAATCGTTCTATGTAAATTATATAAGATTCAGTAGTTTCAAAGTTAATTGAATCAATTAAAACCAATACCATAAGCGGTGTAATTTTTTTTTCTAGATTGATGATTGGGGGGTGTGATTCTTTCTTTGAAATGTAGTTGTAGCACCAAAAAAGCATGTTTTGATCTAAATTTACTAACCACTGGGAAAACTTGTCTGTTTGAATTATCCAGTTATTCCATTCTATTTTAATATTCTCAATGAATTTAACTTTTTTATCTTGCATGTTTAAGGCAGATTGAAGGAGTGAATGATTATTAATTTGAGGGTTTACTGAATCAATCTTATCAAAAGTTAAACATAATCTAAATTTGCTATAGCGTATTTTATCATTATTTTTATTCATTCCAAATAGTGATGGAGTATTATTAAGCAATTCAAAGTCAAGTTTATTTTGTACCCAGATTAAATTCCTAATATCTGAATCAGGAACCCAATTGAAAAAAGTTTCTGAAATTTTTCTTAAGTTCTCTAGTTTATTTAAAATATCTCTTTGTATATTTTGTTCATGCTTCAATAAATTTAAACATTCATTATGTAAAGATTCAATATTTCCAATATTTCTTTCACTATGTTTATATGGAAATAAGTATTCATGCAGCCAATATAATTGATCTTCGGAAAGGTTATAGAACATATCGTTTATTACTAATTTACTTCCTGGGTTAAAGCCACTCATTTTAAACCTTAGATTCACATATACTTTTATTTCTAATTATTATTAAATTTTAAGATAAATCAAGCATAATTTATGAAAAATTATTACTATAATTTTATATGTTTTTAGTGATATTTTGATGATATTTTAGTGATTTTTTTGAGTTTAATTTATCATAAGTATTTGATTTTTAATTATTGGTGACTTTAGCTTCCTTTGTGTTAGATAAATTTCTATGTATATGAGACATTGTCGATGAGGAGATGGCTGTTTTCTGATGATTCTTATTGTATTTCTGAGTGTACTAAGTTGGTTACTTATACTATTAATTCATCCTAAAACTGATCTTCAAGAAATCTTGGTTTGTATCACTAGCGAGGTATGTGTATTTACTCATGCCTTATTACCTTATAAGTGACCTTTATCTAGTTATGACTATTTTTATATATGAAGTTTTAAAGGTGTATTTATCTATTAGCTTCTTTCAATAAGTTGAACAACTTAAGATGAAAGTTGAATAATTAAAAAAAACAGAAATGACTGATGACATGGTTATAAACACTTTTAGGAGTAACCATGAAAAACACTACATTTAAAACCAAGTCTTATTCTGAAACTGAAATTCTATTTGCAGTTGAAAACTTTGTTATTAATATTCATCTGGCTGGTTTCAATCATTCTCAAAAACAAGAGTTTAAAGAGCTGCTTGAACTATTTGATACAATTTACAATATAGATTACTGTTACAGTGATTATATTACAGCTTTCATTATGTTGAAGTTGTATATTGACCAAATCCGTTTTGATCCACTTGTAATGCAAACTGATAGTTATGATTTTGTTTTAGAATTCGATGATGAGCAACTAGCATTTTATAAAAAGATGCTCAAGATGTTGAAAGGTGAGATTGAGCGAGATCTACATCAGTTTAGGCTACAAGAAAAGGACAATACAGAAAGCTTGAAGGAATATGTTGAAGAGCTATTTAATCACTATACAAAGCTTCTAATTGTTCGTGTTGACTTAGGATATTTAAACGATTCAAAACAGCAAATCACCATAGAGCAATTCTATCGGCATTTTGAAATCATGCGTAATCGCCTTTCTAACCAAGATACCTTCTTTAGTAATCTTCATGGATATTCATGGGCAATTGAGCAAGGGAAGGAGCGAGGTTATCACGTACATCTATTGCTTATGTATGATGGAACCAAAGTACAGAATGGCTCTTATTATGCGCAGCGTGTAGGGGAGAAATGGCAACAAATTACCCAAGGGCATGGTAGCTATTTTAACCTTCATAGCAAGGATTATATTAATAAGCTACGCATGGCAGGCTGTGATATCGGTATCGGGATGGTATCGAGAAACAACGAAGGTGACTGGGAAAGAGTGGTTACCGTAATTGAATATCTGACAGACCCCGCTAAGGACGAACAGCGTCTCAGAGTAAAGTGTTTTAGGAACATGCAAACTTTTGGGAAAGGGCAGTTTGAGAATAGCAAGCGTAGAGGGATCAAGAAGTAACTCAAGTTAAAATTCTTGACTTATACATTATTAGCTAAAAAAGCCTTTGGGAACATTAGTCAAAATTATAGGTAGAGATTGTCACAAGCAACTCTACCTTATTTCAATATTGATTATCTGAAGGGCGATAGCCCGTTGATTATAAGACAACCTGTGAGACACAGATTGTCGTACTGAATCATTTGAATGTTGATTAAAGAATCTATTTTGAATAAAAATCAATCAATGTCATTAATTAGGTTTGAATCATGGAAATAATTCACAATGTATTTGTTTGGATTGTCAATTTTATTCTAAGTGGAAGAGCAAAAGCCATTGGTGTTGCATTCTTAGGTTTAGGTGTTTCATACCTTTTATTTCAAGGAGCTTCATTATTCCTTAATACATTCATGTCTTTGTCACCCCAATTCCAAGAATATGTATTCAATCACAGAATTTGGTTTATGGTAGGTCTATTTGTTTTGGGCATGATACCAGCTGGTATTGGTTGCTATATGTGTTACAAAGATTTGGAATACATTGATAATAAACAGTTATATAGATAAATTATGGTATCAGTCTATAAGAATAATTTCAGATTTTCAAATTTGACCTGAGATACGAGTTTTTGAAAAAACTACTTGTTTGGACAACAATATTTCGAGAAGTTTAATGACATTTAATGATTTCCGAGAATCTTTAAAGGATAAAGATTTAAAAGGGCTGGATTCAGAGTTTACTTATTCTACTAGGAGACTAGTTGCTTTATTTAGTGCTGAGGGTGCTCATCTGAATCGATGGTGGGTTATGACTCCAGTAGATTGGTTTTGTCCTTGTTGTAAAAGAACAAAAGGCCAAATTGTTCGTTTAAATAAAAATAATTACTTAACATGTCAGTTACACGAACACCATGACCATATGGAAGAAGTAGTAAAAACGCTATTTGAAAAATATGCCATAGCTAGAAATCAGCAAATCGCTGATGAGCTTTCTGAAAGATTTGCAATTAAGTCTGCCTTTTCACTATCTGCATATGACAAAACTATTGTTTGTTTTGATTGTAACAAGGCTGATGCTGATGCAAAAAAAATAGTGAAAGCGCACAATTATTTTTCATTTTCTCCAAAAGAAATATCAGAATTTGTAATTTCTTCTCCGAATCATGAACATAAAATTAATGAAGAAATTGCAAAACAAGTATGGGAAAGAGTACAACCAATATTTCACATACGTATGGAAATGGCTGAAAAGTTTGCGATGATCGCAGCAGAAAAAAAAGATTGGTATCAGCCCTCATTAGAGACATCAAAACAAATAGAAAGACGTTCCAAATGGTTGTTTGAATACAATGGTTTATTAGAATTAGATAAATATGAGCCCGAAAAAATACTTTATAACACTGAGCACTTTAAAGGAAAAAATAACTCTTGGCGGTTGAAAAATAATCCAGTCATAATGAAACGTCCCTCTGCACAGGAGTTGTCCCATCTTATTTCTACTAGAGGAAAGTACTGGGAACGATATGATGACAGTTGGAGGTGTCCATGTTGTGATCGGAAAAAATATGAATGTGTTAGACCTTCCAATAAAAATACATGGGTGCTAGAAATCAAATCAGCACCATTATTTTCAGATACGATACTTGAAATTAATAATAGAGCCGAACCTATGTGTGTAGATTGCATGAATACAGCACTAGAACTAGGTCGAGAAGTAATTAAAGAGAGTGGAAAGACTTTAGATTTTCCAAGTTCTGTTGTTAGACTGAGTGAGCTTAAAAAAGTTGTAATCGCAAGAGTCCATTCAAAGCATTTGTTTAAAAATGATGTAATTGATCAATTAATTCCAAGTATGGTAAAGAGGTTTTTAAGCTTTTTAGAAAAAACAAAAAATTAGAAAATTCATAGAACAACCTGCATGATAGTCAGCATTTACCTATACTTATCACTGCAAATTAGCTCGATGGGTAGGTAGAGTAGAGATGGATGAAATCACGGAAGTGCTTGGTTATTATTGGAATTGCCATACCTTTATCCAATTTGACTTTAATAACAACTTATACCGTTGAAAATTTAGTACAAGGCTATATTTATTGCCTTATTTATGAATTGTATAGTATCAATATTCAGAAATAAATTCAGAAATCAACTTAAAGAAATAACAGGGTTGTGATTCTAGCCAAAATTCTTGACTTATACATTTTTAGCTAAAAATGCTGTGTCGGTATCATAAGGAATTGAGCCACTACTGGCTCAATTCCTACAGGTAAAATCTAGACTCTCTAATTTAGTTAGTATTTTATTTTTTATATGAAAGATTTATATGCTAAGAAAAGCAGGAGTTTGTCTTTAGCCTAAGTAGTCCTTTTTTAAACTAAGTTTTGAGGCTTTATTTTTTGCATCAATATTGTATTTTAAAGAAAATTCACATAAAATTTGATTGCCTTCGAACTGACGTTGCGGAGAGTTGGATGTTTAAGATGTCAAGTACTTTATCAAGTACTTGCAGCACAATGTAAATCTTCGTGAGAAGTTGTTGGTTTAGCTGTTTAACTTTATTGTTAGGTATCATTAGGTACTCCTTGAGTTTATACTAAGTTGTTATATGCGTTTTGGTTTTAACTTAGATTAAGTCGTTCCCCCAGATGGATTTTTATCGGCGCGAGATATTTGCTATCTGGGGTTTACTATATGAAATATGAAGATTATTACGACGAAATATATTCAAAGAAGCATGAAAAAGTAGTTAATAATGTTAAAAAGCCAAAGAGTTTATTACATTTTGATTATGCTCTTGGGCCTAAAGAGGCATTTAAATTAGTTTCTAATCCTGAGAATGTTGAAAAACATTGGTTCCTTCCAATGCTTGGGTTTAACTTATCAATTAGAAGAACCTACCTAGAAGAGAATAAACCAGGAAATGTAGTTAAAAAAAGAAAAAATAAAGATCGACCTATTAGATATGCCTCTAATAGGGATGCATATATTTATACTTATTATTCTTACATGTTTAATAAACAATATGAGGAGTACCTTAGTGATAAAAGTTTCTATCACTCTCCAATTGCATACCGATCACTAGAAAAAAATAATATTGATTTCGCTCACAAGGTTTTTAATAAAATCAAAGAATTAGGAGAGTGTACTGTCATATGTATGGATCTAACAAGTTTCTTTGATACTTTGGATCACACTATCTTATATCAAAATACATTAAAAATATTAGGACAAACTAAATTTAGGCCAGATCAAGAAAAAGTTCTTAACTCTTTAACGAAATATTCATTTTTTGATAAAGATTCAGTAATTCGTGAATTAGGTTGGACTCTTCAGGAGTTTCGAGAAATAAGGAGTTCTATCCTTTATAAAAAGGGGCTAACCCCTGATGATTCTTTCTTTAGTTTTAAGCAGATCCGGAGTAATAAGGATAGTAATGGTGAATGGATTATTAAAAAAAATCCGAATAGAGATAATAAAAAAATGGTTGGAATCCCACAAGGAACCCCTATTTCGGCTCTACTATCTAATATATATATGATAGATTTTGATCAAGAAATATTTGAATATACTGCTTCTAAGAAAGGCTATTATGTAAGATATTGTGATGATGTCTTAGTTATATTACCAGGTCAAAATTGTTATCGAGATATTGTTACAACTATTAAGGAAATTTTAGTTAGAACTGCTGGAAATAGTTTAAAAATCAATGAAGGTAAAACTGAGGCTATTCAATTTTATGTAGCCAAAGAAGGGTTAGATTATACAAATCTACTTCATCCTGAAAAGAACTTTGAGTTGCAATATTTAGGCTTTAATTTTAATGGAAAAAGAACAGTCATACGGCATAGCAGTATTGCTAGATACTATAGAAAACTTAAATCAAAGCTTAATACTGTAAAATATCGTGCATCTAAAAATGAAAAAAAATCAACGCCTTACTTAAGAGATATTTACCAAAAATATAGCCACGTTTCTAATAAAAAAACATTTATTAGTTACGTGAAATTAGCTTCTGATGTTATGGGGGAAAAGAAAATCATGCGACAGGTGAAAAATCATATGAAGTTTATTAAAAAGGTAGCATCTGAGAAAACTTAATAATATTAAAAAGCATTTTAATTTAATTTTAGGAACTCATTCTTGATTGGTTCAGTTGTATTGAGCAATTGATGAAAAAGGCTGTATGTATCTGCTAAATGCCTGTATTAATCATTGATGCTTATTTTTTATTTATTTTTAAGAGGGTGTAAAAAATTATGAGTAAATAGAGTATTAAAATACTTAATTACACGTTTTTCAAACATGATACTAAAGCGATTTATGGCAACTTTCCAAATGGCAAAGTCTCGCTTAGAATGGCTGGATAGTGTGTAATAAAGAACTTAATTTAGAATCAAGCAAAATTTTGAGACAGTCAGAAATTAAATATTCTGAAAAATTTAGATGCTTTATTTGGGGTTACTGTTTGAAATATCAAATGTTTTGTTTTTAAATTAATATAAGATATTAAAATATATAGATAAAAATAAAAAAATATAGGTATAATGTCAATGTATCTACACTTAGCAAATAATATCATTAAAAATTTTAAGAGGGGGAGCGAAATGTCAAAAACAGCGTATATTGTAAAATGGGTTGATTCAAAAGCACCATCTTCTGTTATCAGCACACCTATTCAAGCGAGTTCAGCGCAAGAAGCTAAAGCTCTGCTTGAAGCAAAGCAAAGAGGCAAATCAATAAAAATTATTTCTGCAAATCCACAGTAATTTTTACTAATACTGATTATGTGAAAGGCTCTAAAGAGCCTTTTTGTTTTAACCAATCTTTAATTTTTTACATACTTAAAATATAGAAGCTTACTTATTGATCATTCTTTTTTTTATTTTTTCTAAATTTTTGTTTAAATTGTATAACTCTTTTTCGTAATTTTTATAATTAGTATCAATATCTGAAATTTTTTGAATAATTAAGTTTTCTTCATCAATATTTTTAAAATTTTTAATAGATTGATTAAGCTCGAATTTATCTCTTCGTAAGTTTTTCATACGTTTAGTAACTGTTTTCTTTACGGCTTCTAAAGATGAAATTTTATTTTCAATAGATTCTTTATTTTCTTCCTTATTCTGCTCTTTTGTTTGCCTATCAGCATAATTAAAACTTTTTCTATAATTATCTAAACCTTGTTTCCTTTCATTTATGTCCGATTGTATATTTTCTATGTTATTTAGATAACTTTTTGCTTTCTGCTTATTTTCTATTGTTTCATTTGGATCATTTATTACTTCTTTTGCATTTTTTTTAATTTGATCATTATTAGCCTCAGCTAAATTAAGAAGAAGTGATGGGGCTTCTTGGGCTAATTTTGTTGCTCCAGCTACAACTGTTTTTCCAATTACTTCTGCTAAGCCTAAAGTTTTATCTTTTGTTGATTCTGAATTCTTGACTTTATCATTGAATGTATCTTTTATATTTTTCCAAGAAAACATATTCTATTCCTTAAATAAATTAGCTACGTATAAATATAATTTGTATTAAGTAACTCTACAATTCTTTAAGTGGCTAAAATGACAATTTGATTAAGAAATTTCCGTAAAGTTGGCATGACATGGTATATGGAGTTATTTTTGAAGATTTTAGGAACTTGCTTAGTGTTAGCTAATTGACTTTTCTGATGGTTTATTATATTTCCCCCGTTTTCTAATTAACCAATAGATATATTGAAATATAAAACAAGCCCTATTTCTAAACATCTGAATTGACTTAAATCCACCTCACCATTATTCTTAGCATGCTGACCTACATTGTCAGTTGGTTTTGACAGACCAAGCGTATAGCGTATCAGGTACTTATATTCTTCCTGAGTATAAGTCTTGTGCGAAACCTTCTCGTCCCCCTTTGCGGTAGAACGGGAGGGGGACGCGTTCGCGCGTGCTGGTTCTATATGCCCAGTCTGTCAACCCCTTTTCGTTCTGCCACCATAATCAATTGACAGTGATTCGGTAGAACTTCTTATGCATATAGGAGTCCATCATGGTAATTCAAAACATCCCCTTGCTGTACTGAATTCTATTTCAAGCAACTGACTTTTTACCAAGCAGTTGATGGGATTTATTCGTCTCATTTTATTCAAATTCGCACATCTTCCTGACTCGGGAGCGTTCGTCGTTGTGTCTTAAATTTTGATTTCAATACAGAACAATATTAGAGGGGAGCTTTATGAAAATTCTAACATTCAGCATGCTTGCTGTATTCCTTTTACCTGTTTTATCTGCTTGTTCATCTACGGATAGCAAAGACCGTAAAGCCTATATCGAACAATGCATGTATCCAAACGCTGCCATTAAAACCGCAGTGGAAAGTGAAGAAGCTTGTGCCTGTCGCTATGACAGTATTCGTGAACAATACGGCAAGCCATTCTTTACTGTACCAATCACCAATGATGAAGACAGACGTCGTCTGGACTTTGCTAGAGGCTATACCGTGGGCAAATGCAGAGGATAGGAATATGCAAAACAAAAAAATATTTCTGATTATTGCTGTTGCTTTGCTTGCAGGTTGTACCTCCAAACAAGAGAAAGCTTGTCAGGAAGAAGCCAATGTGGCTGAAACTGTGATGCAGGCGCGCTTGACCTACGGTGGTTTTGCCGAAGCGACGTATATGCTTGCAGGCGATAACGATGAGCTGAGAGAACAACTTAGACCCATCATTCATGATGCCTTTGAATATAGTCGAGGTGGTACAGCGACATTCGAAAAAACCAAACAAGTCTTTAAAGATAAATACTACCAACAGTGCATGGATAGACCAGCACCTTGATGTGAATGCCTAAGCATAGAGGGGAGAGGGGGGAAAGATGAAAAAGATCATGATGTTGGCAACCATAGCTATGTTGACGGTCGGTTGTGAAAAGCAACCAGAAGCAGTACAAGCACAGAATAGCGCAGTTCAAACTGAGCAAGTCAAAGCAAAGGCTCAAACAGACAAGTTGACTGAGAAAGAACTACAGGACTTGGAGTCCTTAGAAAAATCGCCAAGTGAAGAAACGGCAGCCACCGCAGGCTATTATTTGAGTAATTTGGAAGTGACACCCGTTGAAGAGATCCGCGAATTTATTGCTAAGGGCTGGGATGAATGGGAAACACTAAATAGACAGGAAGCGGAGAAGGACGCACAACAATCACCATCCGACCAAGGCGATGCTTCAATGCAATATCGTATTGAAATCAAGAATCATGTCTTTGGTGGAAAGCATGAGGTTGAAACAGCCTACCTCCATTTAATCTCATTGTCCGACAGCATTACACTGGATCGAGTGGTGGTGAATCGGGGTAACTGTAAAGCAGATTATCGTGATGGTGCCAATCCAATTCTGTACGGCAAATCCATGCGTTTCTTCTTAAATTGTGATCCACGGAATGTTAGAGAGGTGGTTGCAGTACTCAAGGATGGACGTGAAATTGTGATGTCACCGCAGTAGGCTGAGGGCTGTATTTATTCTACATATGCACCACTCACTATACTGTTGAGTTGTTGAAGCTTTTGAGCGGATTGAAAGAAATTTCACTTATATAACATAAAGATGAATCAATAGACTGAATGTGTTCATTGAGCCTATTACACAGGATTTAATAAGCACATTCACAAGACCCATCTAAATCAGGCTGCTGGACTTCATTCCAATCAAGGGATGGGGTTCAGCAGCCTTTTTGTTTATAAGGACAAAACTCATGGCACATCAAATCGAAAAAATGGCGTATGTAGGTGAAACCCCTTGGCATGGTTTAGGCAACCAACTCACGCAAAACCAACCGATTGAAGTCTGGGCACAACAGGCAGGCATGGACTGGCGCATTGAATCTTCCAATGTTAGCTACATGGCGCAGAATGAACGAGGACAAAGCATCATCATGCCCTATGAAGAACAACGAGTGTTATACCGTTCCGATACTCATGCACCACTTTCTGTGGTTAGCCAGCGCTATCAGGAAGTGCAACCCAAAGAGATTCTACACTTTTACAAAGATCTGACTGAACAATCGGGCTTTGAACTGGAAACCGCAGGGGTACTCAAAGGTGGCAAGAAGTTCTGGGCATTGGCACGTACAGGACAAACATCAGCCTTAAAGGGTAAAGATGTCAGCAATGGCTATATTCTCTTAGCAACTGCTTGTGATGGCACTCTAGCGACTACAGCGCAATTCACCTGTATTCGAGTGGTGTGTAATAACACCCTAGCCATCGCCCTGAAAGGACAAAGTTCAAGTGCAGGCGTGGTTAAAGTGCCACACAGCACCAAGTTTGATGCAGAGAAAATTAAACAGCAATTGGGTATTTCAGTGCGTGCATGGGAAGAGCACATGTATGAAATGAAACAACTCAGTCAACGAAAAGTCACTCAACAGGAAGCAGCAGCCTACTTTGATGCCGTGTTTAACAATACCAGTCTGAGTATTGCTGAACAGGATGACAGCATTATTCAGTTTTATCGCAATGTTGCAACACATGCAAACTCAACAGCTGAGACCACAAAAGCCGAACCCAATGGACGAGCAATGTCTAAAGTCATGACCATGTTTAACGGGCATGGACGTGGGGCAGAACTAAGTTCAGCCAAAGACACCGCGTATGGGCTGCTATGCAGTATCACCGAATTTGCTGACCATGAACGTCGAGCCATGAGTCAGGATCATCGACTCGATTCAGCTTGGTTTGGTGCAGGAGCAGGCTTAAAGCAACGTGGCTTAGAACAGGCTTTACGCATGATTGCCTGAGCTCAAACACTTAAGCCCAACTAACCCAACAAATCAATTAACCAATACATCTTAGATAACTCACAGCCACATCTTCGGATGTGGCTTTTTTATGCCCGAAATTTACAAAATAGGAAATCATTATGAATACAGCACTAAACACGCCTCTCAATGTAACACCGAATCCAATCGTTAATATCCATGCCAATCGTCCCAAACTTTTTACCGCCAAACGCTTTGTGGATACCAAGAAACTTAGCCAAGCCGAGTGGTTAGAAGTACGTCGGCAAGGCATCGGTAGTAGTGATTGCGCTGCTGCTTGTGGGCTGAATCCCTATATGTCGATGCTGGAGCTGTGGATGATTAAAACAGGGCGGATTCAACAAAACATCGAAGATGAAAGCGAGGGACATGCACCCTTGTACTGGGGTAAACAGCTTGAACCTTTAGTGGCTGAATACTACAGCATGCACACCAACTATAAAGTTCGTCGAGTCAATGCCGTATTACAACACCCTGAACCTGATAAATATTTCATGTTAGCTAACTTGGATTATTCGGTGGTGGGTGATGCCGATGTGCAAATCTTGGAGTGTAAAACCGCAGGGGAATATGGCGCCAAACTATGGCGTGATGGTGTGCCTTTATACGTGTTGTGTCAGGTACAGCATCAATTGGCGGTGACAGGCAAACAAGCAGCCCATATTTGCGTCCTCATTTGTGGGCATGAAACCCGTATCTTTAAAGTAACTCGTTCAGAATCGGTGATTCAACACATCATCGATACAGAGCGTTACTTCTGGGAATGTGTAGAAAAGGATACCCCACCTGAAGCGGATGCCAGTGAATCGGCAGCTAAAGCCTTACAGCTCCTCTATCCTGAACATGTACCACTCAGCACCATAGACCTCACTGAAGATACGCAAGCCAATCAACAGTTTGAGCAACTGCTTCAAGCACGCAACCAAATTGAAAAGCATCAGGAGCAATTCGATCTACTCAAACACCAGTTACAAGCCAAGATACAACAGGCTGAACATGCAACATTCATCAATGGCTCGGTGACGTGGAAAAAGGCTAAAGATTCGATCAGCTTAGACAGTAAGGCATTACTGAAACAGCATCCTGAATATCTGAATCAGTTCCCTCAAAGCAAGCAAGGTTCACGGCGTTTCAATATTTATACCGATTAGCCTAAGCAAAACATTGCACCCCCAACAACTCAAATCCCATACATCAGCGTATGGGATTTTTTTATGCAAATTTTCTTTTAACTAAGCAGCACATTTAAACGACAGAGGAAAACACAATGATCAAAGGTTTAGTCATCACACCGCCTATTTTAGGGCGAATCAGTATTGGTAAAGTGGTCGAAAAGAATGGCAAACGCCTACCTGAAAAAGATGACCAATTCACCATTACCAGTCAAATTCAAGGAAAAGAAGGCTGGATTAAACATCCATTGGATGAGCAACTTCGAGCCAAAGCGCAAAACCAAAAACTTAGAACCATACCAGTGCGGATGATCTTCAATGATCCTGAACTGAATTTACGCGCAGAGTACAGTTTATTTGATCGTCAAACGGGACGACCGATCTGTGTAGGTAATGGTGAAACATGTCAGCGAATGACCAATCAAGGGATTGAACAACACCCATGTCTTTCACCTGATCTCTGTCCTTTGGCACAAGGAGGTAAATGTAAACCTTATGGACGTTTGCATGTCAATTTGGATGAGTCGGATGAACTCGGCACATTCATCTTTAGAACCACAGGTTTTAATAGTATTCGGACTTTGGCAGCAAGACTTAGTTATTACCATGCTGCATCGAATGGTTTGCTGTCCTGCCTACCTTTACAACTCACACTTAGGGGAAAATCAACCACACAAAGCTATCGAACGCCTGTGTATTATGTAGATTTAACTTTGAGAGATGGGGTTAACCTTCAACAAGCCATTCAAATGGCACAAGACATTGATCAACAAAGCAAAGCTTCTGGATTTAATCAATATGCTTTAGATCAAACTGCACGGCAGGGGTATGGTAATGCTAAGTTTGAATTGAATGCTGAAGAAGGATTGGATTTGGTGGAGGAGTTTTATACGGATGAGCTTGTTGAGTCTGAACAGGTACAGTCTGAGCCTAAAGGTAAGGCTAAGCCTAAATTTCAGCAGGGGCAAGACTTTGTGCAGGATATTCAGAAAGGCTTACAGCAGAATGTACGAGCTGTGAATTAGATGGGATTAGACAAGATTGGACTCAGTAAAATTTTATTGGACTGCCCTATTATCTGAGCGAATCACCGCTCGCATCAATGATTAGGAGTCAACATCATGAATGCGTTCACAGGTCAAACTTTTCAGATGAATCAGATTATTAACTTGAAAGAAGTTATGCGAATTACAGGGTTAAGTCGTGCAACGATTTATAACATTATGGATGAGCGTCATAAACAATATGATCCAACATTTCCCAAACAGACGAATTTAACAGTTGGTCGTGTTGGATGGTCAGCTTGGGAAATCAATCAATGGATTGAATCTAAGTTGGCGAGTCGATAAAAGGTGGGGGCTTCGGCTCCCTTATTTTTGTAGAAAATGAAATAAAATTTTAAGATATTCTTGGCATTCATAGAACTCAATAAAATTATAACAATCAATTCTTTTAACTAGATATATCCTTAATTTCCCATATATCTCGATCTATTGTGTTCAGGTATTGTTCAAACCTATCCTTGTGAATCGCTATACATAGTAGCTGAGTTGCTCGTGAAAACCCTACATATGCCATTTTTGTTGATTGTTTCGCTCTTTCTGTGGTTAGATTAAAGGGATTTCCTAAAAATTGATTTGCAAGTCTTTGTGATTCATAAGATTTAGTATTACTGCCTTTTCCATCTTCATAATAATATGATTCTAAATATAGTGTTGCATCATGTGTTTGCCCTTTGACAGAATGTACACTAGTAATTTCAATTTTTAGATCATTTTCTTCAATAATATTTGAAGCGGGAATATGATTCTGACTAGTTTGGTCAATGCCAGTTGTGTCATTATTGATAAAATCACTGCACTTTGAAGAAAGTCTATGATTTTCTTTAAAATAAGAAATGAATACAGGAATATAAGTTTGTAAGTCGTACAAAGCCTGATTCTTTTCATTTCTAATTATTTTTAAACAAAATTGATAAACTTTTAAGTTTAGATCTGCATAATTTAGTTCTGAGTTTACCTTTAAGTGGTTAATTAAATTTGAAATAGTATAAAGGCGATTTTCATTTGTCGAAATATTTTCAATTCTTAAAATCTTAAGTAGGGCATGAAAAATATTTTTTCTAATCATAGATAGAGTAGTGTATTTTTTATCATAAAAATGAAGATAACTCTTTAAGCATTTATATTCTTCTTTGGGTTTTTGCTCATTCTTTTTAAAAACTTGATGATAATCTTCTAATCTGAGCTTAGAAGGATTAGCACGGCTATCTTCATCATCTTTCCAATCAGTATTCCAACTGATGACTTTTATTTGTAGAGGTTTTTCCTGATAAGTGCAAAGCTCACCTGAATTTTTGTACTGTTGCACAAGTTGAGAAAAGTGTGGGATAACGTTCTGAATGGATGAATTCGAAAATAATAAGATATGTGGTTTAAGTTGACATTCATTCATGCCTTGAATATCCGTACAATGTTCAGGATACAGAGCAAAATTTTTAACAATATTTGCAATAGGACTACTTAAACGTTGACTATTTGAAAGGTAAAGAACCGTATGTCTATCTTGCCAAATTGAATTTGTTTTTACTGAACTATATATAGATTGATTTTTGTCACCAATTCTTTGAAGAATTGATTGGCTGCTCCTATCGTCATAGAATATTTTTTCTATTAAATTATATTGATGAGTATCTATATCTTGCATTTCATCGATAAAAACATAGTTAAATCTTTTTTGTAATAAAGATTTGAGTTGAGTATTGGAATTAAGATGATACTCACCTAATATATATGCGTAGTCAAATGAAATAATGCCTTTATTGAGTACTTCAAATATTGTCTTTTTAAGACCAATAAATTTTTTATTTGTGGGTGTTTTAAGACTAAAATCTGACGTAAAATTTTCAATCTGATTTGTATTAAAATTGAAATAGGTGTTTTTTACTTCATTATCAATATATTGTTGTATTAACGTTTTTCCTTCTGACGTTTGTACCTTGTCTTTTGGTACTTTATTTATATGTCTTCTATAAAAGAGACTTGTTGGTTTTTCATATTTTTCAGCCCAAGCAATCTTTTTAAACTCTTGAAGAATTTCATCCTCATACTTTTCTTGGTCTACCCAAAGTAATTTTTTATTAAAATAATTTTGAAAAAAGGGTTTTGTAAGAAACTCATCTACAAAACTTTGTATCGTTCCAATAAAATTGGGATAACGAAAAAGTTTTGGACAGTACTGTTGAATTCTTTCTTTAATTTCATCTACTGCCGCATTGGTATGCGACAGGACTAAAATTCCTGAGCCGTCATGCAAAGGGAGCTTAGTTTCTAAAATTAATAGTTTTGCCAAAAGAGCAGTTGTTTTTCCACTACCTGGCACAGCTTGTAAATCTATCGTAGATAAATTACGGATAAAGTTTCGCCGTTCATCATCAAAGGTCTTACCTTGAGGTAATAAAATATTTTCAGCGTATTGTATATCTTCATCTGTGATTTTAATTGTTTGTGACATATCGAATCGCCTCGATTAAATAATAAATACTATCTGTCGTATCTGTTTCGTGTAAATTTATAGTTCTAACAGATTTTTCTTTTTTCATTTCCACATCTAAATCATGTGCTAAACGATAAGCTATTTCTGTTTTTTTTAGTCCTTGGTTAATTAATTTTTTAGCAAGCTCTAATTCAAAATTACTATCCCACGAAGTTTTAGTATGAATCGCTTTAGCATGTATTTGAAATGAGGATGTAAGTTTTTTGGATTTAAAAATAGAATATTCTAAAGTCCATTGCTCAGCAGCGTAATATTTAACATTTTGATTCGATTTTTCATTAATTTCTTTAAGTTTATTAGCAATTTCACTTTCTAGTACTTTAGATGATTTGAGATTGTAGTCTTCTCCAACTTTTTCATAAGTTCTCACATCAGAGTCGGTAATCACGGCGACAGGAATTAACATGTGTGGTTCTTTTTTTCGAAGAAAAATATTGACATAGTATTGAAAACCAACCCCACCAATATTAACAACTGAGATACCTTTAGCGGTAAGATCAATACCAATCGCTTTTGCAATACTTGGAATTAAAATTTCTTCAGCCCATCCTTCGACAAGAATTACACCTTTAGCAAAGAAAAGATTTGATTTTGTTGTATCAAGGAATTTTTCTAGAAATATATAATCTTTTGTATCTAACATCGTATATGAACTTCCTAACGGAAAGGCATTACTTTTGTTACATAGAATTAAATTTTCCAGTTTAACTTTTGATGCTAAATTAGGACTGTGTGTTGAAAGAATTAATTGAATATTTGTTTGTCTTTGTAAAGCCTCAATGACTTGCATTTGAGCTTGAGGGTGTAGGTGTGCTTCTAGTTCTTCAATCAATCCTAAACGTAAACCATGCCAATCTTCTTTATTTAGGTGAAGCAACTCCGCTGCCATAAAAAGTCGATTTAAAGTTCCTAAACCTACATTTCTTTGTGATTCTAAAAAAAGAGAAAATTTCTCTAAAATACTTTTTAGTTCTGTTGCAGAAACATTAAATTCAGTAAAAATACCTTCGTTATAGAAATCTTTAATGTAACCATCAATTTTATCTTTAATTGCTTTTCCATCTTCATAAGTTTCTGTTGCAGTATTACCATCTTTATCTATAAAACTTATTTCTTCGCCTTTAAAATATTTTTTTAAATTTGTATTCAGGCCTTCAAACATATGAACAAGTTCATGATTTTGCTCTTTGTTTTTAAAAGTAGGATCGCCCAATAAAATTTGGGAAAGCCGAGAGTTTCGTTTTGAGACTAACTCATTTTCGGCATCTCTTAAAGGTCTTAAATATGTTATTTTAAGATATTCTTTAGCTTCGGCTGTTAGTAAATAACCCTCTGAGTCTGCACCTGCCTTTACATCTGATGGATTAATTTTGTTTTTATTACGCGTAACATCATAATTTAACTTTAAAAATGTTTGGGTATCAGCTCCAGTACCTTTCCATCCTAACCATTCTGTAAAATTTTTAGCTTCATCATCAGTTAAGCCACAAAATTCAAGCTCAATTCTAAATCGTGTAGAGCCATCAAAAAAATCTTTATCTTCTACCTTGATGTAATCGTAGCTATGAGTTTTTAAAACCAATTTAATGGCATCTATGATTGCTGTTTTTCCCGAATCATTTTCACCAATTAGCACATTAAGACCTTTTGTAAAGTTAAGGTCTAAATTAGGTTTTGTTAGATCAAATGTAGTGGCAACTTCACCGTATTTTCTAAAGTTCCAAAGTTTTATGTTTGATAAGTACATAAGTTATGCTATTTAAAGTCAGTAAATTCTTGTATAAATTATTTATATCATAAGTCTGTGATTCAAATAATAAATCCATTATGAACTTTAGTCCCCCTTAGCTTTTTTACTCTATTAGGATTGTATTAATAATTAGGAGGTTTGATTCATTTACTCCTCCTCATAGACCCCCGTTAATTAGCCTTTTTATTTGAGTGAGCTAGTATTAGTTTATTCTTTATGAAGAAGCCTTCAATTCATCACAATAATCAGCCCATCTTTGCATCATTATTTTTCTTTTGTCTAAATGCTTGGTACGGTTATAAGCGCGGCCATGCATGTCTTTTACTTGATGAGCAAGTTGTTGCTCAATAAGTTCAATTGGAAACTCCAAAACTTCTTCTAATATTGTACGTGCAGAAGCGCGGAAGCCATGTCCACAGGCTTGCTCACTGGTATAGCCTAAGCGACGCAAAGCTTGATTGATAGTATTTTCTGACATCGGTTTTAAGTTGGACGTCGTTGCTGGGAATACATATTCACTTTTAGCTTTTGTTATTTGAGCAAGTTCAGAAAGTAAATGAATGACTTGAGTTGATAGGGGGACAATATGCTGAACGCCTGTCTTTGATTTTGTTTTTGGAGGAGTATAACTCCATAAGCCTTTTTCAAGATCGATATCTTGCCATTTGGCATGTCTTAATTCACCTGGGCGAACAAAAACTAATGGTGCAATGCGCAGGGCATATCGAGTGATTGCTGAACCTTCATAATGATCAATGTCTTTTAGGAGCAAGGCAAAATCTTTAGGTTCTACAAGCGCTGCCATGTGTTTGACTTTGGGAGGGGAGATTGCACCTTTTAAATCTTGAGTAACATCACGTTCACAAAGTCCAATTGAAACAGCATAACGGAGGATCTGACCACATTTTACTTTGACCTTTTTAGCAGTTTCTAATTTTTCTTCTTTTTCATAAATCCGACAAACTTTAAGGATATCCATAGCTTTAATTTCATGAACTGGGATATTTCCAATATGTTGATTAATGACGTCTAATAAGCGTTGTTGTCCTTTAATTGTTGATTCAGCAAAATCTTGTTTTGCCATCCACTCATTTGCAATATTTTTGAAAATATTATTATTCGTATTTAATATCTCATTCTCAATTCTAACCTTTTCAACATGTGGGTCGATATTTTGAGAGAGAAGGGTACGAGCTTCATCTCTTTTAATCCGTGCTTCAGCGAGGCTAGTCGTTGGATATATACCAAAACTAATGGTATTGCGTTTTTTAGTGTAAGGACGACTATAGTCAAATTTCCAATATTTATAGCCATTTTTGTGAATGAACAAATAAAGACCTAAACCATCTGAAATTCGTTGGTGCTTGTTTGGATCAGCTTTAAGGCTTTTGATCTTACTATCAGTAAGGCTTTTGACTATTTTTGGCATTTTTACAGTACACAGTTTTGCATATAAAAGTTTGTACTGTAATTTATACTGTAAAAAATATTAGCTCACAAGAGAATTTATAAGATTAACTTAGACTTTGTGTTTGTTATTCTATTGAATTATATATATTTTAATTATTGGTTTGGCATGCTGTAGACCAAAATAAACTATAAAATGGTGCGCTCTGCGGGACTCGAACCCACGTCGGTCGCTTAGGAGGCAACTGCTCTATCCGGTTAAGCTAAGAGCGCAAGACGGAGGCTAATGTACTCCTATTTTAGCTAAAAAAAAAGTTATTGCCGAAACAATAACTTTTTAAATTACTTAGTCTTTATGAACTTCATTGGGGTCAATGTCACTCAAATCTTTGGGATTAAGATAGTTAAACATTAATAACATGACCGTAATCCAAACAGGGATCATTAGAACTGATTCCATAAAGCCCTGAGTCCACATAATAAATAGAACTAAAGCAATAAAGATCAGAACGATGTAGTTGCTGACTGGTGCCCAAAGTGCAGGATATGAGGTTTTAAAATTCAAAATACGTTTTGCACGACGGAACTGTAAGTGAGTCATGGTAATCATCGCCCAGTTCAGGACAAGCGCACCAACAACAACATACATTAAGTGACCAAGTGCATCTTCAGGTACGAAGTAGTTTAAGAGTACACAGCCGAAAATCAATACTGCAGAAAGTAATACTGCTGGAATTGGCACGCCACTTTTGTTAGTTTTTGCGAAAACTTTTGGTGCATTACCTTGCTTCGCCAAGCTGTAAAGCATACGGCTATTGGCATACATACCGCTGTTATAAACAGACAGTGCTGCAGTTAGGATAATGAAGTTCAGTAAATGTGCAGCCCAATCAATACCCAGTTGGCTAAAGATCATCACAAATGGACTTTTGTCTAGACCACCTAGTTCAAGCTGATTCCATGGCACAAGTGACAATAGAATAGTCAAAGAACCCACGTAGAAAATCAAAATACGAAATACAACTTGGTTAATTGCTTTTGGAATAGTTTCTTTTGGATTTTCAGCTTCCGCTGCCGCCATACCAATCAGTTCAATACCACCGAAGGCGAACATCAAGAATGCCAGCATGAAGAATAAGCCTTCAAAACCATTTGGGAAAAAGCCGCCCTGACTCCATAAGTTGGTAAATGATGCTGTTGAGTTAACATCTGCAGTCAGTAGCAAATACAAACCGAATACGATCATAGAAATAACCGCAGTGACTTTAATAATCGACAGCCAAAACTCTGATTCACCATAAAACTTCACATTACCTAAGTTTACTAAAGTAATGATCACGAAGAAGAACAGTACAGATGCCCACGCTGGAATATGAGGCCACCAGTAATTGATGTATTTCGCAACAGCGGTGAGTTCTGTCATTGCCACTAAAATATAGAGAATCCAGTAGTTCCAACCTGTTAAGAAACCTGGAAATTTCCCCCAATATTTATATGCAAAATGGCTAAATGAACCTGCTACAGGTTCATGGACGATCATTTCACCCAACTGACGCATAATTAGAAAGGCGATCAGACCGCCAATGGCGTAGCCGAGAATAATGGATGGTCCAGCAGATTGAATCACATGCGCTGAGCCCAAGAATAAGCCTGTACCAATTGCACCACCCATGGCAATCAATTGAATATGACGATTCTTTAAGCCACGCTTGAGTTCGGAGGAATTGGTAGTCAAGTTACTCTTCCCGAGAATGGTTTAATTTTGGTAATTGTAATGTATAGAGAATGAATAGCCTAGTAGCTCAAAATTTATGAAAAATATTTATAAGTTTAATAACCTAATTTTTGTTTTAAATGCTGAATTAAAAATTTATGAATCAATAGATTAATTTTATTTTAATTGAAATTCTGATACTTGGCTTTATATGGAAAAGGTATCAAATGTTGTTTTTTTATACTTAAGTCATGTGATTGTTAAAACTTCAATTAAACATTGTATGATACAAAAGCGCAGAAAAGAAAGCTCTGCCAAAACACAATGATAAAGATTAAGGATTCAATAAAAATGAGTTTTGCTCCCCAAATTAAGATTCCAGCGACTTATATGCGTGGTGGTACTAGTAAAGGTGTATTTTTCAAGCTAGATGATTTACCGCTTGCAGCACAACAAGCTGGAAAAGTTCGCGACCAACTTTTATTACGTGTGATTGGCAGTCCAGATCCTTATGGCAAACAAATTGATGGGATGGGTGGAGCGACTTCAAGTACCAGTAAAACCGTGATTTTGGCAAAAAGTTCACAGCCTGAGCATGATGTAGATTATCTATTTGGACAAGTGTCGATTGATAAAGCATTTGTCGACTGGAGTGGTAACTGCGGAAACTTAACGGCAGCGGTTGGTGCATTTGCCATTTCAAATGGTTTGGTTGAAGCATCACGTATTCCTGAGAATGGTTTGTGTACGGTTCGTATTTGGCAAGCCAATATTCAAAAGACCATTATTGCGCATGTACCTATTACTGATGGTGCAGTACAAGAAACTGGTGATTTTGAACTAGATGGTGTGACCTTCCCAGCAGCCGAAGTTCAAATTGAATTTTTAGACCCCGCAGATGATGGTGAAGATGGCGGCGCTATGTTCCCTACAGGGAATTTGGTCGATACCTTAACCGTACCCGATGAAGGCAGTTTCCCTGCAACATTTATTAATGCAGGCATTCCAACCATTTTCTTAAATGCAGAAGATATTGGTTATGTCGGCACTGAACTGCAAGATGCGATCAATGGTGATGCCAAGGCATTGGCCCGTTTTGAAAAAATCCGTGCTTATGGTGCGCAGCAAATGGGTTTGATTTCAGATATTGCAGAAGCAGAGCAACGTCAACATACCCCAAAGATTGCATTTGTTTCAAAGCCGAAAGCCTATACATCTTCGAGTTCTAAACAAATTTCAGAACAAGATACGGACTTATTGGTTCGTGCCTTATCAATGGGGAAACTGCATCATGCCATGATGGGCACAGCGGCAGTTGCCATTGGTACAGCTGCGGCGATACCGGGGACGCTTGTGAACTTAGCCGCGGGTGGTGGGGAGCGAGAAGCTGTGCGTTTTGGACATCCATCTGGGACGCTACGTGTAGGTGCGCAAGCAATTTATGAAAATGGTCAGTGGGTCGTTAAAAAAGCCGTGATGAGCCGAAGTGCGCGTGTCTTAATGGAAGGCTGGGTGCGTATTCCTGCGGATAGTTTAGATTAAGCATTTAACATCGAATTAGAAATCAGCCTCTGCTTTGCAGGGGCTTTTTTTTGCCTTTATCTTTTATATGAATAAGCAAATCATGAATTGGTATATATTTTTATATAATATGAACTGCATTTAATATTAGAAAGTTTCTGTGATTTATGTCAGATTAATTTTGTTAGCATTTTGCGTAGCTTTACCTTGAAAAAAGTAGCGAAACCATGCTTAAAAAAGACTTAATAAAATCGGATCTACCTACTGAACAATTGGCTGTATTAGAAGCGTTGCCAATGCCTGCTGCGTTATTTTCTGCGACAGCTGAGCTGATATGCGCCAATCAAATATTTAAACATCGATTTCAGTCAGACTTACAAGAGATCGTATTAAATCACGTGTCTGTGATGCAGCAAAAAACCAAAGCCACAAGTTCTGAGTTTGATTTACGCTGTTTAGAGAACGATAGCATTGAACCCTTTATGTATAGTGAAAATGAACGGCATTATTGGTTCACGCTCAAACCAAAGTTTCAACAAAGTGGCGATTTGGAACATGTACTGTTGTGCTGTGCGGACATTACAAATTTAAAGCAATTCGAATTATCGCTGTTGAAACATAACCAACAACTCGAACAACAAGTTTATTTTGATTATCTGACAGGGATAAAAAATCGACGTGGATTTGATTTAGACCTTTCTCAGTGGCAAAAAAGCTTCGCGGTTGAACAAGCCGATGAAATATGTTTGATGATGCTCGACTTAGACAATTTTAAGCAAATCAATGATAGCTACGGTCATGCGTTTGGCGATGAAGTTTTAAGAAAAAGTGCGCAGCTTTTAAGGGTGCAAATTAGTCAACACGCAGATGCACAAATATATCGCATGGGTGGGGAAGAGTTTGCAATGATTTTGCCACGCACGGCTATATCGACTGCATGTTCGATTGCACAACAATGTTGTGAGCAAATCTATGCTTCTTCGATGAATTATGCGGATAAGGCTCTACAACTGAGTATCTCATGCGGAGTGGCCTTGTGGGATGGAACAGAGTCATTTTTTGAAACATTGGCACGTGCCGATCAGGCTTTGTATCAAGCCAAGAAAGGCTCGAAAAATTGTACCTGTTTTAATGATGGACAAAATGTGGCGCTATTTGAGGAAACGACATTTAAAAAACCATCAGACTGTGGGAAAAACACATAGATTTAGGCCGTAACATAGAGAAAGATTTGAGAAAGCAGTATGATGCAACAGGTCAAAATTGACAGAAAACATTGGCAGTCGATTTGCTAATGAACGAAGCAGTTAAATATTTAAAGTATTTGAGGTGAATGTGTCTTCTTTAACAGACGTTTCCACACATGCCCTGACAGAAGCGCAGCAGCGTATTCAGCAGGATTTACTGACAGCGCTTGATGCATTTTCAATTCCAGAACCCTTAAAAGGGGCGGTGTATCATGCTGTGATGTTGGGTGGAAAACGCGTTCGACCGGCACTTTGTTATGCAACAGCAGCGTTAAAACCCAATACAAATTTTGCAGCCGTACGCCGTGCTGCTGTGGCGATTGAATTTATTCATTGCTATTCATTGGCACATGATGATTTGCCATGTATGGACAATGATTTACTTCGTCGCGGTCAACCAACCTGTCATGTGGCTTTTGGTGAAGATACGGCTTTACTTGCTGGCGATATTTTACAATCGATGGCTTTTGAAGTTTTAGGCAGCCGTCTCTTTGATCAAGGCCCAGCCGTTGAAGCGCCGATCATCTTGAAGCAAATGCAAATTTTAGCGACTGCAACTTCAAAAATGGTCAATGGACAAGTCCTAGACTTACAAGCGGAAGGCAAGCATGTCAGTCAGGATGAACTAGAAAACATTCATCGAAATAAAACTGGTGCTTTAATTTCTGCTGCAATCATGATGGCGGCAGTGACGATATTTAATGGTACAGACCAAGCTATTCCTAAACTCCGCGAATTTGGTCTAGCGATTGGTTTAGCCTTTCAGGTGCAAGATGATATTTTAGATATTATTGCTGACACTGAAGCATTGGGTAAAACAGCAGGTAAAGATCAACAAGTGGATAAATCGACATATCCTGCGTTAATGGGTCTCGAGCAAGCGCAAGCTTATGCAGAAGAATTACATGCTCAAGCGCTTCAAGCTTTGGATTATTTTGCAGAAGATGCGGCAGAATTACACAAGATCACGCAGTTTTTATTAAAACGTCAAAGTTAATATGACGCAGTAAAAGACCTCAGCCCACACATGTAATATGTTGTGGGCTTTTTTTATATTTTGTATATTTGGAACAGAAGTCAATAAACCATCTACTGAATAGCTAAATGGATGACATGATAAAAAAGAAAAAAGGACGCCTAGCGTCCTTTTTTGCAGATATTAAAACTTAGAAATTAAATTTAAGTGCTATTGGTCTTAAATACTTTCTTTATAGATACGATCTGCTTCTTCAAATTTTTCAGTGACTTCAGCAGATGGCGCTTTGCCCATTAAGCTCACAATGATGATTGCAATGAGTGAGCAGATGAAGCCCGGTATAATTTCATAAACGCCTGTATCGCCCCAGAGGTTTTTCCATAGAATAACCATAACCGCACCGACCACCATACCTGCTAAAGCACCATTGAGTGTCATGCGTTTCCAGAACAATGACATGATAATCAGTGGGCCAAATGCAGCACCAAAGCCTGCCCATGCATATGCGACGAGACCAAGGACTTTAGAGTCAGGATTAGCCGCCATATAGATCGCAAGCAAGGCAATCATTAATACCATGAAACGGCCGACCCAAACCAATTCTTTTTGTGAAGCATTTTTGCGTAAGAATGATTTATAAAAGTCTTCAGTTAAGGTACTTGAGCAGACTAAAAGCTGACAGCTGAGGGTACTCATGATTGCAGCTAAAATCGCAGCCAATACGATACCTGCAACCCATGGGTTAAATAGAATTTTAGTCAATTCCATAAAGACCGTTTCAGGGTTTGCTGTAACGACACCTGCCAGTTCTGGATGCTGTTGGAAATAAGCAATACCGAAGAAGCCTGCTGCAACTGCGCCACCGAGGCAGAGCGTCATCCATGTCATACCAATACGGCGTGCATTGGGAATCGATTTAACAGAATCAGCTGCCATGAAGCGGACTAAGATATGCGGTTGACCAAAATAGCCTAAGCCCCATGCCAATAAAGATATGATTGCGACAAAACTTAAGTCAGCAAATACATTCATCGCTTGAGGGCGTGCCGCTTCTAGTGCCAGAGTGAACTGGCTTAAATCAGAGAATGACAACATGACCACGATAGGGGTAAGTAGCAAGGCAAAAATCATAAAGCCCGCTTGAATGGTATCGGTCCAACTGACAGCAAGGAAGCCACCAATAAACACATAGCTCACCGTTGCAATGGCACTGATCCAAAGCGCAGTGCTATACGACATACCAAACATACTTTCAAATAATCGAGCGCCTGCAACCATGCCTGAAGCACAGTAAATTGCGAAGAAAATCAAAATAATCACAGCTGACACGATACGTAAGATTTTCTTTTGATCGTTAAAACGATTTGAGAAATAGTCAGGTAGGGTCAAAGCATTATTTTGAACTTCGGTATGTACACGGAGACGACCTGCCACAAGTAACCAGTTGAGCCAAGCACCAATGATCAGACCAATTGCAATCCATATTTCAGATAAACCTGAAAGGTAAATTGCCCCCGGAAGACCCATGAGCAACCAACCACTCATATCCGATGCACCTGCAGAAAGGGCAGTGACAAAGCTCCCTAATCGGCGGCCACCTAAAATGTAGTCAGAAAAGTTACTGGTCGCACGGTATGCAAGTAAACCGATCACGACCATGGCGACAATATAAAAGAGAAAGGTAATTAGGGTGGGATTCAGGGAGCTCATACGGTATCCGCTTTGGCGTTGGACAATTGCGTTTAATTAGGGGACTCAATGGGATTTGCCTAAGCCAAGTAGGTGAAATCGAACGATAAGTCCTAAAACGTCAAAAAAATAACGTGAAATTTAAACATAAATTGACAAACTTTGCCTTCTTTTTTGTTTTGGGCATAAAAATGGGCCGTATATCACGACCCATTTTAATTAATGTGAAGATTTAGTTATTACGTCCCATCACACCACGAATCGTATTCAGTACATCCGCAGGTAATACCACAGTTTTGGCATTATTAGATTTAGCCATATCTTGCATGGCTTTGACGTATTGTTCACCCAGTAAGTACGCAACTGGAATTTCTTTATCGCCGACGGCTGAACTCACCATTTCAATTGCACGTTGAGAAGACTCTGCCAGTACCACTTGAGCTTCTGCATCACGACGAGAGGCTTCTAAACGACCATCTGCTTCTAAAATAGCCGCTTGTTTTTCACCGTCTGCCTTGGTGACTGTTGCACGACGTTGACGTTCAGCGGCCGCTTGCTCTTCCATCGCAGCTTGCATGGTATGAGAAGGTTTAATATCTTGAATTTCTACAGTTTTAAGCGTAATACCCCAGTCAGAGATATCATCAGAAATAGCAGCTTTAAGTTTAGCCTTAATATGATCACGCGATGATAGTGCATCATCGAGGTCCATTTCACCAACAATAGACCGCAAAGAGGTTTGAACTAAGTTTTGAATCGCCCATGTGTAGTTTTCAATACCATAAACTGCTTTTTCAGGCGTGGTTAAGTTGATATAAGCCACAGCATTCATCAGCAGTACCGCATTGTCACGTGTGATCACTTCCTGAGAGGGAATATCTAACACGATATCTTTGGTTGTGACTTTATAAGCCACTTCATCGACATACGGAATCACAAAGTTCAGCCCCGGATTGAGCGTTGTATGGTATTTACCTAAACGCTGAACAATCCATTTATAACCTTGGGGAACAATACGGACACCTTTAAAAATGGTGACGGCTACAAAAACTAAGAGCGCTAAAAAAACAATAGAAACACCAGACATGTCATTTCTCACTTATTTATGGATTGTCAGTGGGGTGGTTGCTGCTGTGCAGTTGGACGACTAAATCATTGCCTAAAATATCGGTCACGCGAACACGGTCGCCGACTTGAAGTGCATCTTGGGTACGGCAATGCCATTCGTCTGAACCTAAAACAGGCATCGGGAAGCGAACTTTAACGCTGCCATGATTGAGTTGGGTTTGAATCACCATACCCACTTGGCCAATCGTTGCTTCACGCGACAGACCTGCTTTGGTTTTATCGATGGATAAAGGCTTAATAAATTTGAACCACAAAAATGTGCAGAGCACGGCAAAAATAATCCAAACCACAATTTGGACATTAAAGTCCATGGATGGAAAGATCCAATATAAGATCCCAACCAAAATTGCAGAAACGCCAAACCATAGCGCAGCAAAAGACGGCAAAATCAGTTCAAAAAGCATCAAAGCGACGCCCAATACAAACCAGTGCCAAGGTTCTAAAATAAATTCCATACATCTACTCTTATATAAGGGTGAATTGATATAGATGAACCAGTATCTATATCAATGTAGCAGATGTATAACTCAATGAATATAAAAAAAATCGTTGAATTATATTTTCGCTTTTGGTGCTGGTTTAAAGGCCGCAGGGGACTGTTTAAAGTTATCGATCGCCTTAATAATGCTATTCACTTTGAGCTGTGCGGCTTTTTCACCTTCTAAAATCGTCGCATTGCTCGACTTCAAATCGAGTGTGCCGATATGTCCCACTTTAGGTTGAATCACGAAATTGGCATTTTTCAGTTCTTCATTAATACTTTGTTGTCCCATGATGTTAATGGTTTGATCGAGTAAACCAAACATGCTTACGGCTTTGCTACCATCAGGACGCGCAGAGATATCAACTGCAATCACGATATCTGCACCCATATCACGTGCCGTTTTCACCGGAATCGGGCTGACTAAGCCACCATCGACATATTTCACCCCTGCAATGGTCGCAGGTACAAATACATTAGGAATGCTGCACGATGCACGTACCGCTTGGCCTGCATTACCACGGTTAAATTCAGTTTTACTGCCATTATCCAAACGGGTGGCTACAGCAGCAAAGCGCTTTGGAAACTGTTCAATTGATTTATTGCCGACGTTTTTATTAACAAAGTCTTGCAATTTTTGCCCTTGAATAATGCCTTGGCTATTTAAGGTTAAGTCACGAATATCAGACTCTTTAAAGTTCAGGGCCAATTGCTGCATTTGATAAGGCGTTTTACCGCTGGCGTACAAGCTGCCAACAAAACTACCCGCACTGGTCCCAGTCACAATTTTAGGTTTAATACCATGTGACTCGAGTACTTTAAGCACGCCAATATGAGCAAAACCTTTGGCACCGCCACCACCGAGCGCAATCGCGATCACCGGTTCACGTGCTTTGGTTGGTGTAGGTGTCGTGGTTGCAGGCGTTTTGGTTGCAGAATCACAGCCAGCGAGTGCCAATACAAATAGGCTAGGAGTCAGGTAATGCAAAAGTTTCATGTGTGAAATCTGATTGTTAAATATACAAAGTGCACATCACATCAAAAAAGTAGCCATTTGACTAGGGCTTTTTCCAGTGCTTTTGTAACGGCAAGGCCAACCATTCGGGATTTTTCGGGGAAAATTTTCCATCATAAATCTTCAAAATTTTTTCGAGATCAGTTTCAAAATCTCCACTGGGTTCAAAAACACCCAAGCAATGAATGGTTTTCTTTGCATAATCAAAGCTAAACATCACAATAGGTATCTGTGCTTCATAGGCAATATAGTAAAAACCACTGCGGATTTTATCGGCTTTTTTTCGTGTTCCCTCAGGTGCCATTCCAATCCAAATTTGATCTGTCGCTTGGACAATCTCAGCAATTTCACGCGTAAGCCCATGTGGGTTTTCACGCTGCACAGGGATCACGCCGACCCAATCCAAAAGTGGTTTTAAGGGGGTATCAAAAAGGGTGTTTTTACCAAAAATGGTTATTTTTATCCCGATTCCAAGCAAGGCGAGAAAACCATGCCATGCATCTATATTAGACGTATGCGGAGAAATGATCGCTACAGCTTTGGCAAGGTTGGGAAATTCGCCGTCAAATTTCCATCCTTGTGCCAAAAAAAGTTTTTTAAAAATAGCGCGGCTCAGGGGGGAGCCGCGTGATGGAACTTGATCGGGCAAAACTGGAAATAATTGAGTCTTTTGATTCATTGCATATTCTTATATAAGTGAAATCCATTTTCGACGTGATGCACTTTAAAAATACGGCATCAGCATTGACCTTTATCTTAGGTCGATGATTTTTTTAGATCATTGGCAAAATAGCCGTATTTTGACTACTCTAAATGTAACTTCAGCGCATTCAACATTTAGGAACTTATGATCCAGCTTCGTCAGCTCTATCTTTTACTGTTTTCCTTATATTGGGCGCAAGGGTTACCTGTCGGTTTTATGACGCATGCTTTACCAGTGATTTTAAGAGCGCAAGGTGTGTCTTTGGCGCATATTGGTGGCTTTGGATTACTCATGCTGCCATGGTCGATCAAAGTTTTCTGGGCACCGTGGATTGATCGGCATGGTTCAAGGTCCAAAGGGCACTATCGGAGTTGGATTATTCCAATGCAGTTGTTGTCCGTGGTGGTCTTGGTCTTCCTGTCTTTTTTGCCGATCCAAAGCTTGAATGAACCAATGTATTTGCTGCTGTTTTTTGTGGCTTTACTCAGTATGAATTTGGTCGGTGCAACTCAAGATGTCGCAACCGATGGCTTGGCTGTCAATATTTTAAAAACTGACCAACAGCACTGGGGCAATACTTTTCAGGTGATTGGTTCCAGACTCGGCTTTATCGTGGGCGGTGGTGCTGTACTTTGGGCCTTGGATTGGTGGGATTGGCAAGCCACCTTTCTATTTTTAGCGGCATTGGTATTCATCAATACGATTCCTATTTTTCTGTATCGAGAACCTTTAAAGCCACAGCTCAACATAAAATCTAGTCCAGAGAATGATAACAACCATAAGCATAATTCAGGCTTGTTCTACGCCATTCGCCAGTATTTGACTTATTTTACCCAAACTAAAACCCTCACACTGTGGCTCATGATCTTATTGAGTTTTAAGCTTGCAGATGGTCTGGCAGGTCCTTTACTCAAGCCGCTGATGGTGGATTTAGGATTGAGTTTTAGTCAAATTGGTCTGTATGTCACCATGCTAGGTGCAGTGGCTGCTTTAATTGGGGCAGGGCTTGCTGGTCTTAGCTTGAAGTATATTTCTCGGGCGCAAGCCTTGGTTTTCTATTCGGTATTGAAAATATTCAGTTTATTGGCCTATGTATGGCTGGCTTTGCAGTTCGAGGCAAAACGGCCCGTCCATGAATGGCTGATCTATGGGATCAATGCTGCCGAAGACATGATTTCAGCCATGCTGCTCGTGATCATGCTAACTTTGGTGATGCAATATAGTCGTAAAGCATTTGCAGCAACGGACTTTACATTTCAGGTTGCCATTATGGCTACGGTGAGTGGGGGGCTGTATAGCATCAGTGGCATAGTGGCCGATCAGTTGGGTTATAGCACTTATTTATTTTGGATCACAGGTTTGGCTGCATTGAGCTTAGTCCCGATTCTATTTTGGGGAAAAGCATCAAAAAATGACCAAAATCACTTCTAAATCATGATTTTGGTTGTTTTTTATCAGCTAAAGCACTAAAAGAGCAATGCAAATATTATTTTAATAATTTTGTAATATGTTTCCCGTGTGTAATATCTGTTACAAAATAATTTAAGGAAAATTTTTGATGAAAACTAAGTTAGCAGCGGCTATCGCATTGAGCCTTTTGGCTGGCTCAACCTTTGCAGTACCAACCTTCTACGGTGAAATTGATGCGTCTGTTGATTATTTACCTGAAGATAATAAAACGGGTGTTTCAGACAAAGATGTCGTTGAAATTAGTTCAAACAGTTCTTTCTTGGGTTTAAAGGGCGATGAAAAACTGACTGACCGTTTAAGCGCAGTTTATGCAATTGAATGGGCATTTAACTCAGACGGCGAAGGCGATGACTGGTCTAAGCGTAACCGCTTCGTTGGTTTGAAAGATGCGAAACTTGGTACATTGAAAGTCGGTGCACACGATACACCATTAAAACAATTGTCTAGTCCGGTGGATACATTTAACAACTACGTGGGTAACCGTGCTGATGTTACAGGCATCATGACGGGTGAAAATCGTGTCGATAACGTTGTTGTTTATGAATCACCAGCATTTAAAATTGCGGAAGGTGCAATTAAAGTTAATGCATTGCTTGCAACAGGTGAATCTTCAGGAATCAAGAGCGACAAAGGTGTAGTAAAAACTGCAGGTCGTGGTCTTGGCGATGCTTGGTCGGCGTCTGTTGTCTATGACAGCCCCGTTGTTGTCGCAGGTTTAGCCTATGACAAAGCCATTCCATCGAACTTTGGTGGTGTAGGGATCTTAAATGCTCAAACTCCTGAAGTTACAGGTACCAAAGTTTTTGCTGCCGCAAATACCGTTCGTGCGATCGGTCGTGTAAATCTTGAGGGTGGTTTGGCACTGAAAGCTTTATATCAAACGTCTGAAGTAGAAAAAACACCATATTCAAGCAAAGAAGACACAAACACGAATGCAGAGAATGCAGCAAATATTGATGATGCTCAAGGTTGGTTAGTCGGCGCAGAATACAATCTACCTTCTGCAAAAGCTTGGACAGTAAAAGCACAATATAGTCAAAATACCACGACTTATAAAGCAGGTGAGGATTACGAAGCTCAGCAATTCATTGCAGGTGCAGATTATGCATTTAGCAAACAAGTGAAAGCTTATGGTTATGCAGGTTACTTAGCACTTGAAAAAGGTTCGAATGAAAGTGAACAACCTGTTCTAGGTACAGGTCTAGAATTTAAATTCTAAGACCTTGATTTAAGTTGTTCAAAAGGCGATGTTTTACATCGCCTTTTTTGATTTTTCTTGCTTGGTTTTGATCAGTTTTAAGTGATTTTTAAGTTTGAATTTTTAGATTAGGGCATCAAAGATCAATAATTGATGCCAATATGCTTCAGGTCATAGCTAAAATACAGCAAAAAATTCCAAGGCTTAGTTTAAGTCAATTTAACCTCGTGCTTGCCTTATGGCTTGGGATGGTTTTGAACCTCGCGTTTTATCAGCAAATCCAGCAGCTCACACCTTATACGGGGCTGAAGGCCGGACTATTTTTAGCGGCAACCGTACTGGTGGTAGTGGCACTTTATAATGTGCTGATGCAACTACTGCAATGGCGATGGAATTCAAAACTTTTGGCGAGTGTTTTGCTGATCATTGGTGGCTTGAGTGCTTATTTCGTCAATAGTTTAGGCGTGACCATTACATCTGACCAAGTGCAGAACATGATGCAAACAGATGTAAAGGAAGTGCAGGATTTAATCTCGCCACAATTTTTTATTTGGGTCTTTGGACTGGTTATTTTGCCAGTGCTATTGATCTGGCTTTTGCCACTGCATAAAGAAGCCCTAAGCACGGTCGTAGCCAAAAAGGGTCTACATATAGTGCTATCGCTCATCCTTTTGGGTGCTTTGCTGTTTGTTTATTTTGTTGATTATGCAGCGATCTTTCGTGAGCATCGTGACTTAAAAGGCATGCTCTCACCACAAAACAGTATCGCTTCGACATTTTCCTATTATCACAAAAAAGCACCGAAACAGAATTTGCCATTGCTGAGCTATGGTGAAGATGCACATATGGTTGAAAACCTAAGCGCCAAAAGCTTACCAAAATTGATGGTCTTAGTGGTTGGTGAAACTGCGCGCGCGGAAAGTTTTTCACTCAATGGCTATGCTAAAAATACCAATCCTGAACTCAGTCAGCAAAATATTATCAATTTTAGCCAAGTCAGTTCATGTGGCACCGCAACTGCTGTGTCTGTTCCTTGTATGTTCTCGGGCATGCCGAGAACCGAATATGACGAACAGCTTGCAAGTCATCGCGAAGGTTTACTCGATATTGCACAGCGTGCAGGCTATAAGGTGACGTGGCTAGATAATAATTCAGGCTGTAAGGGTACATGCACACGTGTTGAAAAATATGAATTTCCTGAAGCATTGAAGAAAAAGTGGTGTGATGCCGATGGCGAATGTCATGATGAAATCTTAGTGGATGGTTTAAAGGCATATTTGGCGTCGATCCCCAAAGCAGATCAAACTCCCCGTTTAATTGTGTTACACCAAATGGGCAGTCATGGCCCTGCCTATTTCAAACGAAGTACCACAGCGTTTCAAAAATTTAAGCCAACCTGTAATAGCAATGCCATACAGGGATGTAGCTCGACAGAATTAATAAATAGTTATGACAACAGTATTGTCTATACTGACCATGTGCTGAGTGAATTGATTAACACCTTAAAAGTGACTAATAACTATCAAACAGGACTGTGGTATTTGTCCGATCATGGTGAGTCGACAGGTGAACATGGCTTATATTTACATGGTTCTCCATACGCAATTGCACCGTCACAGCAAACCCATGTACCGATGTTGATGTGGTTTTCACCGGCGTGGCAAAAAAATAATTCAGCGCAATATACTTGTTTAATGGCACAAAAAAGCCAAAAATTAAGTCAGGATAATCTATTTCCATCGCTATTGAGTTTGCTCGATGTGCAGACTCAAGTGATTGATGAAAAAAACAATATGTTGCAACAATGTACTTCAGTACAGCGCAGGACTTAAGCCATGCACAAAATACTTATTATTGAAGATGATTTCATGATTGCCGAATCGACTAAAACCTTGTTGAACTATCAACAGTTTGAAGTCGAGTGGGTGAATAATGGTATCGATGGCTTAAAGCTCATAATGCAAGGGGGGATTGATATCGTCTTGCTAGATCTGGGTTTGCCGATGATGGGTGGTATGCAAGTCCTGAAACAAATTCGTCAAATGCAGCCTAAATTGCCAGTGTTAATCATCTCGGCACGTGATCAATTACAAAATCGTGTAGATGGTTTAAACCATGGGGCAGATGACTATCTGATTAAGCCTTATGAGTTTGATGAATTACTTGCACGGATTCATGCACTCCTTCGACGCACAGGGCTGAGTTCAGTCGAAGCACCACAGAAAATTTTAAAACATGGTGAATTGATTTTAGATATTGAGCAGCATCTTGCACGCTATAAGGGTCAATATGTCGATTTATCTAACCGTGAATGGGCCATATTGATACCACTGGTGACGCATCCGAATAAGATTTTTTCGAAAGCTAATTTAGAAGATAAGCTTTATGATTTTGATAGTGATATCAGCAGTAATACTATTGAAGTGTATGTGCATCATCTCAGAACAAAATTAGACAAAGATTTTATTCGCACCATTCGTGGTTTAGGTTATCGACTCGGTTAAGGCAAAGGAATTATCGACCATGCAGCAGCCTTATTCTCTGAAAAAGAGACTAATTATTTATGTGTCTGTTTTCAGTATGCTTTTGGGCTGTCTTTTGGTGTTTTCAGCTTATCGAATTGCACTTGAAGAAATTAATGAAATTTTAGATGCGCAAATGCAAAATTTGGCGGAACGTGTTGCAGAGCATGATCCGCAGCCCATTTGATCAACATAAGCATTATCATGAAGAAGATTTATTTGTCGATGTATGGACCTATCAATCCAATGCGCATCAAACCCATCAATTAAAATTATTGGTCGCGCCTCAGCCCAAAGCCGGTTTTTATACCCACAGTACCCAACAGGATGAGTGGCATACCTATATTTTGCCACTCGCAGATCGGCAAATTCAGGTCAGTCAGCAAGAATCGGTTCGACAGCATCTTGCAGCAGAATTGGCCAGTAGCATGTTTATTCCCTATTTGGTTTTTATACCTTTTGCATTAATCGCTTTGGGATGGTTGATTCAACGCAGTTTAAATCCACTGGAAAAATTTAAAAAAGAACTGGCAAAACGGGATGCCTTTGAACTTTCTCCAATCTCTCAAATGCCTTATCCAGAGGAAATTGCGCCGACCATTATTGAAATGAACCAGTTGTTTGAACGAATTTCGTTGTCGCAGCAGGAACAGCGCCAGTTTATTGCTGACGCAGCGCATGAGTTACGGACCCCGATTACCGCACTGAATTTGCAAATGCAGATTTTGCTACAAAAATTTCCACAAGATGACGCTCTACAAAATTTGAGTAAAGGTTTAATTCGTATTCAGCATTTGGTCAGTCAATTATTGAGTTTGGCAAAACAAGATGCCTCGGTCTTTGAACTTGAGCGCAAACAACATTTTGATCTTAAGCAAGTCGCAACCAATTGCGTGGAGCAACTGGTACATTTGGCTATGCAAAAAGATATTGACCTTGGCATGGAGCAACAACAAAGCATTGCCTTATATAGTCTTGAGCCAACGGTACATTCAATCATTTTTAATTTGATTGATAATGCCATTAAATATACCCCTGCACAGGGCATGATTAATGTCTCCGTCTTTGAACATGCGGGGCAGGCGGTTGTACAGGTTGAAGATAGTGGGCCTGGCATCGACCCAGCTTTATATGAGCAAATTCGAAAACGCTTTTATCGAATTTATAATCATGAAGAAATTGGAAGTGGTTTAGGGCTGGCAATCGTGGATAAAGCCGCTGCGCACATTGGTGCACGTTTAGATTTTGCGAAAAGTGAAACGCTGGGTGGGTTGAAAGTAACGATTCAGATTCCGCTAAGACCTTTAAACTCCTAATTATTTTAATTTACTCCTTGCGAATAAAGCCTATATCCATTCAAAGTGTTTAAGCAGTTTTGATTTTTTCTGTGGGTAGATAACGACAGCCAAATGTATAAATGACTGTGTTAAAGGCCCAAATAAACCATGCTGTCCATAGATTATGACTGAGAAAATGTGCACCCCGCATCATTTGCGCCCAGCCAAAAGCAAAGCCTAAAATCAGCCCAGCACATAAAAAGAAGTAAGCACGGGCAGGTCGATGTATTCGATAAACAAAATATCCGGTGATTAGGGCAAAACCAGTCGCAGCATGGCCACCGGGGAAGCAGTGTCCTTGGCGTGCTGAAAAATCCCAAGAAAAGCCTTGGGCTGTGGCGACAGTCATATTCCAAGGGCAGGCATGTGCAGATTGTGATTTGAGCAAACCAATCATTGCCGTGCTGAGTAGAGCCACTACGATAAAATAACCGAATTCAAACTTACGTGCTTTCAGATGAGGATATTTAAAACTGCATATCCATGCTGCGATATAGAGAACATAAACGCCTATGACGATATTCTTGATATAGCGATGGTTCAGCACAGCAAGTGCCCAATCATTACGATGAGGAAAACTACCATGTAGGTCGACCCAAGGCTGAATAAAAGCTTGGTCGAGCGAACCACCGACGGGGAAAACATAAAGGAGGCCAACCAAACTGAGTGTGAGCAGCAGGGCTTGTCGTAATAAAAAGGAACGGTTCGAGAGCATAAGTCGTTTGATGTGCTGAAATTATTTTGTTTGAATGCTGCTATTTGAAACCACAAAACTTAAATCAGACTTAATCGGCTATTTGAACTGTATTGATATCGATAGTGAAGAAGGTGCATAAAGCAGAACAGGCATTGTGTTAAAGTTTTTGAAAACTCAGTAATAAAGATTTATGAGCATACGTGCAGTCCTTTTTGATTTAGATAATACCTTGACTCACCGAGATCACAGCGTTCAGGCCTATACGCAGTATTTAGCCGAGTCTTATCAGTCGACGCTGGTGGAGGTAGACCTTGTACAGATTAAACGTATTATTAATCGTATAGATAATGGAGGATATCCGAAAAAAGAACTCCTTACACATCCGAGTATTGGGGCATCTGTCGCTTATGCTCTACAAACGGAGCTGGATTGGATACATCAACCCGATTTTGATGAGCTCACACAATTTTGGTTTCAGCACTTTGGTCAGTTCGCCGTGGCGATGCCGGGAGCATTGAGCTTGCTGCAGCAACTAAAACAGCAGCAGTATAAACTGGCGGTGGTGTCGAATGGTGGACATGCCACACGCCTGAATATTTTGAATGGACTAGGTTTTGCATCGTATTTTGATCAGATCATCAGCTCGGAAAGTGCAGGCATTAGTAAGCCCAAAGTTGAAATATTTCAGTACAGTTGTCGTGAGTTGGGCGTGACGGAAACCGAGTGTTTATTTATTGGTGATCATCCTGTCAATGATATTTATGGTGCGAGCCAAGCAGGGATGTCTGCCGTATTGCTTGAAGGCTTTCATACTTTAAGTGCTGAACAACAGCACAGCATTCCGAATAAAATTCAGCATTTGGATCAGGTCTTAGATTTTCTAAAATAAGGTGATTTAAACTCAAGCTTTAAGCGAAGTTCAGGGTAAAAAAAAGCGGCATAAATGCCGCTTTAGATTATGTTGTTTAGAACATGTTTTCTTCAGAGTTTGCCGAAATACGGTGAATACTTAAATCTGCACCACGGAATTCTTCTTCTTGATCTAGGCGAATACCCATCGTTACTTTGAGTAGACCATAAACGATAAAACCACCAGCCACTGCAATCACGATCGCGAGCAGCGTACCGATACATTGAGAGATCATTGAAATACCGCCTAAACCGCCCAACCATTTTTGTCCAAATACACCCACTGCAATACCACCGAAAGCACCACAAACACCGTGTAGTGGCCATACGCCAAGTACATCATCGACTTTGAGTTTGTTTTGAGTGTATGTAAATAGTTTGACAAAGATCAGACCTGCGATAGCGCCGATAATCAACGCACCGACAGGATGAACTACATCTGAGCCTGCACAGATTGCAACCAAACCTGCTAAGGGACCATTATGTAAGAAACCGGGGTCATTTTTACCCATAAAGTTTGCTGCAAGCGTACCACCGACCATTGCCATGAGAGAGTTAATTGCAACCAGTCCTGAAATGGCATCCAAACGTTGCGCACTCATCACGTTAAAGCCGAACCAGCCAACGATTAAAATCCAAGAACCTAAGGCAAGGAATGGAATACTTGAAGGTGGATGTGCGCTGATACGACCATCTTTTTTATAGCGTCCATGACGTGCGCCAAGTAAAAGTACTGCAGCTAAAGCGATCCAACCGCCCATGGCATGTACCACGACCGAACCTGCAAAGTCATGAAAGGCAGCGCCAAATGTGCGTTCTAACCATGCTTGTAGCCCAAAATTACCATTCCATGCCATGCCTTCAAAAAATGGATAGACCAAAGCGACCAATAATAATGTGGCAATCGCTTGAGTCCGCATTTTTGCACGTTCAGCAATACCACCCGAAATAATCGCTGGAATGGCTGCGGCAAAAGTCAGCAGGAAGAAACAACGCATTAAGTTGTAGCCATGATCGGCTGCTAAAGTGTCCCCAATATGGAAAAAGTGCTGACCATAAGAGATGTAATAACCCACAAAAAAGTATGCAATTGCGGAAATAGAAAAGTCAGTCAAAATTTTACTCAGCGCATTGACCTGATTTTTATGTCGTACTGTACCTAATTCTAAAAATGCAAAGCCAGCATGCATGGCAAGAACCAAGACTGCACCAAGAAGGAGAAAGAGGAGATCTATATTTTGCATAAGGTGTTCCAGTTTAGTGCGCTAGTTCACAAAAAGAAGTTCAGTATATCGAGCGGAATAATTTCGAAAAGAGGAGTGAGAGAGGGAAATTTTGATTAAAAAAACTAAAAAATGTAGAAGACTCGATATAAAGCAAAGACTTGCTTGAGTATGATGATAATGCACTAAAATAGTGCAATGATGATTTGCAATGACAAAATTAAATGGATGATTATTAAGTGAAAAACTATGTTTTTAGAATCTGTTTAAAAAATGAAAAACAAATAGCGCCATTTCTGAGTTAATTCAGGGCAATTCATTATTTTGTATTTTTATCTGATTGATAGATGTTAGTGCGAGAATAAAACTGAAAATTTCCTCATGATACATTTTTGGGAGTTTGTCTGAGCATCTTGTGGTCTTCAAAAGATGAAAGCTGGATGTCTTGCCTGAACTGAAATGATGCACAGATATTAACCAATGAAATCTCTGCTGCTGCACTTTTAGATGGCGAATAAAACATTGAAGGGTGGGTCTGTGGTGATGGTCGTTGGATCTTACTGTATTTTGATGACGTGTTTAATTGAAGCGGCAAAGAATTTTAAAGTTTTAGCCTTGAATGCTTAAGCTAAACGCTGTGTATTAATCGCTTCAGCCCAGTCACAACATCCGCAGCGCGGGCAGGTATCCTGAGCACCGTGAATGTACATGGTTTTGCCACAGTGCGTACAGGCATACAGCTGATGCATTTTGATATCTCGAACCGCTTTATAGGGTTTCGGAAATAGTGGCAGTCCATAACGCACTTGTTCAGGTGGGTAAAACAAAATACTAAATTTGCCATCACTTTCTAATAAGCCAACTCGAACTTGTCCTAGATGTTCAACATTTTGCTGACGCATTTCAGAGAAGAATTCATCATGTGACATTTTACCTTGCTTAATCTTTTCTAAGACCAATTCACCATCTTCCACAATGTAGAGGGCTTTGCCTTCAATTAAATCTTCAAAAGGTTGGTATTTCATCATGAGCCAAGTGATAACTCGGTATAAACCAATTACCACCGTCATCACAATAAGCGCTTGTAAGAGGGGGAGTTCCTCCTCAAACATTGGGTCGCCTGCAATAGAACCCAAAGCAAGGAGTATGGCAACTTCAAAGATGGATAACTGTCGCACACTGCGTTTGCCCGTTAGGCGTAAGAATACGATGATTAAAACGAACATAATGACGCTACGCAAAATCACTTCGGCAGCAAAAGTCCATGTGGTGTCATGGATGAATATTTGGGCTAAATCCATGTCTCATCCTTTTTTATCGTTATATGTTTTAACTTAGCAAAGCGCTAGGCGATAAAGCAGCTCAATTGTGTTAATTTTTAAGCATTATTTGAAAATGGATTTCATGCTAACGGTATTGTATGCATGAGATATTTGATGAAAAAAAGTGCTTTAAAATAGCCATAAAAAAAGCACCGACGAATCGATGCTTTTGATGTGGTCTGGCAATTTTTAAAGATGCTCAGTTATTTAATATGTTCTGCAATATCCGTAAAGATTACACCTAAACCATGTGCGCCAGCATCTGGATAGCCAAGACTACGGTCGCCTACAGTTCCGGCACGTCCCATACGCGCTACGATCTCTTTGGTATTTTCAGCGCCTTGAACCGCCGCTTTTGCACCAAGGACAAAGTTTTCTTTAAACGATTTGTCGGTATGGGTAGACCATGAATCTGCGCATGGTACTAGGGCATCAATTAGGGTTTTATCACCCACCACTGCGCCACGTCCAAATGAACGTTCACCTGTGGTTTGAATGTCTTTGACCGCTGCTTGCAGCATCTCGGCAAAATCAGCGACAGTTAAAACTGATTTGCCTTGAATTGATTTTGCTGCCGCCCGGAATGCTGAACCCCAGATTGGGCCAGACGCGCCACCACAATGTTCCATAATGATCATTGAGCAGTTCAGCATGAATTCATCCATCTGCTGCGCTTGAATCAGACTTTGCCATTCACGTTTTAATTGCTTAAAGCCTTTCGCCACGCTCATACCGAAGTCGCCGTCACCTGCATGCGCGTCCAGTTCACAGAATGGCACTTCATTTCTAATGATGCAGGCAGACATGACATCGACCACATAGCGCATGTTTTCGATGGTGAATTGTTCATTGCTAATCACCGCATGTTCAGGCTGTGTTTCAACTTGGGTGTTTACTACAGCTTCGGCTGAAGCATCTTTGGATACAAAAGTTAAAGGCTGTGCTGCTGAACCATCCATTTTAAATGCAGGGGTATTGGCTGCTGCATCGAGGTAGGTTTTCAATTCATCATCGACAGCAAGCAAGGACACAGATGCACCATTCATGTCGATACTGGTCATATAGTTGCCGACAAATGTGCGGTAAATTTTGATGCCTTTACGTGCAAGGTGTTCGCATACATCATGGTTAAAGACATACAACTCTTGCAGCGGTGTGCTACCAAAGCCATTGACCAAGACTGCAACTTCTTTCATGTCTGGACGGTCAAGGAACAGGTCATCCACGATGCGCTGTGCCATTTTTTTGGATGGCAAGATTTTTTCACGACGGATGCCGGGTTCACCGTGAATGCCGACGCCATATTCCATTTCGTCATCAGCCAAAGTAAACGTTGGCGTGCCTTTGGCTGGAACAGTACATGAGCTATAAGCAAAACCAAGGCTAATGACGTTGTCCGCAGCTTTTTGAACAATCGCTTTTACGTCTGCAAGTTCTAAACCTTTTGATGCTGCTGCACCTGCAATCTTATGTACAAACACTGTACCTGCAACACCACGACGACCGACTGTATATAGGCTGTCTTTAACCGCAATGTCATCTGCCACTTTGACATAGTCAACTTTAATGCCGTCTTCAGTTGCAAGGGCTGCGCCATTCTGGAAATTCATCATATCGCCAGAATAGTTTTTGATGATCATCAGCACGCCTTTGTCAGTTGCGACTTGCTGTAAGGCTTTATAGACCTGAATTTGCGATGGAGATGCAAATACATCACCACATACGGCAGCGTCTAACATGCCTGTGCCTACAAAGCCTGCATGGGCAGGTTCGTGACCGCTACCACCACCACTGATAAGTGCCACGTTATTGTGTTTTTCTTTACGTGAAATGATTTTGTGTGACTCGTTAAATGCGAGTTCAGGATGCGCAAGAACGAAGCCTTTGCACATTTCAATTACGATGTTTTCTGCACCGTTCATGAGTTTTTTCATGGATGTACCAATCTGTATTTATAGGGGAGAATGTAAAAAAGTTTATTATTATCGAAAAACATAATGTTTGCTGACATAAAAGTGTAAAAAAGGGCAGTTGATCGATGAGTGTGGTGGAAAATTGACGTCTCAGTTGTATATATTCTTCGATAGAATCCCCCTCTTGCGAAGCTACGCTTCTCACCTTTTGCAAAGGGGGACTTTTTCATGTGATTAAATGAATTACGTGATAATCCCTCCCTTTTTTAAAGGGAGGTTAGGAGGGATTAAAAATATTAAAATAGAAGAATAAAATGAAACCCTACAATAAAAATTTAAAACAAGCCTCGCGTGATTTACGCAATAACATGACTGATTTACCTCTCCCTAACCCTCTCCTGAGAGGAGAGGGAACTTTCACTATTGAATTAACCTGATTATTAAATTAGATGGTGCTCCCTCTCCCTTTGGGAGAGGGCTGGGGTGAGGGCTTGAATGTAGGCTTTAGTGCGATGGTAGTCAGCACTTTTCGCCTGAAGAATTAGAGGCAGATCGAATTCGAGATGAAGCTTTGGCTCAGCTTTGGTTAAAGGTGTTGAGATTTGATAATGGGCAGGTGATGGGGGGGATTGATGATGTGGTAGAAGTCGTTTACTAATGTTGTTTGGATCAGTTGGTTGATGAATCCCCCTAAATCCCCCTTTTTCAAAGGGGGACTTCACGCGAATATTATTATGATTGTGGATTCGCGTAGTTCCTCCCTTTTTTAAAGGGAGGTTAGGAGGGATTTAAGCATACTTTTCAATTGGTGGAGCCAAGTTACAATTTTCTGTTTCTGTTTCTGTTTCTGTTTCTGTTTCTGTTTCTGTTTCTGTTTCTGTTTCTGTTTCTGTTTCTGTTTCTGTTTCTGTTTCTGTATTTATACTTTCAATATAAGATGGTTCTTTACCAAAAATCTCAATAAAGGCTTCATTGAAATAATCAGTTTCACGGAAATTTCTGAAACATGGCCACTCTAGGAAAGAAACTTCACCAACTTCTTCAGATTTACCAACTTTGATCATATATCTTTTTGCTAATTTAAAATCCTCTTTAAGTACAGCTACGCATAATTGATATGAAGTTTTACATGCGGACCAATCTTCAGTATCAAGAATTTTATTAAAATCTTTGCCACTAAATTTATAAGAAATAGCTCTATTTATAACAAAAACTAGTCGTTGTCCCTCAGAACTCCATTTTTTTAATACATTACATGCAAAGTCTAATAAAAGTGACGCTAGTTCATATTCTTCACTAATTAATAGTTCGTATGCAATATCACTTAAGCTGTCATCTGCTTTTTCAATATCTTTTGGAAATTGTTTTCTCCATAGTACTTGAGTTAATTTGACGGGAATTTCAAAAAGGGTTTTGTAAACGAGTTCGATGTACTCTTTATTTGCACAAAGTTTTTTTCCCACTTGAATTTCAGACTCTAGTTTATATTTAGCTAATTTACATTAGACTTCTTTCATAATTCATTTTTTGCTCAGCTCTAAATTATAGATTCCTGCAATTAAATTGAATCTTAAGCCCAGTCTTTTTCCTCGATTACGATATCGCTCGGCAAGGATTTTGAAAGTTTT